>SLGK01000051.1 GCA_007123775.1 Anaerolineae bacterium | reverse complement strand
TGCAAACCATACGAGACGAAACCCACCTGGCGCTGTTTGCCGGGCGGCTGCGGCGCTGGTTGTTTGAGCTGGCGGCTGATGAAGAAGAACAGCCTGCCTTGAGCGAGTCGAAACGGCCGTTTACCTTCACCGAATCCCGCGCCAAGGCTTTGATACGAGCGGCCGAGGCCATTGACGACCCTACTCTCCACGATTTTGCCGCACTGATGGCCCACGAAACATGGCCCCGGCTGGCTCTATACGATCTACTTCAGCAGAGCGGCCTGGCCCAACAAGAAGCGGTGCAGGCCTTGGTTCTCACCAGCGGTACGGCCGTTCCAGACGAAGGACCGACGACCGACGACGGACAAGTCAACCTCGGTCCTCCGTCCTCCGTCCTCCGTCCTGATTGGCTCTCCCTCATTCTGGCCGCTTTTGCCTGGAAGAAGGAGTACCCGCTGGCCCAGCTGGACCCGGCCAGCCCACCAGCACCTTTTAGCCCGGCCGGGCAGGCCCTCAAACGGACCGCCCAACTTATCCGGCAGCAGGTGCAGCGCACCGCCACCGAGCGGGACAAATTGGCCCGTAAGCTGGCCTACTCGGCCCAGGTTGCGGCCAATCAGGCCCATACCCTGGACAGTATGCCCGATGAACCGCCGGTCGCCCCGCTGCCGCCCCATTACCGTCCCCCCATCCCGGTGCGCTACCCGGAGGTATCCCGCGACACGGTGCGCGTGGACGACGCCGAGGCCGGCCGCGAAGAACCAACCATCACACGCACAGAACCGATTACCATTACCGATGAGGACCTGGGCGACGGCCCGCAGCGGGACGGCCCGGTTCGGATGCCGGCCATTACAATTACGGAGGAGCAGGTACGGCCGTCTACCCCCTCTCGTCCCCGCCAGCAGCCAACCCGTCGCCGTGCGGTAGAAACGAAACCGGCACCCCTGACCCAATTCACCGACAGTGTACGCCGTCTCTTTAGCCATAACGAACCAATGGCCACCACCAAACTGCGCGTCGTCGTCGAAGCCCATCCCGACGGGCCGCCTATGTACGGCCTGCAAGTCCGCGTCAACTGCCGTGGCGTACGCAGCTTCGTCGCCGGCACCACCAACGAAGAGGGCCACTTCCTCTGCTCGCTGCCCGTGCCCCTCCACGCCAGCCTGACCTACGACGTAGACGTCACCTGGCCACGTGACATGAACAACGAAGTCGAGCGCAAATCCATCACCCTCAACGCCGACCGCACCGAGTTCAAGCTGCCCTTTTACCACCAGCATAGCGCATCGGATTAGAGTAATTTGACGGATGACGGAAGACCAAAGACGGAAATGGCTCATCCGTCTTCCGTCCTCGGTCCTCCGTCATCAAACAAGATGACCTTTGACGACTGGCTGGGCATTGTTTTGCCCGCCGTTTTGGTGGCGGGCTACCTCTTTTTTCGCCATTACGTGGCCAAGAACCGCTGCCCCTACTGCGGCAGCCGCCACCACTGGCAAACCGACCGGGAAGTGGAAGAAGTGACCATCGTGGACACAATGATGGGCGACCCCGGCGGTGGGGCGCAGCAGATTATGTCTACCATCAAGGAAACCTACCGCTGCCGTCTATGCGGCCGTACCTGGACCGAAACATTTGGAGAAATTTGATGTGGACGGAGGACGGAAGACGGAAAACCAGTACAACCTTCCGTCTTCGGTCCTTCGTCCTCGGTCCTTTTTGAGGAGTAATAAATGACTGAACCAGCCATCACCGTTGGCGACCCGATTACCATTACCGACCCCGACAGCGACCGTTACCATACCTTTGGCTACATCAGTTGGTGGCAGCAAGAAGTGGTCCGCAACGCCACCGTCCTGGTGGTGGGTGCAGGCGCACTGGGCAACGAGGTCCTCAAAAACATGGCCCTGATGGGCGTGGGCAACCTGCTCATCGCCGACTTTGACACCATCGAAGACAGTAACCTCAGCCGTTCGGTCTTGTTTCGCAGCCAGGATCGCGGCCGGCGCAAAGTGGACGCGGCCGCCGATGCCGTCAAGGCCCTCAACCCGGACGTAAACGTCAAGGCGTGGCACGGCGACATCAATTTTGAGATGGGGCTGGGCGTTTTTCGCCACGTGGACGCGGTCATCGGCTGCCTGGACAATCGGGAAGCCCGCCTCTCCATTAACCGCAAATGCTGGCAGGTCAATCGCCCCTGGGTCGATGGCGCTATTCAGGAACTCATGGGTATTGTGCGCCTTTTCTGGCCGGGTCAGGGGGCCTGTTACGAATGTACCCTGACCGACCTCGACTACCAGATTATCAATCTGCGCTACTCCTGCCCGCTGCTGGCGCGGCAGAATATTTTGCAGGGTAAAGTGCCCACCACCCCCACCAGCGCCTCGATTGTGGCTGCTTTCCAGACGCAGGAGGCGCTAAAATTGATCCACGAGATGGAGGTACAGCCGGGCAAGGCGATGATGATCAACGGCCTGACCAACGACGTTTACGTCACTGAGTATCCGGTCAAGAAGGATTGCATGAGCCACGTGATGCTGGACCCGATTGTGGAGTTAGCGGAAGCAACGGCCGTATCAACCACCCTCCAAGACCTCTTCGCCATCGCCCGCGACCATTTGGGCAGCGACGACGTGGCCCTGGAATTTGACGGTGAACTGGTCCTGGCCTTTACTTGTGAGGCTTGCGCCACTCGCGAACCGGTCTTTCAGCGCATGGCTCGCCTGGACGAGAGCCACGCCGCCTGCCCCACCTGCGGCCAGCGGCGCGACATGGAACTGACCCACCGCTTTGACGGCAGTGAAGATTTCCTCGAACGCACCCTGGCCCAGATGGACGTGGCTCCCTTGAGCATCATCCGTGCCCGCAGCGGGCAGCAGAGCATTTACTACGAGTTGACGGGGGATAAGGCCGAACTCTTTGACTTTACGTAGTTCGTAAGGCAAACCGGTTCATCAAGCCCAAAGAAGACTGATATTGAAGTAGTGTAGCCACGCGCTACGCCTCTTATTTGTCGGTCATGACCGGGTAGCTATTGCCAGTAGAGCCGCGCTCGTTGAGCAACCATTCCTGACTGTTAAACAATGGCGTGTCGTCGTCAATTAGCGAGCTGCGCGGAATGTAGCTGCCGTCTGACTGCAACAGGTAGGATTTCTCCGTGTCCCGTAGGTAAACGTTGAGAATATTTTCCAGGATTTCCTCCTGTAACACCTTGTCTTCAATGGGGAATAGGACCTCGACCCGGCGGTCGATGTTGCGCGGCATCAGATCGGCGCTACCGGTGTATATAATGGGGTCTCCCTGATTGGCAAAGTAGTAGATGCGGGTATGTTCGAGGAAACGGCCAACGATACTGATCACCCGAATAGTGTCGCTGATGCCGGGCAGTCCAGGACGCAGGGCACAGATGCCACGAACAATCAGGTCGATTTTTACGCCGGCCTGCGAGGCCCGGTACAGGGCGCGGACCATAGCGGCGTCAACGATAGCGTTAACTTTGATGATAATACGGCCGTTTTCACCATGCGCCGCTTCCTGTTCAATAAACGCCAACATCCGCTCACGCAGCGTATTGGGGGCCGTAATAAACTTACGATACTCACGCTGTAGCGAAAAACCGGTCAAAAAGTTAAACAATTCCGACGCATCTGCCCCAAACGCTTCATCATCGGTAATAAAGCCGATGTCGGTATAAATGCGAGCCGTAATGGCGTTATAATTGCCCGTCCCCACATGGACATAGCGCCGAATGCCGTCGCGTTCCCGCCGCACCACCAGACACACCTTGCAATGGGTCTTCAGGCCAATCAAGCCATAGACAACGTGGACACCCGTCTGCTCCAACGTTTTGGCCCATTCAATGTTACTCTCCTCATCAAACCGCGCCTTTAGCTCCACCAGCACCGCCACCTGTTTGCCATTCTCACGCGCCCGCATCAGGGCATGGACAACGGGCGAATTTGGCCCTACCCGGTAGAGGGTTTGCTTAATGGCCAACACATCCGGATCAGCGGCAGCTCGCTCTACAAAATCGACCACCGGCGTGAAGCTATCGAACGGGTGATGCAGAAACACATCATGTTGGCGCAGCACTTGAAACAGATTCTCCTTCGAACGGATATAGCCTGGTGACGCCGGCTTAAAACTCCAATCTTTTAGATCCGGCCTCTCCAACCCATGCAACTCCCACAAACTGCTAAAGCCCAGTGGTCCATCCGTTGTGTAAACGTCATAACTGCCAACCCGCAGGTTAGACATTAAAATCTGGCGCACATCTTCGGGCATACTTTCGTCAATTTCTAGCCGCACTACCGAGCCAAAATGACGTTGGCGCAGATTTTCTTCCATCGTCAGCAGCAGATCATCAGCCTCCTCCTCCTGAATTTCCATATCAGTATTGCGTGTTATGCGAAAAGGGTAAGCGGCTACCACTTCAATGCCGGGGAAAAGGCGATCCAGGTTAGCGGCGATCACCTGCTCCAGCCAGACAAATTTCTGGGCCGTGGGCGGCAGCAGTTCATCCGGGTCCAGTGGCTTAAGGGGGATCATGCGGGGTAAAATGCTGGGCACTTTAAGCCGGGCAAAATGGGTCTCGCCGGAGTCCTTTTCACACAGCACAACGGCCAGATTGAGGCTCAGGTTAGAGATGTGGGGAAAGGGGTGGCCGGGATCGAAAACGAGCGGCGTCAGCACGGGAAATATCTCGCGCTCGAAGTAGTCGTTGACTTTCTTCTGCGCCCGTTTGCCCAAATCCTGATAGTTTACAATGTTGATACCTTCTTCTCTCAGGGCAGGCCAAAGCTGTTTCTGCCAACAGACGTTCGCTTCGGCAAATAGCTGCGTCACCACGCGATGAATGGCCACAAGCTGTTCTCGCGGCGTCATACCATCAGCGGGCGATTTGGTAATGCCGAGCATCACTTGCTGTTTCAGGCCAGAGACACGCACCATGAAGAATTCATCCATGTTGGTGCTAAAGATAGCCAAGAATTTAACCCGTTCTAGCAGGGGGTGATTTTCGTTATAGCATTCGTTCAGGACGCGCCGGTTAAACTCGGTATGGCTTAGCTCCCGGTTGATATAGAGACTGGGGTCTTTGAGATCGATGTCGGGCGTTTCGGCAGCTTGGGTCAATTCGGTGACCACGGCCGTTTCGGTAGCAGCCTCATTTTCAAACGTTTCGGTAGCTTCGACAGGTTCGGTAAGTTCAGCAGGTTTAGACAATTTTTGGCTCATTTTTGGTTTACTCACAATAAATGGTATAAACAGCGCATGTTTTATCGATTATACCCGATTTTGTTGGCTTTAGTCATCTCGGTTTGGAGCATTGCCTGTCGGTCGGGTCAGGCGCCTGCCGTCGTTTTGCCTACGATCATCCCAACCGCCGTACCCATCGCCGAGGCAGACCTACCCCGCCCTCCCACGCCGCCGGTCACGCCGGCCGCCGCGCTGCCCGATTTGCTGCCAACGGCCGTTCCTCCTACCCTTGATCCGGCTGCTTCTCCCTGGCGCGTGGGGGCGACAGCGGCCGTTCCGGCCGAACTCCAACAGCAGCTTCAGGCACTCACTGCCGCCTACCCCAACCAGTTCCGCTGGGTGGGCCAGCAAGAGGCGGACGTGTGGCTTGAGCTGGACGGGGCGCAACCGTTGGCCCGCTGGCTCTATGTGGTGGCTGCCCCCTTCAACACTATCCGCGATGGGGTCACGACGGCCGAGCTGGAAGCGGCCTGGCAGACCGGGTCAGATAATCTGGTGGTTGAAGCAGAAACGGCCGTTTGGCTCAACATTAAATGGGGCAACGGTACAGCCCAAACCAATCCCGACGTCATCAGCGCCGTCTGGCAAGCCGCGCCTGCCTGGACAATTCTGCCTTTTCACCACCTGACGCCGCGCCTCAAGGTCTTGGCCCTGGATGAGATCAACCCGCTGGCGGCCAATTTTGCGCCGCACAGCTAC
>SLGK01000217.1 GCA_007123775.1 Anaerolineae bacterium | reverse complement strand
TACTTGATAATTGATTGGTGCAGGTGTTTTGAGATTTTGATTTTTGTTCATAGACTAATCTTCTCTCAAAACGCCTGTTTTTTCATCCCCAAATTACATTTGGGTTAGGGAAAACTAAAGGGTCCAGATCTTCAAAGCAGGCAAGCGGCTGCTCCAGGTCAACGGCCGTACAGTACCGCATACCATCCCGGCTGTTTTCCTCACAGCTCCAGGTCAGTTCCGGCTCCGCTTCACCTGGGCATAGCGCAACCGGCACCGGCGTTGACGTGGGCGCCACGGTGGGGGGCGCTTCAGTTGCCGTTGCTGTTGGTGTGGGTAATACGGCCGTTGCTGTCGCTGTGGGCGTGGTTAGTGTGGCTGTTGCGGTTGGTTCGGCCGTTGTTATTACCTCGCTTGTGGCCTCGACAGCGGTCAGTTCCGAATCATCTCGCGTTACTTCTTGACCCGTACAGGCAGCAAGACCAACCAACACAATGACTAATAACCAGATGGAAATGTGGTTACTTGCAGAGTTCATCCTACGCATTCCTTTTTTGTTTCACGCGCTTCTATTACCAACAACCTTGCAGCACTTCCTGCCAGAGTTCGTCGGGGATTTCGGCCGGCACGGCCGTTTCCTCTGAAAACCGTACTGAATCCAACAGTGGCCGCAGCGCCTGGACGCCGGCTTCGCGGTAGACATAGTATTGCCACACAAAAACACGATCCCCGTTATGAACCACTATCTGCACATCACGATAAAACTGGGGAGAACAGTCGTATATCGAGATGGTGGCCGGGTAGCCCGCTACCCTGGCGTTTGTTTCTGTGATCGGAAACAATCCAGGACTGACCCGGTGTTTCTTGGCCAACCAGTCGGACAGGTTTCGTTCTCTTGGTATAAAAACAAACAGTCTGGTCCAGGCAACTTCGAATTCCTCATTATCGTTGTAAATAAAGTCATGATATTTGACAACCTTATCTCTTTCGGGATAAGGAGGACGCTGACTGACTACCACTACCCCAGTTGTCCAGCCATCCGGCAGTGATAGGGCAAAGCTGTGTGTTAGATCTTCATAGCAGGCAAATTGCTGCTCCTGGTCAACGGCCGTACAGTACCGCACACCATCCCGGCTGTTTTCCTCACAGCTCCAGGTCAGTTCCGACCCCGCTTCACCTGGGCATAACGCAACCGGCAGCGGCGTTGACGTGGGCGCCACGGTGGGGGGCGCTTCAGTTGCCGTTGCTGTCGGTGATGGCGGGATTGGAGTGGTGGTTGCTGTTGCGGTTGGTTCGGCCTCTGTTATCGCTATACCATCTGAGGTTGGTATTGTTGTCTCGACTGTTGCAAGTTCTGAACCGGTTGAGGTTGTTTCCTGAACCGTACAGGCTGCCGTAACTCCCCACATGATAGCTAAGAACCAGATAATGAGCATCTTCATAAATTGCATACTATTTTCCATTTGTTTTAGTACTCGCATTGTACCCATATTAAACTCCTTTTTATTTTTTAGACAAAATACGTAAATCCATAGGGTTGAGGCAGGCTTTGATCATATGTGACCAAAGCCTGCCCGTTAGATTCGCTAATTCTTATAGTGAGTGTAATTCAGATATGGCACACTGTAATTGTAATACATTGCCTCTATTACTGATGTTGCTGGTGCAGGCCCACCTGTTAGTTCGTATATATATCCATGGGGGATCGCTTGCCGTGTCTGTACACATTCACCAGTACCAGCAGCGCAATAATTCATCTCCTGTATCGTCGGGGTGCCACCCCAGTAAGATCCAATGAAGCCCACATGCCCATATTGGCTATAAGAAGTACCCCACCAGGCGATATTCCTATGCCAGCGCGGTGTCGTCCCGCGTCCCCAGCCGGGATTATGTGGAACTTGCTCCCACCAAAGGCTCGCATTACCGCTAAAGGGAATCCCACCACCATATTTATGACAAACATACCAGGTACAGTTCCCCCTCTCTACTCCATTCCGACTGCTGCATTGATAGGTGCATCCTGCTGGTTTGGTAAGACCACAGCATGTTGGACTTGGACCAGAAAGACCACAAGTACTATTTGTTATCTCGTTTGCAACTGTAATTAATTCATCCTGTGCCTCATCCACCACTGATTGAGGAATTTGTGTGTCCGCATCAAGCGAACGAGAATGTCCTGCAATAGTATGGAAGGTGTCTAAAATATGCCAGTTGGCCTGTAATGCCGAGCTGCTATCGGTAATGGGGTACCAGAAGCGATAAATATAGTCACCGCTGCTCATAAACAGGATTAAGTTATTGCCTGTGACAAACGCAGCTGCCGGATACCCGGCCAGCCGGGCATTGGCCTCCATAGCCGGAAACAAGTCCGGGCTTATCCTGTTTTGATTCTTCAACCAGGTTGGCAGGTCTAACCCTTGGGGCAAGAATACAGACAGCGTTACATATCCTTCAGGACCGCTAAAAGCATATTTGCGGACGATCTTTTCCGGTTCGGGATAGGGCCGTGGCTGCTCAACGAACGTTATAACCTCCCAATCGGCCGGGTACTCTAATATGAAGCCGTACTCCCTGTCTTCAAAGGTTTGCCAATTGTCTGTCGCTGGTGATTCCGGCATACGCTGCCGCTCTTCATCAGCAAAGGACGTGTGTGGCCTGGCTACCAACACAGTAACAGTGCCCAACAACATGATTGAGCAGAAGAGCAGGAAAAATTTTCTAAAGTTGTGTTGCATGGTTTATCTCCTTAAACAGTTTCAAATGTATCTTCTCAATATTCTGGGGTAAACGAGGCCTGAGCTTGTCGAAGGCCGTTGGTTTCGACAAGCTCAACCAACTTCACCGCGATTTATTGAGAAGATACGTTCAAATGTTTTAAATGTTTTAAATGCTGGTGGGTTCGTGGCCCCCAGCCTCACAGTTACAGTATACGGATCGAGCGTAATGAAAGCGTAACAAAAGCGATCCAATCAGCGATCCAGTTTTCGGCCGGCCGTATTGTTGGCTGACACATCTCATTTTTTACCGCAGAGAGCGCAAAGGACGCAGAGATTTCTTCTTTATTTTTCTCTGCGTTCTCCGCGTCCTCTGCGGTTAGATAAGTTTTGTCAGTCAATCAGGCCAGCCGTTTGGAATTTTGTTACGCGTCTGTTATACTTTGCCCATCACCAAAGAGTTGTCCACGATTGCGGCACGTCACTTTACCCCGGCGGCTGGGCATCAGAAGCGCAAGATAGCCTCTTGTGCCGCACATTAGCCGGTCACATTACAGTCAGTAATGTGCGTGACGTATTGTTATATGCAGCCATCTACTGTACAGGGAAAAGAGATATGCCTCTACCTCTTTGGCTCGCCACGCCTGCAGGTGGCCGGCACAATTGTCAGACCGGGACGGCGCAAGTGTTTGGCCTTGTTGGCTTACCTGGCTGTTACCGGGACTCCTCACGAAAGGGCTTCTCTGGCAGCCCTGTTCTGGCCTGAAAGCAACCGTTCTACCGCCCTGACTGCCCTGCGCCAATCCTTATCCGAAATTCAAAAACTGGTAGGCACCATCCTGTTACAGATTGACCATCACGCCGTCAACCTGCCACTCAGGTCACCCCTGTGGGTAGATGTGGTCGCCTTTCATCATCACCTGGCTAATGGGTTGCAGCAGTCTGATCTGGCCCAGCTCAGACGAGCCGCCGAGCTTTACCAGGCCGATTTTATGGCCGACTTTGTTTTGCCCGATACACCTGAATTTGATGAGTGGCAGTTGTTACAAGCCGAAAAGTTGAGACAGGGGTTGGCCCAAACCCTGGAACGTATTGTTCATCTGTTGGGCCAACCGATGTTGGACCAACGGCAGCAAGCTGAAGAAGCCATTCCCTACGCCCGGCGTTGGCTGGCCCTGGACCCCCTTAACGAAACGGCCCAAATGCAACTACTGCGCCTTTATATCGGCAGGGGGCAGCTTGACACGGCCGTTCAGCAATACAAACGATTCGCCGGGCAGATGAAAGCAGAGTTAGGGGTGCTGCCTACCTTCACTCTGGACTCCCTTTTAAGTGATCCCTCCCTAAAAAACCAGGCTATAAACAAACAAGCGGTGGCGGCCAACGATGTCGATTTCCGGGCCACAGCCGGCGCGGCCGAGCCAGCGGCCGTTTCTGCCCCCTTACCCCGTTCCCTGACCCCTTTTATGGGGCGCACACAAGAAGTAGCAGCCGTGGTAGAGCGGTTGACCGATCCAGACTGCGCCCTGCTGACTCTGACCGGTCCCGGCGGCGTGGGCAAAACACGGCTGGCGCTGGCCGCCGCCCGCCACCTCGAAAGCCATTTTGCCCAGGGCGTTTATTTTGTCCCCCTGGTAACTGCGACCGATGCCAACGCCCTTTGGGCCGCCCTGGCAGCCGCGCTGGGGCTGCCCCCTCAGAAGCAGCCCATTAGTGAAACGGCAATCATAAGACAACTGCAAGGGCAGCACTGCCTGCTGCTCCTGGATAATTTTGAACAACTGGTCTCCCAGGCCGCTTTTTTAACCCGGCTGCTGCTGGCGGTACCGGGCCTCAAACTGCTGGTCACCTCTCGCCTGCGGCTGCAACTGCAAGAGGAGTGGCTGTTCCCCCTGTCCGGCCTGGCCTACCCGGAAACCCTTGACGATCCTAATCCCGCCGCCTACGCAGCGGTCGATTTTCTGCAGCAAGCCATCCGACGCCACTACCCGGACTACGAAGTGCCGGTCGCTGCCTGGCCCCAACTTATTCAAATATGCCAACTGGTAGAGGGATTACCCCTGGGGCTAGAACTGGCGACCGCCTGGGTAAGATACCTTCCCTTGGCGGAGATCATAGAGGCATTTCTCGATCAACCGCAGCAGCTAACGGCCGTCTGTCATAACGTACCCCACCGGCATAACAGCCTGGATGCCGTTTGCGCCTACTCCTGGCAGTTGCTAACCCCGGCCGAACGACAGGGCATGGCCCGGCTTTCTCTGTTTGCCCACAGCTTTGACCAGGCCGGGGCAGCAGCGCTGGGCGTTTCGCTGCCGCTGCTGATCCGGCTGGTTGACCATTCGTTGGTGCGCCGCACGGCACCGGAGGCAGGTGGAGGTAACCGCTATCAGATGCACCAAATAATTCGCCGCTTTGGGCAATACCGGCTGGCGGAAGATAAAACGGCCGCGGTAGCAGCCTGGCAGCAGTATGTCGATTATTTCACTACCTTCTTGCAGGCGCGTGAAGCCTGGCTGCAAGGGGGACAACAGCTAATGGCCCTCAGCGACATTCAAGCAGAACTGCCCAACATTCGGGCGGCCTGGCGCTGGGCGGCAGCCAACGGCCGGGCCGAAGCGACTGCTAAAGCCCTGGCGCCCCTCTATCACTTCTACGCCCTCAAGGGGCTGTTTGAACAAGGGTTGGCCGATTTTGAAACGGCCGCACAGCAGTGGCAGCAGCGGTATGACCACACCCCATCGACTGCCGCCGACCAGATTATCGGCCGGCTGCTGGTGCGGCGTGGTCTCTTTCTGATCAGCCTGTCCCGAGTAGAGGAAGCAGAGGTGGCCCTTCACGCCGGCCTGGACCGTCTTTCTGGCCAGGATTTGGGCCAAGGTTTGGGCCAAGATTTGGGCCAAAACTTGGGCCAAGATTTGGTCGCAAACATGGGCCAGCAGCCGTCCACCGCCTATGCCCAGGCCGTGGGGCTGAAAGGGTTGGCCCAGGTTGCCTTGCAGCGACGGGATTGGACCCAGGCACAAAGCTGGTTTAAGGCCAGTCTGGCTATTTTTGAATCACTGGGGGCCGAGTATGCCGTGGCCCAAACGTTATCCGGCCTGGCCCACGTGGCCTGTGAACTGGGTGAGTATGAGGAAGCACGGCGGCTGGACAAAAAAAGCCTGAGCCTCTATCAGGCAATAAACCACCCGCTGGGCATAGCCACCTGCCTCAACAACCTGAGCCATATTGCCGAGCTGCAGGGAGATTATGCCCAGGCCGCCTTCTGTCTGCATGCGGGACTGGCCG
>SLGK01000154.1 GCA_007123775.1 Anaerolineae bacterium | reverse complement strand
TAAAAACGGCCGGATTTTCAGCCGTGCCGGCAGCATGTAAGCGACCGCCGCCGGCCACCCATAGGTATTGGTTGGGACTACTAAAGTGGAGTTCTACGCCAGAGGTTACCGTTAACGCCTGACCGTTGGCAACATGCACGCTGCTACTGCCGATGAAGCGGTAAGGAATAATCTGGTCCCCCATCAGACCAGGGGGAACGAGTGTGATGTGACGGTTTACTATGCCGCCAGGGGAGACGATAGCATTTTGACTGTTGCCGCTCAGGCTCAAATTGTTATAAGCGGGAGTCATGTCCACCGTGCTTTGCGCTACGGCGTTACCGCCGCTGTTTTCGATCTGAACGCGGGTAAATGAAGGGGACACCCCCGCGCCAACCAGATTCAACCCATGGTGAGCGCTGTGGTGAATATGGCAGTCGCTCACATTCACCAGCGAAGAGTCGGTACGCAACCCACCATAGCTGCTGCTGGAGCCGCCATAAGCAATTTCGCAATGGCTCAAGGTTGCCTGGCCGCCGTTGGCAACGTAAATACCGCCCCAATGACCAGTTCCGTTGCGACTGAAAAGGATAGGGTTGGCTTCTGTCCCTTCCACCACCAATGTTGCGCCATTGAGCAGCCACAGATATTGAGCGCTGCCGTTCCAATAAAGTTCAACTCCCGGCTCGATGGTAAGGGTAACGCCGTTGGCGACAGTAACTGTGCCGAGAACCGTGTAGGGACTGTTGGCGGCCGACCAGGTGGTGTCCACATTGATTGTACCACCGGGAATAGGGGTCTGGGTCTGGATCGTTTGGGCAATGCTATGAGGAATAGAAAAAAGGGTGAGAAGCAGGAAAAGAATACAGGGAACAAGGCACAGGCCCGCTTTGATACCACCGAATTTATACAACATGACACGCGCTCCGTATTGCTCGCCAGGCCTTTCATGCAAGCCTGGGTGCATAAACAACTTGTCAGCGACAAAAATGAAGCGCCCCTGGCTATCGGTTAGGATAGCTGCGTAAGAAAGCAAAAGGAGGCTTCAAATGGAACACACGATAATTATCAGGTCACATCTCAAATTGTAACGCGTTGCGTTATGTAAGTCAATCCGGAGGGTTCTTCGTATCAAATTAGGACTTGACGACCGCCGCTGTTTTCTGCTATAGTACTGCCTGCGGCAGAAAACCGATAAATTTAGCCTGTCGCAAATCTACAAGGAGGTTACGGCGCAATGCAAACCATTTACACCAATATGATTCCCTTCATCCGCGTTCGTGCTGCCGCTGATAGCGGTGGTTTCGTCCTGCCATTGCCGCGCCGTCTCGCTTGAAGTAGACATAACGTCAACCATTTCAAGGCCACGGCGCAGCAAGCCCGTGGCTTTTTTTATTTGCCGGTATACTGACCTTCACTACAGTACCGGACCCCAAGCCACGGGCAAGCCCCGTGGCTTTTTTGTTGCGGAGTGGCGAGGTGGCGAGGTGGCGAAGTGTGGTAAGCAAACTTCTTCCTTCTTCCTTTTGCCTTCCCAAGTGACCGTAGGTGTCACAATGATCCGTAAAATAGAAGGTCTCGATTTAACAAAAAATGGGAACGCAGAGATGCACAGAGGACCACAGAGGTGCGCGGAGAACTACCTTTTTCTCTGCTTTTCTCCGTGAAACTCCGCGTGTCCTCCGCGAATCTCCGCATAACAGCTTCTTAAGAGAGAGTGAATTATGTCTGAATTTAATGTAAAAGAAAGTCTGGTCGAAAATCGCCTGGTTGGTTTATGGCGGCTGATGGACGGGTATCGCCTCCATTACCTGGTAGCAGTGGTGGCGGTCGGGCTGGCGGCGCTGGCCCAGGCCAGCATCTACTACCTGCTGCGCTTCTTCATTGATGATGCGCTGGGGCAGGACAACTTTGGTGTGGTCCCCTGGATTGCGGCTGGCTTTATTGGACTGGCGCTGCTGCAAGGGTTGTTCACCTTCACCGGCGGCCGTTTATCGGCGCAAACGTCAGAAGGGATCGCCCTGCGTCTACGCAGCTACATCTACAACCACATCCAGCGGCTGACCTTTACCTACCATGACCGGATGCAAACGGGTGAACTGTTGCAGCGGGCCACGTCCGACGTGGACGCGGTGCGCCGCTTTTTTGCTGAGCAGATGATTGGTATCGGCCGTATCAGCCTCCTCTTTCTGATTAACTTTGCCGCCCTGCTGCTGCTGCACGTGCAGTTGGCCCTCTACTCGGTCATCGTCATTCCCCTGGTGGTGGTTATCTCCCTCTACTTCTTCAAGAAAGTAGGGGAAGCCTACGAGCGGTTCCAGGAGCAGGAAGCGACCGTTTCCAACACGCTGCAAGAAAACCTGTCCGGCGTGCGCGTGGTCAAAGCCTTTGCCCGCCAGGAATATGAGCAGGAGAAGTTCGAGAAAGAGAACTTCGGCCAATTCGCCCTGGGGCGGCGGCTGGTCTGGATGCACGGTACCTTCTGGCCCATCACCGACATCCTGTGCGGGATGCAGATGCTCTTTGGTTTCTACCTGGGGGCGCGCATGGCTATTGCTGGCGACATTACCGTGGGGACCTACCTGGCCTACGCCGGGCTGATCATCCACATCATCTGGCCCATTCGCAACCTGGGGCGGTTGATTACGCAGATGTCTACCGGGTTGGTCTCTTACGGCCGTGTCATGGAGATTGTGCGCCAGGAGCGGGAAGCGCTGGATGCGGGTGATTATGTCCCCGAAGAGATCATGCGCGGTGAGATTCGTTTTGAGAACGTTAACTTTGCCTACGCCGGGCCGCAGAACAAGATGGTCGATGAACCGCTGCCGGTCCTGCACGACATCAGCTTTAGCGTCAAGCCAGGCGAGATTGTGGCCCTGTTGGGGGCTACCGGGTCGGGCAAGACGACGCTGGTCAACCTGCTGCCTCGCTTCTACGACTACAGCAGCGGCCTGATTACCCTCGACGGGGTGGACTTGCGCCGCTACCCGCGTACCTATCTGCGGCAGCAAATCGGTATCGTCATGCAGGAACCGTTCCTCTTCTCCCGCACCATCCGGGAGAACATCACCTATGGCGTGGACCGTGAGGTGTCGGATGAGGAGGTGTTTGCGGCGGCGCGGGCAGCGGCCGTTCACGACGTGATTCTCTCTTTCCCGGAAGGGTATGAGACGCGCGTGGGCGAGCGGGGCGTGACGCTGTCGGGCGGGCAAAAGCAGCGGGTGACGCTGGCCCGTACCCTGCTGAAGAATCCGCGCATCCTGATTCTGGATGACGCCACCTCTTCGGTGGACACGGAAACGGAAGCGGAGATCCGGCAGGCGTTGAACGGCCTGATGCAGGACCGCACGACCTTTATCATTGCCCATCGTATCCAAAGCGTGATGATCGCCGACCAGATTTTGGTGCTGGACCACGGCCGTATCGTCCAGCGGGGTACGCACGAAGAGTTGATGGCCGAACCGGGCATCTACCGGCGCACCTTCGACCTCCAGGCCCGCATCGAAGCGGAACTGGAAGCGGAGATTGCGGCGGCGGTGGGGTCGAATGGTCATCAGCGATTACCAATGGCGTGAAGCGTAAAACGTAAAACGTAATGGGCTTCTATGGCTGTTACGTTTTACGCTTTACGCATTACGTTTTACGCAATACGCAATACGAACTACGGAGTTAACCATGTCCGAAGAATATTTTGAAGAAGAAGAATTTACCTCGCAGGTAAACGGCCGTACGCTGGTGCGAACGGCGCAGCAAGGGCTAAAACATTGGCCCATGATGCTTGGCTTTCTGGTCAGCATTGCCCTGGTCTCGGTGGTGGATTCCTACTTCACCTTCCTGAGCAAGCGCATCATTGACGAAGGCATCCTGGCCGGCGATACCGAAGCCCTCTTCTGGATTGTGGTCCAATACGGTATCTTTATCGTTATTCAGGCCATCCTGGTGCTGGGCTTCATCTACTTTGCCGGGGTGCTGGGCGAGCGCGTCCAGTATGACCTGCGGCGGCGCATGGTCAACCACCTGCAAAACCTGTCGCTCAGCTACTTCAACCGGATGCCAGTGGGCTGGATCATGTCCCGCGTCACCTCCGACTCCCGGCGTGTGGGCGAACTGGTTTCCTGGGGCTTCCTGGACATCACCTGGGGTGTGACCAACATCATCGCCGCCCTGGCCTTCATGGCCTACATCAACTGGCGACTGGCTATTCTGGTCTTCTTCATCATCCCCATCCTGGTTGTGGTCTCGGCCCAGTTCAAGAAAAAGATTCTGGTCGAGTACCGCCAGGTGCGGAAGCTGAATTCGCAGATTACCAGTTCCTACAACGAGAACATTACCGGGGTTCGTGTCGTCAAATCGCTGCGGCGCGAGGAAGCCAACCTGCGCGAGTTTGACGAACTGGCCGGGGATATGTACCAGGCCGGTTTCCGCGCCGCCTGGCTGTCGGCTCTTTTCCTGCCGATTGTGCAGTTGATCAGCGCCTTTGGCGTGGCCGGCGTGGTCTGGTACGGGGGTATCCAATACCAGAGCGACTTCATTACCATCGGCGGTATCCAGGCTTTCATCAGCTACATTACCTTCATGCTGTGGCCGGTGCAGGAGTTGGCCCGCGTTTACGCCAGTATGCAGCAGGCAGTAGCCTCGGCCGAGCGCATCTTCTCGCTGCTGGATGAGAAACCGGAAATCAAGGACCGGCCGGGTGCGGTAGCTGTACCCCACATCCGTGGCGACATCGAGTTTGACCACGTGGACTTTTACTACGACAAGGCCAAGCCGGTGCTGCAAGATTTCCACCTGACGGTCAAACAGGGTGAGACGATTGCCCTGGTAGGGCCGACGGGCGCGGGTAAATCGACCATCGTCAATCTACTCTGCCGCTTCTATGAGCCGAAAGCGGGGCAGATACGGATCAACGGGCTGGATTATGAGCAGATGACGCTGCATTCGCTGCAATCGCGCATCGGCATCGTGCTGCAAACGCCCCATCTCTTTTCGGGGACGGTGCGGGAGAATTTGCGCTACGGCCGTTTAGACGCCACCGACGAGGAAATTGTGGCAGCCGCCAAAACGGCCGGCGCTCATCCGTTCATCCAGTCGTTGGAAGATGGCTATGATACGGAAGTGGGTGAGGGTGGTGTGCTGCTCTCGGTGGGGCAGAAGCAGTTACTGAGCCTGGCGCGAGCCATCCTGGCCCGGCCCGACATCTTCATCATGGACGAGGCCACCAGTTCGGTTGATACATTGACCGAGGCCCTCATCCAGCAGGGCATGGAGGCGCTGATGACGGGGCGGACCAGCTTTGTCATTGCCCACCGGCTGAGTACCATTAAGCGGGCTGACCGGATTCTGGTGATTGAAGACGGCCGTATCGCCGAAATCGGTTCTCATGCCGAACTGATCCGGGCGCAGGGCCATTACTACAGCCTCTACACCAAACAGTTCCGCGATGAGCGGGCGGTGGCGCTGGAGGCAGAAGAAGAAGTGATGGTCTTAGCCTGATGGCGTGGTCACGTGATGCGGCGTGAAGCGTGATGCGTGAATTCTCACGGATCACGTTTCACGTATCATGCTCCGCCCATGACGTTTGTTACTGTAAATTAGCCCTGTACATCCTATAATATGTATAATTATGACCATATTGCGTAGTACGTAGTGCGTGCGATTTCCCACGCACTACGCACTACGTATTCCTACCCACTATGTTACCACTAGAACAGGGAGAATTAAGATGATTAGACACGAACTTGTACAAGACTGGATGAGTGAAGACGTAGTCACCATTGGTCCCGAAACGAGTCTGCCCGAAGCCCATCAGATTATGACCTCACGCCAGATTCGGCGGCTACCGATTGTGGATGGCAACGGCCGGTTAATTGGCATTGTTACGCTCGGCGACGTGCGTGGGGCACAGCCTTCCCAGGCTACCACCCTCAGCGTATGGGAACTCAACTATTTGCTGGCTACACTACCCATTCGCAAAATCATGACGGCCGATCCCATTACCATCACTCCCGATGCTACTATTGGTGAAGCGGCCCGTATGATGCTTGAAAACAAAGTCAGCGGTCTGCCGGTGGTCAATGAACAACATCAGGTCGTGGGCGTTATCACCGAATCGGACATTTTTAGCATGGTTGTGCTGAATGAATGGCAGTTGACCCAGGCTGAAATGGAAGTATAGTTTTCAAAACGTAAAACGTGATGCGTAAACCAATAGCGCATCACGTTTCACTCTCCTGACTTGCCAGAACGGGCGATTGTTGGATAATCCGTTGCCTGTATGAAACGGATAATCGGCCATGTTGCCCACCTGGCAAAAACGCTCCCTTACCAGCGCCAACTGTATATCTTTTTATTGCCCTACCTGATGGGTAGTTTGCTGCTGCTGGTGTTGCCGGCGCTGGCGACGGTGGGCATTGCCTTTACCCGGTATGACACCCTGCAGCCGCCACAGTGGGCCGGGCTGAGCAATTTCGGCCGTTTATTCGACTCCACGCTGGTTCGTATCTCCTTTTACAACAGCCTCTTTTTCCTGGCGCTGGCCGTACCGCTGCGCCTGCTGGCCGCGCTGGGGCTGGCCCTGCTGCTGCAAAGCAAGAAGCGATTGTTTGGCCTGTATCGGGCCTCGGTTTACCTGCCCACCATTATCCCCGAAGCGGCCTATGCCCTCATCTGGCTCTGGATTTTCAACCCGTTCTATGGCCCGTTAAACGTGGTCCTGGCCTGGCTGGGACTGCCCGCGCCCAACTGGCTGACCGAACCCAACTCGGCGCGGGTGGCCATTGTACTCATGCTGCTCTTTCAGATCGGCGAAGGTTTTGTGGTGTTGCTGGCCGGGCTGCAAAACATCCCTCGCGCCGTTTATGAAGCGGCCAGGGTAGACGGGGCCAACGGCCGGCAAAGCTTCTGGTACATTACGCTACCGCTGCTGCTGCCCTGGCTGCTGGTCCTCACCTTTCGCGACCTGATCATGAGCCTGCAACACACCTTTACCCCCTCTTTTATTCTGACTTATGGTGGTCCCTATTACGCCACTACGTTTGTACCGCTGCTGATATACGAGATTGCTTTTGACTTTTTTGACTTTGGCCTGGCCGCCGCCGCGCTGGTTGTCACCTATGTGTTCCTGCTGCTGATCATTGCCGGGATGCTTAACATGGTGCGCGAATTAGGCGGGCTGGGAGAATAGCGGCGAGTGGCGGGTGGCGAGTCCGCTTACCCGCTACCCGCTACTCGCCACAATAGATCTATGATTCTTCACCGATTACGCTGGTTTGTACATCATCTGGTAGGGTTGGGTATAACGGCCGTTTTCATCCTGCCGCTCTTTTGGGTGATGGTGGCTTCGCTGCGAATGCCGGGACTGCCGCCGCCGGCCCAGATTGAGTGGTGGCCGCCTGACCCCCAGTTCGGCAACTATCCCTTCATCTTTGAGCTGCTGCCCTTTGGCCGCTATCTGGTCAATTCGCTGATTGTGGTGGGAACGGCCGTGCCCCTGACCCTGCTCACGGCTTCCCTGACCGGCTTTGCCCTGTCCCAACTGCCTATGCGCCAACAGCGCCACTGGTTCGCCTTCAATGTGGCCCTGCTGCTCATCCCCGGCGCCTCCGTCTGGCTCTTTCGCTTCCAGATTTTGCGCTGGCTGGGGCTGCTCGACAGCCTGTGGGCGCTCATCCTGCCGGCCTTTGCCGCCAGCGGCCCCCTTTTTGTGCTGCTCTACTACTGGGCCTGCCGCCAAATTCCGGCCGAACTGGTCGAGGCGGCCCGCATTGACGGAGCCGGTTTGCTGCGCTGTTGGTGGCAGGTGGTGCTGCCTCTGGCCCATCCCACCACCGTCGCCGTCACCGTTTTGACCTTTGTGCTGTATTGGAGTGATTTCATCAGTCCGGTGCTGTACATTTACCGACCCATCTATTATACTTTAGCCGTTGGGCTGCAAATCATGAATCAGCTCGACCCCACCAACTGGCCCCTGCTCATGGCTGCGGCCGTGGTCATGACCTTACCCGTTCTCCTTCTTTTTCTCTGGTTGCAGCGCTACTTCCTGCACGATCTGTCGCTGGCCAACTTGATGGACAAAAATTAGATTAAATGACCTGGTTATGCGGCGTCGCACAGAGTAGACGGAAAGATTCACGAAGAAAATGTAATGGTCACGAATTAATTGAACCGCAAAGACGGGAGGAACGCAAAGAATTAAAGCTAGAATCTTCGCGCTCTTTGCGTCTTTGCGGTGAGAAAAGTTCCTGGCAGCTTGTGACCAATACAGATGCAGCGAGAAAAGCAGAGATAATGCGTTCTTCCTGGCCTTTACCCCTTTGCCTCCTGACGTTGACCCTCTTAGGGGGAATGCTGCTGGTGGGCTGCGGCCGTTCGGAAAATGCCGTTTCCTTCATGGTGTTTGGCGACCCGGAAGAGTTGGCAGCATATCAAAGTCTGGTGGCTGGCTTCACGGCCGTTCACCCCGACATCCCCATCGAACTGCGCCACACCCCTAGCCTGGGCGAATACCGGCAGCGGCTGGCCGTTGGTTTCTCGGCCGGCACGCCACCGGACGTGATGTTGCTCAACTACCGGCGTATTGGGGCCTTTGCCGGGCAGGGCGCTTTTGAACCGCTTGGTCCTTATCTGGCCCAAAGCGACCGGCTGCACGAAGAAGACTTTTTCCCGGAGGCCATTGCTGCCTTTTACCTGGATGGGCAGCTCTGGTGCATTCCGCAAAACATATCCAGCCTGGTGGTCTATTATAATCAGGATTTGTTTGCGGCGGCCGGCCTGGAACCGCCCCACGTTGACTGGACCTGGGATGATTTTCTGGCGGCGGCACGCGCTTTGACCCTGGACCTGAACGGCGACGGCCGTATCGATCAATACGGCGCCGGTATCGAGCCATCGCTCTACCGGCTGGCCCCCTTCATCTGGCAAAACGGTGGCGAACTGGTAGACGATCCGGCCCGGCCCACCCGGCTGACGCTGGACAGCCCGGCCGCCCTGGAAGCGTTTACCTGGTTTGCCAACCTGCAAGTCGTCGAAGGGGTTGTGCCCAGCGCCGTGGCCGAATCGGCCGAATCGAGCGAGAGTCGTTTTCTCAACGGCCGTCTGGCCATGTATTTCAACAGCCGCCGCGGTGTGCCCACCTACCGCACCATCAGCGGCTTCACCTGGGACATCGCCCCCTTGCCCCAGCACCGGGAAGCAGCCGGCATTTTACACAGCGATGCTTACTGTATGGCGGCCGTATCAACCAACAAGGAAGCGGCCTGGACCTTCATCGAATATGCCAATTCGGTCGAGGGGCAGCAGCGGATGCTGGCGACCGGTCGGACCGTACCCTCGCTGCAAGCGGTGGCCCAATCCCCCCGATTTTTAGAACCGGAGCAGCCGCCATTGCGTAGCCACATTTTTCTGGACACCCTGCCCGTCATGCGACAGGTGCCCACCATTCACCAATGGGTGACAATCGAGGAGGCAGCCAATCGAGAAATTGAACGCGCTTTTTATGGACAGGTATCGGTGCGTGAGGCAGCAGAAACGGCCGTGCAGCGCACCACAGTTTATTTTCAGCTGTTGGAATAGGTCAGGATGAACGCAGATTTTTCGTTTTTATCTGCGTCCCATTCCCCAGAGGAGAGCATCTCATGAAAATAGCCATCAAATATTTAACCGGCATTGTCTTACTCTTTGCCGTCAGTCTGTATCTGCTTTACCCTGACAGCCAACGGGCCAACCCGGAAACGGCCGATAGACACGCCGGGCAGCGCAGCCCGGCCGGCAATCAGGCCGACAATATGGACACCACCCCCGACTTTTACGTCAGCGAAACGGCCGTGCCGGGCCTCAGCCCCGCCGTGCGAGATTTGCCGCCCCTTGTCCCTGACGCACACCTGGAGCGCGAAATCTTCCCGCGCTTTAACCCGCTGTTGCTCAGTGAGGGCATGGGGCAATTCGATACCGCAGGCCGCAGCCCGGATCCGCTGGCCGCCACCAGCCTGACGGGAGGCAGTGTGCCTACCCCCACCCTGACCTTCGATGGCGCCATGCGCAGCACGGCCGGCGGCTTCAGCCCGCCCGACACGGTCGGCGACGTTGGCCCCAACCACTATGTGCAGATGGTCAACGTCGTCTTCACCATCTTTGACAAAAACGGCACCGTTTTGGCCGGTCCCACCCCCTTTAACCAGCTTTTCGCCGGGCAACCCAACGTCTGCGCTACACAGAATGACGGTGATCCCATCGTGGTCTATGATCGGCTGGCCGACCGCTGGTTGTTAAGCCAGTTTACCTGGCCCAACGGCATGTGTATTGCCATTTCTACCACGCCCGACCCAACCGGCAGTTACCACCTTTACCGTTTCACCACGCCCCAGTTCCCCGACTATTTCAAATTTGGCGTCTGGCCTGATGCCTACTATATGTCTGCCAATGAAGGCAGCTATACCGCCTACGCCTTTAACCGCAGCCAGATGTTAAACGGCAGCCCGGCCACCTACCAGCGCGTTGCCGGCGGCACAAACCTCTACCTGCCGAGCGATCTGGACGGGGCCACGCCACCACCGGCCGGGACGCCCAACCAATTCTACACCTTCAAAGATGGTGGTTTTCACGGCGGGGTGGACCGGCTGGAGATTTGGGAATTTGACGTTGATTTTGCCACGCCGGCTAACACCACCTTCACCCTGGCACAGAGTCTGCCGGTGGCCTCCTTCAACTATACCGTTTGCGGCTTTTTCAACTTTAACTGTATTCGCCAGTTGGGAACCACCCAGCGTGTAGACTCCGTTTCGGAGTGGCCGATGTGGCGGTTGGCCTACCGCAATTTCGGTACACACGAGGCCATGGTGGGTAACTTTGCCGTAGATGTGACGGGCACAGAGGTTGCCGGTATTCGCTGGTTTGAGCTGCGCCGCTTACCGGGAACTGGCAGCTGGACCCTGCATCAGGAGGGCACGTATGCCCCCGACAGCCACAGCCGCTGGATGGGCAGCATTGCTATGGACAAAGCGGGCAATATCGCCCTGGGCTACAGTGTGTCTAGCAGCACCATGCACCCCGCTATTCGTTACACGGCGCGTCACGCTGATGATCCGCTCGGCACGATGCGCCCGGAAGTGTCGTTGATTGAGGGCGGTACATTCTTTTCGGCCAATAACCGCTGGGGGGATTACAGTTCGATGAATGTGGACCCGGCTGATGATTGCACCTTCTGGTATACCAATCAATATCAGTCGTCTGACTCGTCGACCAACTGGCGTACCCGTGTGGGCACATTTATCATCCCCGGCTGCCTGGGTGAAGAGCCACCTGAGGCTGAGGCGGACCTGTCCCTGAATAAAGCGGCCAGTGCCCTGATTGCGCCTATCGGGGACGTTATAACCTACACGCTGCTGGTGCATAACTCTGGCCCCGACATCTCTGTTGGCCCAGTGATGACCGATTATCTGCCGATACAGCTTGGCTTTGTCTCGGCCAGCACAAGCGCTGGTACTTGTCGCGAATTGGCCGGTGAGATTGTTTGCGATCTGGATGATCTGGCTCCCGATGGTTCGGCCGAGGTGCAAATTGTGGCTACGGCCGAAAGGGAGGGTGTAGCGGTGAATACGGCCGTTGTCGCTGCCGCCGTGTTTGATCCGGATCCGGACAATAACACCGCTTCGGCGACAGTCACGATTGTGGCCGAGCTGCCGCCCGTTTACAAGCTGTACCTCCCGGTCATCGTCAGACCCTAAGCACGGAGCGTGAAACGTGAAGCGTGAGAAGGCAAGTCCTCACGCTTCACATATCATGCCTGATGGTGCGCCTGCAAACTTCGCACCGTTAACTCCTTCTCGCGTAGGGCTTTGATGCCGTTAACGGCCGCTTGGGCTGCTGATAGCGTGGTAATAAGGGGCACGTTATGTTGGATGGCTGCCTGGTACATGGCTGCCTGATCGACATGGGCACGTTGGCCCAGGGGCGTGTTCAATACCAGCCCTACCATCCCTTCTTTGATTAACCGCACGGTAGTCAGGCCCGGTTCACTGGCTTTGGCCACCGTTGTTACCGGCAAACCCGCTTTTTGCAGAGCAACGGCCGTGCCCTCCGTCGCATATAGTTCAAACCCCAACCGGTGCAAATCCCGCCCCAGCTTCATAGCCGCCGATTTGTCAAAGTTGTTGACCGTAATCAAAGCGGCCCCCTCAGTCGGCAGCGAATGGCCTGCCGCCAGTTGGGCTTTGGCATAGGCATGTCCGAAACGAGCCGCATGGCCCATTACCTCGCCCGTCGAGCGCATTTCCGGGCTGAGGCGGATGTCGGCTCCCGGCAGCTTGTTGAAAGGCAGGACTGCCTCCTTCACAAAAAAGCCATCCACGGCCGGCATTTCCATCAGCCCCAGTTCCGGTAGCGTTTGCCCCGCCTGCACCAACGCCCCCAATTTGGCGATAGGTATGCCCGTCGCTTTGCTAACAAAGGGCACCGTCCGGCTGGCGCGAGGGTTGACCTCAATCACGTAGACCACGTCATCCTTGATGGCAAACTGGATGTTGATCAACCCCTTCACCCGGAGGGCGCGCCCCAATTTCTCGCTGTAGTCGCGGATGATACTCAGGTGATAGAGGCTGATTTTGTAGGGCGGCAATACGCAGGCGCTGTCGCCGGAGTGAACGCCAGCCTCTTCAATATGCTGCATCACGCCGGCGATGACCACGTTTTCGCCGTCGGAAATAGCGTCCACGTCCACCTCAAACGCATCTTCGATAAACTGGTCAATCAGGACCGGACTGCCGGGTGAAACCTGGGCCGCCTCTTTCAAGAAGCGAAACAGCTCGTCGTCGCTGTAGGCAATCGCCATAGCTCGACCGCCGAGAACGAAAGACGGCCGTACCAGCACCGGATAGCCAATACGCCGCACAATCTCAACTGCCTCATTGCGCGAGTGGGCCAGGCCCCAGGCCGGATGGTCAATCTCCAGCGATTGCAGCAGGTCGCCAAAGCGGCCCCGGTCCTCTGCCAGGTCAATCGAGTCGGCCGGCGTGCCCCAGATAGGGATGCCGGCCGCCGCCAGGCCGCGCGTCAGGTTGATCGGCGTCTGCCCGCCAAACTGGACGATGACCCCTTCGGGTTGTTCCAGTTCCAGCACGTTGAGTACGTCTTCCAGCGTTAATGGTTCAAAGTAGAGGCGATCGGCCGTGTCGTAGTCGGTGCTGACCGTTTCCGGGTTGCAGTTGATCATGATCGTCTCGTAGCCCAGTTCACGCAGCGCCCAGCAGGCCTGCACGCAGCAGTAATCAAACTCAATCCCCTGCCCGATGCGGTTAGGGCCGCCACCGATGATGGCTACCTTGCGCTTGTTTGTTGGCTCGGCTTCGCAGTCTCGCTCGTAGGTGGCGTAGAGGTAGGGGGTGTGGGCTTCAAATTCGGCCGCGCAGGTGTCCACCCGGTAGTAGGCTGGCAGAATGCCCAACTCCTTGCGCTGGTTGCGGACCAATTCGGCCGTGCTGTCAACGGCGGCGGCGATTACCTCATCGCTAAAGCCAAACCGCTTGGCTCGCAGGAGGGTATTGGCGTCGAGACCTGTCAGGTTTTCAAAACCTGACAGGTCTTCGCTCTCGAAGCGCAGCATTTCTTGCAGTTGCGACACGAACCAGGGGTCGTAGGCCGTTTGCTGGGCCACTTCTTCGGCCGGGACACCGTCGTTGAGCGCCTGGGCTACTTGAAACAGTCGTTGGGCGGTGGGTACGTTGAGTGCAGGCAGGGATGCCTGCACTACGTTAGGCAGCAGGCGACTAAAACCGGGTGCGCCGATTTCCAGGCCGCGCACCGCTTTGTTGAGCGCTTCGGCGAAGGTACGGCCGATGGCCATCACCTCTCCCACGCTCTTCATCTGGGGCCCCAGGGTAGGGTCCACGCCGGGGAACTTCTCAAAATTCCAGCGCGGAATCTTCACCACGCAGTAGTCAATGCTTGGCTCAAAGCTGGCCGGGGTGACGCGGGTAATGTCGTTGGGAATCTCATCCAGCGTATAGCCCACCGCCAGCAGCGCGGCCATCTTGGCAATAGGAAAGCCGGTCGCCTTGCTGGCCAATGCCGATGAGCGGGAGACGCGCGGATTCATCTCGATGACAATCACTTCCCCGTTTTGCGGGTTGACGGCAAACTGAACGTTGCTGCCGCCCGTTTCCACGCCGACCACTTCCATGACGCGGCGGGCCAGGTCGCGCAAATATTGGTACTCCTTGTCGGTCAGCGTTTGGGCCGGGGCGACGGTAATTGAGTCGCCGGTATGGACGCCCATCGGGTCTACGTTTTCGATGGAGCAGACGACGACGAAATTGTTAGCCCGGTCGCGCATTACTTCCAGTTCATACTCTTTCCAGCCCAGCAGGGAGCGCTCGATCAACACCTCGCTGATGGGGCTGGCGCGGAGACCGTTTTCGACAACGGCCGTAAACTGATCGGCATTATAGGCTACCCCACCACCGCTGCCCCCCAGCGTGCGCGAAGCCCGCACCAAAACCGGGTAGCCAATCTCGTCGATCACGTCCCACCCCTGGTCTACCGTATTGACAAAATGGCTGACCGGCACGGGAATATCGGCCGCGATCATCGCTTTTTTGAAGCGGGAACGGTCTTCGGCAATCTGAATGGCAGACAGGTCCGCCCCAATAAGCTGCACATTGTACCGGTCCAGCACGCCGGCTTCTTTCAGGTCTACAGCCAGATTCAGCCCCGTTTGACCACCCACGGTGGGCAGCAGAGCGTCGGGCCGCTCCTCAGCGATTACCTTTTCTACCAGTTCCACCGTCAGCGGCTCAACGTAGGTGGCGTCGGCCAGGTCGGGGTCGGTCATGATGGTGGCCGGGTTGGAGTTGACCAGGATGACGCGGTAGCCTTCGCGGCGTAGCGCTTTACACGCCTGCACGCCGGAGTAGTCGAATTCACACGCCTGGCCAATGACAATAGGGCCAGAGCCGAGGATGAGAATGGATTGTACGTCAGTGCGTTTAGGCAAAAATGCCTCCTTGATTCCTACTTGGCAGCGTTCCTGCGCCCACTAAATGGTCCCGGCTGGCTCAGGCTAGGGCAGATAGGCACAGTTACCGGTACCAAGCTGGACGGTGTGATCGGGATTGGCTACCAGAGCGCACAGTTGTTGGGCCGCTGCCGGCCTGTCGCTGACCCGATAGCCATTAAACGGCCGTGGCCCACCCCACACAAACCAGGGACCACTGGCGGGTAAACCGGCGTTTTCGGGGGCTACCGTGTCGAAGAAGAAGTGAATGTGAAGTCCAGGTAGCTGTTCGGTAAAACCGGTAGTGGTGTAGTTGACGATATAGACGCCGCCTTCTTCACGAATGTCGTTGATGCGGACGGCCGGTGTTGGTGTGACCATCGGCATGGCTGTTGCTGTGGCTGTTGCTGTCGGTGCAGGGGCTTCGGCCACGCTGCCGGCGGCAGTGGCCCGAGGGGTAGCTGCTGCTTCCTGGTCTACTAAAGGCAGGTCAAAACAGTTACCACTTTCACCCTGAACGGTGTGATCGGGGTTGGCCACGAGGGCACAAAGTTGCACGGCGCTCGCGGGTCTATCACTTAATCTCAGGTCCACGTAGGGACTGGGGCCACCGTGCATGAAGAAGTTGCTAAACGGCCGTCCTGCCTCTTGTGGTGGGGTTGTATCGAAGAAGAAGTGAACGTGCATTCCTGGCAGCGATTCTTCAAAGCCAATGGTGTTGTATTGCACCACGTAAACATCGTTGACGACGGCGATATTGGTGATGGTCACCTCGGGTAAGGGGGTTGCGGTTGGCGTTGGTTCTGGTGTGGCTTCGGTAATTGCAGCATCACCCAGGGCAACGGCCGTTTCTGTTTCGGCCGCCGCCATGGTAAGAACAATGCCGGCTTGGAGCGTTTCGGCAATGGCTGCTTGCTCCAGCATGGCTGGTTCATCAGAACCTGCGAGTAAATTATAAGCCAGTAAAACAAACAAGAGCAGCACGGCCACAACCCCACCTATCAGACCCCACTTCTTGAGGCTACTACTGCCGGCTGCCGAAGATGCTGCTGTTGGCGTAGCTGCTGCTGCCGCTGGTTGTGGCGGTGTTACAGGCGGTGGTGGTGGTTGTTGTGGTGAGATTTCGACTGGTGGTGTGGTCGGGGTTATATCTGTTGGTACCGCTACCGGCACGGCCGCACGCTCATTTTCCAGTTTCGCTAAGACATCGCGCAAAGCAGTGGCCATCTCAGCCGCAGTAGCATAACGCTCTGCCGGCTCTTTGGCAAGCGCACGATAGATTACCTCAATGACGGCTGCGGGCAGGTCAGACCGCAATTCCAGCGGATTCGGCACCGGGTCCTGAACGTGCATCATCATCATAGTCATGACCGAATCAGATTCAAAGGGAGGACGACCACTTAACATCTCGAACAGCGTAATACCCAACGAATACAAGTCGGTACGGGCGTCTACCCGTTCCCCTTTAATTTGCTCTGGCGACATATAGCGAGCCGTGCCAATGACCGCGCCAGTAGCCGTATGCTGCGTGCCGCCCACGATTTTGGCAATACCAAAATCCATCAGAATCGGTTCGCCCTTGACGTTGACAATAACGTTGGCCGGTTTCACATCCCGGTGAATCAACCCTTGCTGATGGGCAAATTCGAGCGCCTCGGCAATTGAGGCCGCAATGCGAATGGCATCGGCAATGGGCAGAAGACGGTTGCTGCTGTTAAGGCGTTCCAGCCAGGCCTGCAATGTTTCACCAGGAATGTACTCAAAAACGATGTAGTAGGTATTATTATCGTGATCGAAATCATATACCTGAATGATGTTGCTGTGCCTCATCCGCGCTACGGCTGCGGCTTCCTCTTCAAAGCGCCGCATAAAATCCGGGCTTCGGGAGAGGTGAGGGTGGATGATTTTGACCGCAACCACACGCCGTAAATTGGGGTCGGTAGCCCGGTATACGGCCGACATGCCACCTTGTCCCAGCAGTTCTTCAATTTGATATCTTTCCTTTAACGTCTTGCCGATCCACGAGTCACTCATAAAAAATCACTCCATAAATTTGAGGCTGTATAATCACCCTTGAAATAGCTACATGCACCAGAGACAATCGGTCCAACCTGGCCGTTACTGAGTATAGCAAACTTCTGCCTGTATTGGTAAGAGGAATTGGCCAAATTGCTATGTGTAATGCCTTCCCGATTGGCTTATATTTGTCTACAATATAGCTGATAGCTGGAAAACATAGACTGGAAGTGCGTCACACCCACCATACAATAACCTGGCAAACAAGCATGGCAAACAAAATTACAAAAGAAGATATTGACAAAATTATCGGCCATAAAAATCTGTTGGTACGTAATCTCCAGATTACACAGGGATACCACGAAGTCGCCCAAGCATTAGGCAAATTTTTGAGTTTTACCAATGTCAACTGGTTTGGTTTTGGCACATATGCCTCTAAAACAGCCGGCCGTGCCATCCGCCACGAAACATTGCCCCGCCCGCTAAAATCAGCCCTCATCCGCTCGGCTGGCTATGATAACACGCAGCTCTACTTTGATCGGGAATTGGAGAATTACAGCCAACCTACAACGCCCGATAATCTTTTGGCGAACGTCTTGAGCCAGGTAAGTCTGCTATTATCCCGCGGCAATCTGTTAATTTTTGGGGAATTGGCCTGGCCCTTTGTTGATCTGGTCAATCAGTTCGGCAAAACGTGGACGCCTGATTATGCCCGGCTGGCCCAATTTTTGGATGATCATTTTACGACGGGGTCTTTCGCGGCCGGCGGACAGGCCTGGCTGCGCGAATCCCTGGCCGCTTTTTACCAGGCTCGCTTTGAAACCAACCGCAAGCGCAAGGCCGAATTGATCTTTCTGGGCAACATATTGTTGGCCCTGCATGAGCAGAGCCGCCTACAACCGGTGATTGAACAGACGCTCGCTGTCCCCTTCGACCTGTTTGCCGAAGGGTTGATTCCGGAAACCAATGAGGAAATGGGTTGGTTTAGAAGCAAGGTGGTCAATCGGGCGGTGGGCTTTTCGCGAGAAATGGTTTTGCGTTCTGTGACGCGCATGTGGATGACCTACACGCTGCCTCATCGAGAAATGAAGCTGGGGCTAGACGTGATTGCCCCGACCGGATTGCTCAACTTTCCACAAGAACTGCTGGTCATAGAAAATCAACGCTGTCGGGAAATAATCCGGCAGTTTGACCTGGGGGCAGATACGTTGGCCGGCAGTGGGGCGGCTAATTGGGCCAGTTTAGAAGACCGCATGGGATTTATTATCGACTTTTTCCGCAGTCACCAAAAGGACAAACGGTTGTTTACGCCACCCTTTACGCCGGAGCAGGTGGCCACAATTAAGGCCGGCCGTTTTCCGGGCGGGGTTTTGTAAGGGGGTTCTTCACGTAGGGGCGAACCCATGTGTTCGCCCTGGTCGAGGCAGATAGATGGGTTCGCCCTTTTCAGGGTAGACACATGTACTCGCCCTTTTCAGGGCAGACACGCCCTTTTCAGGGCAGACACACGGGTCTGCCCCTACGAAATGTGTTAGCGGCTGATTACCGTGCCGATGGGGCGTTCTGGCTGCTTTAAAATCTGTTGCAGATTGCCCGGCTCTAAGCCGGAGAAGATGCGGATGGTGAGGCCGGGCTGGTTTTCGACCAGACGCAGCATCGCCTCGACTTTGCCGGCCATGCCGCCGGTAACGTCGGTACCGCGTGAGCCGCCCAGCGCCGGCCGTATCGCGGCAAAATTGGCGGGGGTAATGGCCGGGATGAGCTGGCCCGCTTCGTCGTAAACCCCTTCCGTTTCACCCGCTAAGAGTAACCAGGACGGCCGTATCTCTTGCGCCAGATAATCCATCACTTCCTCAGTCGAAATGATCGTACCGCCGCGTCCCTCGTCAAAAGCCACATCCCCATACACAACCGGCAGTAAACCGGCCTCCAGCGCGTTTTTGACCGTATGGTTGGCCAGATGGGTAATAACCCCATCCCGACAGCGGGCCGAGGCGGAGGGCTGGATGGTCAGGGCGGGCACACCGGCTGCCAGCAAAGCCTCCACCACCAGCCGGTTGAGCCGGGCCGCGGCCGCGCTGACCTGAGCGAAGCCTAGCCACTGCGCCGGGGTGGCCACCCCCTGGCGCGTACCATATTTGGCCCCGGCCACATGCCCAAAAGAGCCGCTGCCATGACCCAGAACGAGAGAAGGTAGTTCTGTCCACGCCGCCCCAATTTCATCAGCCAATCGCGCCAGTACATCAGCGCGCACCTGCTCCACGCCGGTTTTATCGGTGATCAGGCTGCCGCCTAGTTTTAGGAAAATCATAGTTAGTGCGTAGTGCGTAGTGCGTAGTGCGT
>SLGK01000343.1 GCA_007123775.1 Anaerolineae bacterium | reverse complement strand
TTTTAAGAAGGCTTCGGTTACGGCCCATTTGCCTGTCGGATACGAAGCAATCAGGCTTTCGCAGGCATAAAAGCCTGCTTTTCTGGCCTGATATTGACCAAATTTAGGGAAAACTAAAGTTAACTTATATTGATATGCAGGATGGGAGCATTATCGACCTCTGTATAAATGCGCGTACAGGTTTACCAATCTGGTCACCTGATAGCACCAAGATAGCCTTCAGCCGGCAGATTGAGAGTGGTGAGCAACCAAGACTTATTTCTATTGTCGATATTCATTCCGGTGATGTGGTTCAATTATACGATGAAAATGCTCACAATATAGTTGGGTGGATTACCATACCGGGTAACAATTAGTACTCGACATAACTATAATGAACGACAAGCAAGCAATATCACGGGCGGGACCTCCTTGTGAATGTACAGTACCTATGGGAATCGCTCTCGGCCGAGGGGCTGAGCGGGTTTCTATGCTGAAACCGGCCTTTTCAGTTCGCTACATGGAAACGGTATCCAGTTTTGATATGTTACGGCAGCGGTACAGCTTCATCAGGCCACCGGGTTGGCCATTGTTCGTGCAAATGGGCCAGCACTGCCTGCTGCAAGCGCAGCACCGCTTCCTCTTCGCCTGCCTGGGCCAGCTTGAGGACGTAGCGCTCACCCGTGCCGGTTTGCAGCAAAAAATTCTGGTCGCGGTCGCTGGGGAGGGGTTGGGTGGAAACGGCCGTTAGGCCATAACGGGTCTGGGCCAGTTGGGCCGCCTGCTGCTTGGAGAATTGGGGTCGTTGATTCATATGGCCTATTATCTGTCCCTCCCTATTTGTTGGCAATTGTTGTGGTTCTCACATTGCCAATACTTTACCCCACCGGCCAACGCGGCTACAATGAAGCTGATTCTGGAGACAAACCAGCGTCAACCGCTGCTCTCCACTTTGCTGTGAATGCACGATTTTGTGACCCTATGAAACACCTTGATTTTGCCGAGCTGTGGTCTTGACAATGGGTTCACTTTAAACAGCTTGGGCTGCCTGGCGGCCATAGAGGTAGGGATTATGACGAAATTTACCTGGCGGCGTTCAAATCTTGTTTTCTTAGCAGCTAGCTTCCTCTTACTGGTTGGTGTCTTACCCGGTTGTGTCACCACAGGCACAGGTAGCGCAACAAAGGCCCCGGCAGAGGTGGAACCTGGAGTCCCTTTTCAGAAGCTGGCGGTTCCACTGGCTCATTATTCCTGGCTAACCTGGGCCGATGAGAGCAGATTAGTGCTTGTCAGCCCCGCCAGCGACATGGGCCTCGAAAACAGGTACGAGGTTCTTAATGACGGCTTGTTACAAGAGCTGGCATTACCCGCTGACCCCATCTGCCAGCACGCACTTACGTACCGGTTTCCAACACCATTGCCTGATGGTCGCCTGGGATTAGTAAAAACTTGCATCATCCAATGGCCAACTCAACACACATCTGATGATCTTGACTATCTCGTGGCTTATGACTGGCAAACAGAAACGATGGAGCAAATTGTGTCTGGGCCGCTGCCGGATATTGGTGCCAACGACTTTAGCTGGAATCCTGATATGTCCCGTGGTGTGCAGGCAGCAGGCAGCTTATTTCAGACACTGTATTGGTTGGCACCTGATGGCGTTGAGCCAATGGCCATTACGATCAGTCGTGGGCGTCGTTCCTGGTCGTTGGATGAGAATTATTACAGCATGCTAAATCGGGATAGTAACCATGACATAGGTATAGCCAGCGCGCCATCCTGGTCACCCGACGGACAAACTATCGCTTTCTTTGCTTCACCAGCTGCAGTGGGGCGCAGTGGGCAATCGCGCGCTATGGGCGAGTACCAGCTTTACCTGATGGACCCAAACGAGATGGAACCGAGGCCGGCTTTAGCAGGAGTATACTATGCCCATCGCCTGCATTGGTCTCCTGACAACCAATGGTTGCTGTTTACGGGCGAAGCCGGTCCCCGCCGAATAAAAGGTATCTGGCTGTTCTCACCCGCTCAAAACGACCTGGAACTTATAGCAGAAGGGTCATTCCGAGACATAGCCTGGTCACCGGACGGGCTTAAAGTCACAGCGATTCACTGTCGTCAAGAGGATTGGCCAGAATGTAAGCAACAAGAAATATTACAGTTTGACGTTAGTGAAGTGATAAAAGAAGCAGAGTAAAGAATGGATAAAGGTTGGCTGGCATACAGTGAGCCTGAACTGCAATGGGGGCACCCCGGCTATACCATCACCCGCAAGACGTACAGCTTTGCCGGCCGTGCCATTGCCACCCGCATCAGCCGCAGCCAGGAAGGTTTGATAGATTGGACCAATCTGGCCAACCCAGTACAATTACGCCCATGAACTACAATGCCCATTTCCGCTGCTTCCGGGGCTGTCCGGGGCAGCACTCTATTTATGACGTGATTTACACCTGCCCCATCTGCGGCGGCCTGCTCGAAGTCCACCACGAGGTGGACGCCCTGCGGCAGCGCAGCGCGGCCGCCTGGATCAATCTGCTCACCCGCCGCGTGGGGACCAACCAATGGCCCTACGGCAGCGGTGTCTGGAATATGAAGGAGTGGATCATCCCCGACCTGGCCGATGAGAACGTGGTCAGCATGTATGAGGGCAACTCCAATCTCTTTTGGGCCGAGCGGCTGGGGCAGCAGATTGGCGTGCCCGATCTGTGGGTCAAGCTGTGCGGCAACAGCCACACCGGCAGCTTCAAGGATTTGGGGATGACGGTGTTGGTCAGCGTTGTCAAGCAGATGATGGTCCAGGGCAGTCCGGTACGGGCGGTGGCCTGCGCCAGCACGGGGGATACCAGCGCGGCATTAGCGGCTTACGCGGCGGCGGCGGGCATTCCGGCCGTCGTCTTTTTGCCGCGCAACAAGGTGAGCCACGCCCAACTGATCCAGCCCATCGCCAATGGTGCCCACGTATTGGCCCTGGATACCGACTTTGACGGCTGTATGGGGATTGTGAAGGAGTTGACGCAGGACAACTCGCTCTACCTGGCTAACTCGATGAACAGTTTACGGATCGAGGGGCAAAAGACGGTAGGGATTGAGATTGTGCGCCAGTTTGATTGGGAAGTGCCAGACTGGATTATTATGCCGGTGGGCAATCTGGGCAATATCAGCGCTCTGTATAAGGGTCTAAAACTGCTGCAAGATTTGGGGATTATTGACAAAATGCCGCGGCTGGTGGCGGCGCAGGCGGCTAAGGCCAACCCGCTCTTTTTGAGCTACGAAAGTGATTTTCGGGAGAAAGTGGCTATCCGGGCGCAGAATACGCTGGCCTCGGCCATTCAGATTGGCAACCCGGTGAGCTATGAGAAGGCGGTGGCCGCGCTGCGGGCGACCAACGGCATTGTGGCCCAGGCGACGGAGCATGAGCTGGCCAACGCGGCCGCTCTGGCGGACCGAACCGGCATGTACACCTGTCCCCATACGGCCGTTGCTCTTGCCGTTCTCTTTCAATTAGTAGACAAAGGGCTGATCGGGGCCAACGACCGCACCGTGGTCATCAGTACCGCCCACGGCCTCAAGTTTACCCGCTTCAAGACCGGCTACCACGAGGGCACGCTCAACGAAGTCGAAAGCCAATACGCCAACCCGCCCCTGGAACTACCGGCCGACGTGGCGCAGGTGCGGGCGGCGCTGGCGCGTAAGCTGGACGTAGTGCGTAGTGCGTAGCGTTACGTTTTACGCATTACGCACTACGTTTTCACGTCTCCTCATCAATCCAGCGCAGATAGTCACGGCTGCCCAGGGTGATGGGGGTGGCGATAATTTCTGGCGTGTCGTAGGGGTGGATTTGCTGGATGGCGGCCTCTAGGGCCACGTAATGTTCCTGTTTGCTTTTGATGAAGCAGTGCCATTCTGCGGCCGTTTCTATTTCATCTTGCCACCAGTAGACGCTGGTGATGGGGCCGCTGATCTGCACACAGGCGGCCAACCGCTTTGTCACCAACGCACGCCCAATCTCCTCAGCCTCTTCCTTACTGCTCGTTGTGGTCATCACCTGAATGTAGTTGGACATGGTTTCTCCTTGTAGCAAGAGCTAGAGAGAGCTGCTTTTCCTCTAGCTCTAGCTTATCGGTTGATAATGAAGCCGATGCCCAGCAGGATGAGCAAGATAGGCCACAAGAAGTTCCAGCTAATGTTGAAGAGGAAAGCGGCCGACAGGATAACGAAGAAGACGCCCCAACCCAATGACGAGCGGGCACCGCGGGTCAAACGGCCGGTGCGCCGGTATTTTTCGTAAGCATTGTTAAAGTTGCCAAAGGCGGGGATCAAAATGAAGAGTGCCCACCAGTTGTCCAACTGAAACTCCCACAGGTTGGCGGCCAAAAAGATGAGGCCGATCAAGACCAGGATCAGGCCGGGCAGCCAGCTACCGCCGCTATGGTGTCCGGGCAAGTCTGGCAGGTCTGGCAGGTCTGGCAATGCAGATCTGTGGTCAGAAACGGCCGTTAATTCCTCTTCCAGCCTGTCTTTTTCCTCATTTTTCAGTTTGGTGTTTGTATCGTCCATGCGCTTTTTCTCCTTCAATGAGTTGCTCGCCTCAGTTTCTACCTTACTTGTTCTACTTCAATTATACGGACAAGCCTGGGCAAAGTTGCAGTCTAAAAAAGCCACAGTTTCCCCTTTTCTTCTGGCAGAATGTTGTATAATGACAATAGAAAGAGTTACATTCTGGCAGAATACTGACCCGTGAGGTGAATGATGGAAGCATACCAAATACCCCTGTTCCCGCTCAATACCGTCTTGTTTCCCGGTATGCCGCTGCCGCTGCACATCTTTGAAGAGCGGTACAAAGAGATGATTAACTGGTGCCTGGCTACGAAACGGCCGTTTGGCGTCAGTCTCATTCGCACCGGTGTGGCTGAGGGTGGTCCGTTACCCGAACCTCATTCTGTTGGCTGCACCGCCCAAATCACCCAGATTCAGCCTCTTTCCCAGGGACGCCTGTTTGTGATGACGGTTGGCCATCAGCGTTTTCGCATCCGCGATTTGTCTCATGATCGCCCCTATCTGATGGGCGAGGTGGAAGAGTACCCCTTACTGCCCGAATCGGTGGCTATGTTACGACGGCCGGCTGACCAACTCTACCCGCTGGTGGTCGATTACCTCGACGTGCTGGCCCGCCTCGGTCAGGTCGAATTCGACATCAGCCAGATTCCCCAGGATTATCAAAGCCTGCTTTACGTGGCGGCTTCAATCATACAAATTCCCACCGAGCAGAAGCAAAACCTTCTGGCTGCTGCGCGAGCCAGCACCATCCTGGCCAGGCTGCATAGCATCTACCGGGAGCAGACAGCTCTCTTACGGCTGATGCCTCCTAACGATCAGGAAGCATTCTCACTCAATTAGCAGCTAAGAAGGTTCCTTTACCCATACAACTCCTCGAATTTTTGCTTTAGATAGCCGATATAAGGGCCAATCGTTAATGGGCCGCCGGTGACACGCTCGACCAGTTCATTGGCCGTAAATTTACTGCCGTGCTGGTAGATATTGTCGCGCAGCCAGCCGTGCAGGGTGTCAAACTGCCCCTGAGCAATCTCAGCCGGGATAGTGGGATGGGCCGCCAGGGCCTGATCATAAAAGAGGGCGCTCATGATATTGCCCAGCGTGTAGCCCTGAAACGAGCCACCAATGATGCCGCCATACCAGTGGACGTCTTGCAGCACCCCGTCTCGATCATCTGGCGCTTGCAGACCGAGGTCAGATTGGTAACGGCCGTGCCACGCTTCCGGCAAATCTTTAATGGCCAGCGAGCCTTCCAGCAGGTCCAGTTCCAGGTCAAAACGAATCATGACGTGCAGATTGTAGGTGACTTCATCAGCGTCGGTACGGATTAGCGAGCGCTGTACTTTGTTAATGGCGCCGTAGAAAGCGTCCAGACTGACCCGGCCAAGCTGGTCAGGAAAGCGGGTCTGCAACTGGGGATAGTAATGTTGCCAGAAGGGACGGCTGCGCCCCACCAGGTTTTCCCAAAGGCGAGACTGGCTCTCATGGACGCCGGCTGAGGTGCCACCGGCCAGGGGAGTGCCCTCCAGGTCGCGCCGAATGCCCTGTTCGTACATGGCGTGGCCCGCCTCGTGCAGCGTGCTAAAGAGCGCTTCACCCAGGTCGTTTTCGTTGACGCGGGTGGTAATGCGTACGTCGCCCAGCGAGAATTTGGTCATGAAGGGGTGGTGGGTTTTGTCCTGACGACCCCGTTCAAAGTCGTAGCCGTATTGGCGGATAATCATTTCGCCAAAAGCAAGCTGCTCGGCTTCAGGATAGTGATGGTGCAGGCAGCTATCGTCCGGTATGGGCTGGGTGCTGATGTTGTCCAGCAGGGGGACCAGTTCCTGACGTAGTTCGGCAAACAGGCTGCGGATCGATTCTGCCTTCATGCCTTCGTCGCTAAAGTCAATCAGCGGGTCGGCGATGTGATCGTAGCCAGGGAAGCAGTCGGCAATGCGGCGGCTGTAGTCGAGCGTTTTTTCCAGGTAGGGAGCCACGGCCGTAAAATCATTTTCGGGTCTGGCTTTGGTCCAAACCTGGTAAGCGGCTGAACTGTGGGCATAAAACGCGGCCATCAGGCTGGGTGGCACTTGGGTCGCTTTTTCATATTCCTTGCGCGTGGTCCGAATCAGGCTGGCATCGTCGCTGTCATACGGCAATGAGTCGGCGTAGGTGGCCAGAGTGTCGAGCAAACGGCCGATTTCCGGGTCGGTAAACTTCTCGTGCGCCAGCCGACCCAGCGTGGCCATCTGTCGACCGCGGGCGGCGGCCCCGCCGGGCGGCATGTAGGTCGATTGGTCCCAGCTGAGCAAGGCGGAGGCGGAATTCAAATCGTTGATTTCCAAGAGCCGCTGTTTGAGGGTTTGTAGTTCCTTTTCCATGATTTGTTTTCCTTGTTTTGTGGTATGTGGTTGGATCACTGGGCGCGATCATACGACATTTGGGCCGGTTGTCAATGCCAGTTGGCTTAAGCGAATGTGAACAGAGGTAGGGAATGTGGCGCTTTTTTGTAGAATGAGGGTCGCTTTGTATTTATTGAATCTAACGGAGGCTGACGAACGAATGATAAAGTTACCCCAATGGTTTTTGAAGAGTATGGTGCTGTTGCTGACTTTGCTGCTGGTGGCTTGCGGCAATGGTGTGGAGGAAACGGCCGTTGCGCCTGATACGGCCGTTGATGAACCAATCCCCATAACTGAAACAGCCGTGCCAACAGCCACGGCAGTCCCAACGGCCGTACCGGAACCAGCGCCAACTGAAACCGGAGCCGATACGTTAGAGACGGGTGAAGTGGAAGATGTTGAAACTGAAGCACCCACCACTCCTGAGCAGCCAGAAACGGCCGTTCAGCCAACGCAGTTCCGAATAAATCCCGATCTATCCGAGGCCCGCTTTTTGATTGGCGAAATATTGCGTGGTGAGCCATTTACGGTCGTGGGCGTGACCAGTGACGTGACGGGCGAATTGACTGTTGACTTTGGCAACCCGGCCCAAACAACAATTGGCGAAATCGCCGTAGATGCCAGCACGCTCATGACCGACAGCAGTCTGCGCGACCGGGCCATCAACAACTTTGTGCTGAATACCAGCCGGCACCAGTTTGTTCGTTTTGTGCCCACGAGCCTGATCGGCTTGCCCGATAGCGTTGACGTGGGGCAAACCATTACCTTTCAAATTGAAGGGGAGTTGACCGTTCGGGACATTACCCAAACCGTTTTGTTTGAGACGGTGGTCGAGTTGGTCTCCGAGCAGGAGCTACGCGGCCAGGCCAACACCGTTATTCTGCGTGATGATTACAACCTGACGATACCCAGCGTGCCTCAGGTGGCCGCCGTCGATGATGATTTGACACTGGAGATTGAGTTTGTGGCTACGGCCGTGCAGCCATAGACAATAGTGCGTAGTGCGTAATTATCTGCTTACGCACTACGTTCTACGCATTATGCACTCATTGTTCCAAAAAAAAGCGAATGGCCTGCGGCAGCCGTCGCGCCCAGGCCGTTTCGCTATGGCCCGCCCATTTTTCCTCAATATGGAGCAGATTGTGCAACGGCCGGTAACCTTTACGGATGAGGATTCCCTTCATACGACGCACACTGGCGTAATAACGGCGCGAGCGTGCCCGCTGCTGCTGCGTGCGTGGCGAGCCGCCCATTTCCCGTGTGCCTGCATCCAGGTAGATGCGGCCCTGATTGAACTCGGCCTCTTCGACAAAGTCGTAAATGCCCCGCTGGGCAAACCAAAGCGACGGACTCATCACGCCGGCAAAGCCAAAGATCTTTGGCCGCTGAAAAAAAGCGTAGAGGCTGATCAGGCCACCCATGGAAGACCCCATTATGCCGGTATGAATCTTGTTGGGCAGCGTGCGGAAAGTGGTGTCAATCAGCGGCTTGAGCGTGTCAGCAATGAAAGTGATATAAGCCCGGCCATTGCCACCCCCCAGATGGAGGTCTACGAAGGGGCTGTATTCGGCCAGGCGTTGGGTACCCATGTTAGGAATGCCGACGACAATCGCTTCCAGTCCCAGCTCTCGACTGAGCGATTCCATGGTTTCATCGACACCCCATTCTCCGGCAAAGCTGGTGGCGTTATCAAACAGATTCTGCCCATCGTGCATATACAGGACCGGGTAGCGTCGTATCTGCTGGTCGTATGAGGGGGGCAAATAGACTAAAATGTCTCTTTTATTATTTAGTTGTGGACTATCAATGCGTCGGCCAACCTTTATGGCGCCCACGATGTGATGATGATTATCCTTATAGATGTCCTGGTACTGATGCCAATCTACGTGTTGCAATGTTGTGGTCCTTTTACTATGGTGTCTACGGTGCTTCACAAAGTCCCAATTTTCTGAGCCTAAATTGTAACAAAGTGACTATTTTGCCAAAAAGTAGCGAAGTGTCCAACTTTTTCATCAAGAGGATCGATATGAGCAAGAAAAAGAAAGAAGAGGCCGCTAATGTGCCGGCTAATCCCGAAGAGCTAAGGGCGCGAATGCGTAGCGACTGGCAGAACTTGATTGAGGATTTGATCGAAGACGGCCGTCAAAAAGGTGTGTTTGATAATTTGCCCGGCGCCGGTAAGCCACTGGATTTGTCTACCAATCTGTATGAGGGAGACCAGGCATTGGCCAACAAGCTGCTCAAAGAGAATGATCTAAAACCAGCCTGGATTATGCAGCGTGATTATTTGCGGGAGCAGGTCGGTCGGCTGCGGGATGAAATGGCGCGTCAGTGGCAGCAGCATGATAGAGCTTATCGGCTGGCAGGCAGTCAGCTACAGATCGATGCGCTGGTCATCAGTTGGGATGATGCCTGCCTGGCCTGGGAGGCGCAGATTGTGGCCCTCAACAAGCAGATCGATACGTACAACTTGAAACGGCCGTCTGAGCGCCTGGAAATGTTCAAAGTGCAGTTGGACGAGGAGCTGTCACGGGTGGGGGCACGCCGCTATCTGAAACGGCTTACCTGATCAAAAGTTAGACAATTTATTAGTAGGCCGCTTATTTAGCCGACAATACCTTGACAAAACCTGTACGCTTGTGATATGATTCACTCATAACTTTATGCTGTTAAATCATTGTCAATATAAATGGTAAATAGCCATATTGCACAAAGTGAGCGAAACATGTCCCTAATAATACCAACCCAAGAGCAAGCGATAGAAACCCTTACAGCCGAGTTTTCACCGGAAGATTTTGAGAGTTTGCCTGAGTCGATTCCCGGTTTACCGGAAGCAGACCTGAGCAAAATACCGGTCAATGATTTCCTGGCCTTGTACATGGAAGAAGCCTGTCAGGATGAATTGCTGACGGCCGAACAGGAAAAATACCTGGCGGAGCAGATTATCATCGCCAAAGAAGCCCGCAGCCGCCTGGAAGAAGAAGCGGCCACGCTGACGCTGGCCGAGCAAAACCAGCTAGAGCAGTTGATAGCTTATGGTGATTTGGCCCGCGAACGCCTGGTGCAGGCCAATTCGCGCCTGGTCATCAGCATTGCTAAGAAATATTACAGCCGGGGCCTGGACTTTATCGATCTGGTGCAAGAGGGGAATATTGGTCTGTTAACGGCCGTTGATAAATATGACCCCACCATGGGCAACCGGCTCAGCACCTACGCTACCTGGTGGATTCGCCAATCAATTACGCGGGCCTTGTCTAACAAGAGCCGCACCATTCGGCTGCCCGCCCATTTGAATAGCAAGATTACCAGCCTGTACAATGCAACCCGCGCTCTGGAGCAGGAATACGGCCGTCAACCAACGGTGGAAGAACTGGTTGATTATACGGAAATGTCGCCTGAGCGTGTGCGCTGGCTGCGCCGCATCACGCGCCCGCTGGTTGAGCTAGAGCAGCCGCGTGGCGACGAGCCGGATACCGAATTGGGTGACTTTATTGAAGATCAGGAAACGCCTCGGCCGGCCGACGTAGTGGCCCAAAAGCTGCTGCATGAGCATATTGCCGAGATTCTGACCAAGCTAAGCCAGCGCGAAGCGGCTATCCTGCGCCTGCGTTTTGGTCTGGAAGGCGGCGAACCACTAACACTTAAAGAGGTCGGCGAGATGTTTGGCCTCTCCCGCGAGCGGATTCGCCAGGTAGAAAAAAGTGCGCTGCGTAAGCTGCGCCGTCCTGACATCGCCGGCCATCTGCAACATTTCCTGGCATAAAGATAGAGATAGAGTGTAGAGTGTAGAGATTGTTTCTCTATCTCTACACTCTACACTCTCTACATTTTTCTGTGGAGAGCCAGAATCGTAATGTCGTCGGCCGGCTCGCCGTGACCTATGTGGCTCTGGGCCAGACTGTAGAGCCTATCCACGACGGCTTGAGCGCCGGGCAGTTCGGGGGACGTCTCGATTAGTTCGTACAGAGGCCCAGTGGTAAAGAAACGGCCGTTTTTATCCCGCGCTTCAGTTAATCCATCCGTATAAGCCAATAGAAAATCACCCGGCTCCAGCCGCAGGGTGGCTACGTCAAAAGTAGCTTCAGAGCGTAACCCGATGGCCGGGCCGGTTGGCGAAAGTGTCTGACGCACCGTCGTGTCGTGAAAGAGCAGCGGTGGGTTGTGGCCACAGTTGACAAACATTAACTGGCCACTGGCCGGCTCTAGTATGGCCATGAACAGCGTAACGAACATGTAGGCCTGTTGGTGAATAGTCGTAATGTAATGGTTTGTCTGCTCAACAGCGTTGACCAACCCTTGCAAATCGTGCAGAGGCGACGGCAATTCAGCGTCCACATTTGCCCGCATTCGTGCTTCCGCTTCATGCAACTGATAAAACTGCTGGATAAGCCCCCGCAGCAGTGTCCTGGATAGCGCCATAAAAACGGCCGCCCCCACCCCTTTGCCACACACGTCACCAATCAAAAAGACGAGCTTGCCCGACGGCAGGCTGAACGTGTCATAAAAATCGCCGCCTACTTCACGCGCTATCTGAATGCGGGCCGCCACTTCCCAGCCGGCCGGTTGGGGCAAAGCTTGCGGGAAAAAGCCGGACTGGATGTTGTGCGCGATGTGTAGTTCGCGCTCGTAGCGCAGCAGTCTCTCCTGACGTTTTCGCAAAAGCCGGTTATGCAGCACCAGAGCCGCCTGACCGGCAATAGATTCAGTGACCAGCCGATGGTATTGGGAAAAAGGGATGGTCGAGCCATGGCTGTTGCGGGCATTGACGAGCTGTAGCACACCAATGACGTCATCGTTGTTGAGCGGCACAATCAGACATGAGGTGGAGCGGTAATTCAAGCGACGGTCAAAGCGACGCATGTCGGCCACGTCAAAGTCGGCCGCCTCATACAGGTTGGCCAGTTGCAGCGTTTCGTTTTCGTGGGCCACGTGGGTAATGGGATGGTTGTAGTTGGCGTTGCCATTTTCGTCATAAAGGGGCAACGACTCGTGGGGCACGATAGCATCAATGGTTCCGTGCAGCGACAGACTATCTATCTGCTGGCTGACTAAGTGTAGCCCATCCTGACGACGTATGTACAAACGGCCGCAGTCGGCCTGGCAAATGGTCATTGCTTCGGTTACGACCAGGTTATAAATTGTTTGCAGTCGCTCTTCGGCTGCCAGCACACCTCCGAGAGGCAGGACCACCTGGCGCAGATCGTCAGCCAACTGCTTTATCTCGTTGAAATGTTGCAGGCAGGCTGCAAGCTGTCGCTCTAAAGCTCTCTTCTCCAGGCAGCTATTGATTTTGCTTCGCAGCAGAAAGGGAGGGGTAGGGGATAGCAGGTAATCGGTTGCGCCCATACTCATACATTGGCTAACGGCGTCCAGTTGTTCAGGCGCAGCCAGAATAATCAGCGGCGTATCGGGAGTTATTGCCTGAATCGCCTGCAGGGCCTGGTTGGCTTCGTCCTGGGCCAGGGCTACATCCAGCAGAATGACGTCAAACGGCCGTTCCCGCAGCAGCGTTAAGGCCACAGGTACGGCTTCGGCGATCATAAGATCATACCAGTTGCGTTGGCGTAAGACGTCGGTAATTGTTTGGCGACGGTCGGCCTGACCATCAATGAGCAGGATGCTGCCGTAAGTTATAGCCATAGTGAATTATTCACGCTCTGAAAAACCGGATTGTGGGCCTGGACAAGTTGCTACGCCGCCTGAAACCCTGGTTCCCGACTCATCTTTCTTTTCGCTTGACCAAAAAGGTGCTGCGGTTGCAGTTCTGCAATGGCTCATAATAGAATTCATCGACGCCCCACAAGGCCAGGTAAATACCCAAGCCGCCGGGCTGCCGTTCCTGCAATGGACAGTCCAGTTTTTCGGGCAGTGATGCCTGAACGGGATCGTAGGTAATACCCCGGTCTTCCAAAACGATAGCCAGATAGTCGTCGTCCCAATAGCTCCACAACCGCAGCGTGCCCCGCTGCCCTGCTTCGGTGTAGCCGTGGATAATGATGTTGGTGGCAATTTCGTCGACTGCGAGGCGCAGCCAATAGCTGCTTTTGTAATTGAGACTAGCCCGTGTGGCTGCCTGGCAAACGTAAGTCGCTATCTGCGGTAAAGCATCCAGATTGCCGGGCAACCGGAGTGGCGTGATTTCACCTTCACTCTGGTTACCGGCGCGGTCGGCTGTCATGTGGCCCGCCCTACCAGGATAACGACCGAGCGGGCGATGAGTTCGAGATAGCGTTGGTTGCGTAACGGCCGTTCCTTACCCGGCGAGGTAATATCATTGGGTGTAGGCCGCCCCGTGTTAGCAAATTCGCGCCAGCGATGGCGAGGCGGTAGCTGCGGCAGTTCAAACAGGTGGTTTTCCCAGTGCATGTTCATGGCCACGTAAATGTAATCATCGGTAGGTGCGCCGGCGACCGGATCCGTATCGCCAATCATAAAAGCCAGGGTGCGTACGTGATCGCCCCAGTCAGGATTCCACGCCTCCAGGCCATGCCAGGAAAGCTCCGAACCATGCGTTTCGACCGCATCCCGCTGCTGAAAGTGATGGCGGCGGCGCAGATTGGGGTGCGCTTTACGAAAGGCGATACACGCCTGGAAGAAGCGAAAAAGCTCTTCGTTTTCCGGCTGCAAATCCCAATTCAGCCAGTTTAACTCGTTATCGTGGCAATAGGTGTTGTTATTGCCTCGCTTGGTGTGGCCTATTTCATCCCCCATAAACAGAAGGGGCACGCCCTGGCTGACCAGCAAGATGGCCATGCCGTTTTTCATCAGGCGGCGACGCAGGGCCAGAATGTGCGGGTTTTTGGTTGGCCCTTCTACGCCGCAGTTCCAGCTATTGTTGTCGTTAGCCCCGTCCCGATTCTCTTCGCCATTGGCCCAGTTATGCTTCTCATTGTAGCTGAACAGGTCGTTGAGGGTAAAGCCATCGTGGCAGGTGATAAAGTTGATGGAGGCCGTTGAACCGCGACCGGCGTAAAGATCGGGCGATCCCTGGATGCGCTGCGCCATGTTGGCCACCTGGCCCATATCTCCCTTTAGAAATTTGCGCAGCGTGTCCCGGTATTTACCGTTCCACTCGCTCCAACGGCCGTATGAGGGGAAAGAGCCAACCTGATACAAACCGCCTGCGTCCCAGGCTTCGGCGATCAGCTTGCAGCGGCCCAGCACCGGGTCGTGGGCCATCATCTCAAGAAGGGGAGGGTTGGCCAGCGGATTGCCCCGGCTGTCACGCCCCAGAATCGAGGCCAGGTCAAAGCGAAAGCCATCAATGTGGAATTCGGAAACCCAGTAGCGCAGGCAATCCATCACCATCGTGCGCACGACCGGATTGTTGCAGTTCATCGTGTTGCCACAGCCGCTAAAATTGTAATAACGGCCGTCTGGTTTCAGCATATAATAAGTCTGGTTATCCAGCCCTCGAAACGAGATGGTGTGGCCCGTCTCGTCTCCCTCGGCGGTATGGTTAAAAACCACGTCCAGAAAGACCTCAATGTCGTTTCTATGCAGCTCTTTCACCAGGGCTTTGAACTCATCGACCTGCATCCCAAACTGGCCGGTAGCCGCGTAGCCCGCTTTAGGGGCAAAAAAGTTGACCGGGCTGTAGCCCCAGTAGTTGATTAGCCGTTCGCCCGTTTCCGGGTTATAGAAACTGTTTTCGAACTCGTCAAACTCATGGATAGGCATCAGCTCTACGGCGTTGACCCCTAGCTCCTTGAGGTAGGGAATCTTTTCCCGAATGGCGGCAAAAGTGCCCGGATATTTGACACCCGACGAGGGATGACGGGTAAAGCTGCGGACGTGCATCTCGTAGATGATCAGGTCCTCCAGCGGCTTTTGTAGCGGCCGGTCTGCCTGCCAGTCAAAGTCGTCATAGACCAGGCAGCTACGGTGTTGAAAGCTGTCTTCAGGGTAGGTACGCTGTCGCCAGACGTCGCGGCCGCTGACCGCTCTGGCATAGGGATCAAGCAACACTTTTTCAGGGTCAAAACGGTGGCCCTGATGGGGTTTGTAGGGGCCATCCATGCGGTAGCCATATTCAATTTGCTCGTAGTCCAGCCCAAAAACGACCATGGCAAACACATGGCCAATGCGAAATTCGTCGGGGAAAGGGATTTCGACGAGGGGGGCTGCGCTGCCCTTTTCGTACAAGACAAGGGTGCAGGCAGTGGCGTGGCGCGAGAAAACGGCAAAGTTGACGCCGCCGGGCACAAAGCTGGCCCCAAACGGATACGGCCGTCCGGCCCGCATCAAGAAGTCACCCTGGCGGTGAGTAGGGTAGATGTCGATTCTTGGTTGCATAGATTCGTATTGCGTCGTATGTAGGTGTTTGACTATGTACCACGTACTACGCACTATTATGTAGCGTGGCTACTCCTTCCTCTAGCGTGTCATAGGTGGTAAAAAAGTCGAGAAAGCCGGTAATCGACATGGTATCCCGAATCATTTCCGGTAAACCTACCAGGGCCACCTGGCAGTTGCTGTCGTTCATCTGGCGATAGAGCAGGAGCAGCACCCGCAATCCTGCACTGGACATGAAGGTTACACGACTCATTTCCAGCAGCAGCAGGCAGTTGGCTTGTAGGGAGGGTAGTATCGCTTCTTGAACCTGGGGGGCGGTACGGCCGTCGATGTCACCCGCCAGATGGATGATGGGTATTCCTTGTTGTTGGCTCTTGGTAATCTCCATGCCTGTTTTCGCATCCTTTCGCAGTTATGATGAAATGATGATACAGCAAAAGCGGAGCCAGTCCAACAGTTTTTAGCAGCAGTTGTGTGCTAAACAAAAAAGCCGGGCGGGTTTTGTTCACCCCGCCCGGCCTTTCTGATTAACTGTGTGTCAGCAAGAGTTAAACAACAGGCATTACTTACGGTCCCGTTGCTTCGCCCGCCGTCAATGCATCCAACTGCTGCAGAACGGCTTGCAGCGCCTGCAATTCGGTGCCGTAGGTGGCCCAATCGCCGTTGCGCTGGGCTTCCTGGGCGGCTTCAAAGTGGCGGTTGGCGGCCTGGATTAACTCATCAACGGAGCCATCCACGATGATTGCGGGTGGCTCAACTGGCGGTGGGGTGGGTAGCAGCGTGTCGTCAGGATCGGCCGTTTCGGGCACTTCCACCGGTTCCAATTCAACATCCAGTTCCGAATCGGCCAGTTCTTCCTCGGTAGGGCCTTCAATTTCGGCTACCACAACGTCGGTCGGTACATCGGCACCGGCAACGGCCGTTTGGAACACAGCCGCCAATGAGCGCTCCAGCGTCTCCGCCATAGCGATGCGGGTACGAGTTGCCACGACCACCCGCTGCAGTTCAGGCAGCGGATTGCCCGCCGATTGCAGGTAGATCGGCTCCACGTACAAGAAGTCACCCGCCAGCGGAATGACAATCAAATTACCGCGAATTACCCGCGAGCCACCCTGATTCCACAAGGCAAACTGCTGCGAAATCTCCGTTTGCTGGTCAATCCGGGATTCGATTTGCGAAGGACCGAAGACCAACTCCTGGCGTGGCAGTTCATAAACTACGATCTCCCCATAGTGGGGCATATCGTTACGTGCGGCTGCCCAGGCCACCATATTCCGCTTGGCCGAAGGCACAAAGGGTTGGATAAGCAGAAACTCTGACTCCTCTTCGCCCGGCAGCGGCAAAACGACGTAATACGGCTCCATCCGCACCTCGCTGTCATCGAACTGTTCAGTAGGAATTTCCCACAGATCTTCCTGGTTATAAAAGACCCGCTCGTCGGTCATGTGGTAGCTCAAGAACTGATTCATCTGTATCCGGAAAATATCTTCGGGATAGCGAATGTGGGCTATTAGCCCTTCCGGGAACTCCTCCATTGGCTTAAACAGACCGGGGAAAGCGCGGTCATAAGCGCGGATAATCGGATCATCTGGCTCAAAGATGTAGTAATCAACGCTGCCGTGATAGGCGTCTACTACTATCTTAACCGAATTGCGAATATAGTTGATCCGGTTAGCCCCACTGCCAATTGGCTGTGAATAGGGGAAGTTGTTGCTTACTGTATAAGCGTCCACTATCCAGAAAAGCCGTCCCTCAGAGATAACAATATAAGGGTCGTTATCCAGACGCAGGAAGGGGGTAATGTGGTTGATGCGGGTCGTAACGCGCCGGTAAAATTGGACCCTTGTTTCTGGCGTGATTTCGTCACTGAGCAGCACGTTGGCATCACCCAGGCGCAGGGCGAAAGCCACTCGCTTTAAGTAGTTGTCGAGCGGCACACCGCCATCGCCAGAGTAGGTGGAATAGTTGTCAGGCGGGAAGCTGAACTCGTCACGAGCACTGCCCACGAAAACGACATCATCCATCAATTCGCCATAATAAATCTCCGGCCGTTCCACGTCGATAGGAACCGTTGATTGTGGGGGCAGGTCCTGAATCCAAAATTCGGGCTGGCCTTCAGGCGTGACGATGTTAACCGGGTTCATGACGACCCCAAACCCATGCGTAAACTCCAGATTCAGATTAACCCAGGTCGGATTAGGCAGTTGAGCTTTATCTAGCTCGCGGGCCGCCAGCATTACCTGACGTAGTTGGCCGTCGATCACGTAGCGGTCGATGTCCACGTCGCCGAATTGATAGTAAGTACGCAGGGCTTGCAACTGGCTGTAGGTTTCACGCAGCGGCCGATAGTCCCACAGGCGAATATTGTTGAGGACTTCTTCGCTGGCCAGAATGTCATCGGCCGTAATATCATCACCTAATTCAAAATTGCGCGTTTCTACCCGGTCCAGGCCAAAGCCCAGGCGAGTCATGCGGATATTGTCAGAGATGTAGGGTTCTTCCAGCACAATTTCGTTTGGTTCTACCCGGTAGCGCTGTAAGAGCGAGGGGTAGATACCGCCCAGAATGAGCGTTACGGCCAACCAGAGCGCGCCGGTGACGAAGAGGGGGCGCAAATCGAAGCGGAAGATGTTGAGAGCGGCCGTTACCGCTACCAGTCCCATCAAAATCAGTTGGGCCACAATGGCGTAGCGGGTAGCAAACATATCGGTAAACGTTGCGCCATAGACCACCCCCCCGGTGGCGAAATTTAGCCGGAACAGGTCTAGCCAGTAACCGACTGCCCACAGCAGGAAGAAAACGGTCGCCAGCACAGCCACGTGGCGCACCAAAACGGGCGAGCGCTGCGGCTGCCACTGTCCCCGCTGAATGGCTGGAATATAGTTCAGGGCATAAATGGCAAACGTACCCAACAGCGTCACCAGCACAATAGAGATGAGCCAGCTACGCACAAACTCCATTACCGGCAGTTCAAACAGGTAAAAGCTGATGTCCCGGCCGAAAATCGGGTCAACTTCTCCAAACGGTACGCGGTAAATATAGAGCAGAATCTGTTCCCACTGGCTGGCTGCGGCTGAAGCAAAGATGAAGGTGAAGAAAAAGCCGGTACCGCTGATCAGCCAGCCCACGCCACCTACGTCCAGAAACTTCGGGTAAAACTCTGGCGTGGACCGACTGGCGCGACGGCGAGCCAGGTGCCAGTTACCTAAAAAGATCAGCCCGGCTACTACAAAGGCGACCACAAAGCTGATCACCTGAATCCCCCAGCGGCGCAGCCAGGTTTCTTCGTAGGTTAGCTCAGTAAACCAAAGCCAGTCGGTATAGGTGGTGACTATCCAGTTGAGGCTCAGGAAAAAGATAAAGACGATAGCAATCAGGATGACGGTTCGATTGGGGCGGAACGGGTTGTTGGGCTGGCGTGGCAGGGGTTGGCGGTCGCCGCCACCCTGGTTGCCACCATCACCGCCTCGTTTGCCACCATTTTCTTCACCCCAGCCCGCCTCTTCCATCGCGCGGCGGAACACTTCTGGGATGTCAAAGTTGTCACGACTCATGTAAGGCTCCTTTTCAGAAGGTTGAAGGATGAATTATGAAGGCTGTAAGCCGTTCACAAGGCCATCCTCTGGTTAGCGTTTTGACTATTGTAGTCTATTTTTGGTTTTTTATCCCGTAACTGAGGTTCACATTAAGGATGGGGGTAACTGGAAATAGGCCTGCAACATGATCGGTACAGCCGTCCGCCCATATGGTCTATAACTATGTTGACATGAAAGTGGTATCTGTCAAATCAAGGCAATTGAAGGTCAGATGGGGATAATTTTTCTACAGCATTAAATCCTTTGGTTTTCTTGAAGTTCATTCGATGAACGAAATTACTCATGGAATCAGAGGGATCAAGCATTTCAAAATTGAGACCTTCAAGGGTTTCTCTTGGAATTGCGACAGAAAGGATGGGTGTCTCCTCCATGTAGCCGGTCATAGGGTTAAGCAAATCGGCTACAACTGTAACGATTGCCATTTCGATAGGCAATAAAGCTAAGTAGAACCAAAAAAGTTCTTTAAGAGCTGGGAACAAGCCCAGCCATCCTTAACAAATCAATAGGTTGATGTTCCTGGAAGAAACGCTCAACAGCCTGTTTGATAGCTTCCAATGAAC
>SLGK01000171.1 GCA_007123775.1 Anaerolineae bacterium | reverse complement strand
TGACGGCATCATCCATATATTCCAGGATATAGGCGGCAGACGCGGCTAAGACTAACCCGATACTGGCCGCCGTAAAAATAGTAGCCATATGGTTCGGGTTGATTGGCCGACCCGGCTGAGCTTGTTCGACAACTCGCAGTGTATTGACAGCCCCACGCTGAGTAGTTGCTCTGAGATTAGTATAATTTGTTTCTAAACGACGCAGGTTGGTTTCGAGTACGGTGATTTCGTCTTGTAGCTGGGCTATTTCCGTGGCGCTAATCAGTTCACCTAGTCGTTCTTGTTTGCTGGCGATTTCTGCGCGGGTATTCCTAATGGCTTCCTGGTAGTCATTCAATAGCTCGTTGGCAAATTCCTGTTCATCTTCCTGAGCCGTGGGCGTACGCCTGATGAGTTGGTTAGCCAGTTCAGTTGCGACAGCTTGTGACAATTCGGGGTTTGTGCTGGTGACCCAGATTTCAATGAAGTTGTTGTGAGTGACCCAAGCAGCGATATCAGGCAGTGACCGAATACCTAGTGCCTGGCGAGTATCCTCGCGTACAGAGGACCGTTGAGACAGCTCAACATAGTATGACGCCAAACGCCCGGTTAGATATAGGTCCTGGTTGGAGGGATTTAGGTCTTCAACGGCGCTACCAATGATCAGGGTAGTGGATGATTGGTATAGCTGTGGCTGTTGTAGTGTAGCGGCATAGCTGGCTCCACCAGCAATCAACGTTGCAACAACAATCAGCCACCACCACTTTATTAAGGGAAGGATGTATTCTTTAAGTTCCATTGGTGCTTGTTACCTTCACATCAAAACCATTGGCGTAAACAATATCTGGTTGCCTGGTACGTTCGCGCAATACTTTGGTGATTAAATGTTCGAACAGTAAATGAATGTCCTCAACTTGCTCAATACAATTGCTGGGAACGTGTACATGAATGTCAACCATACCACCCAGTTTACCCGCGTCAAAACCGGTAAAGCCGATTGTTGTGGCTCCTACCTGGTTGGCGTGTGTGATAGCTCGCAGTACGTTGGCTGAATTGCCGCTGGTGGAGATGCCAATTACTACGTCACCTGCCTCTATCAGACTGGCCAGTTGGTTAACGAACACATTTTCGTAGCCTTCGTCGTTGGCATAGGCCGTTATCAATCCCATATTATCACTTAAGCCGATAACGCGAAAGTCTGAGTAACCGGTTTCCCGTGTATTCTTAGCCAGATCACAGACAAAGTGGCTGGCTGTGCTGGCGCTGCCACCATTGCCCATGATGAAAACCGTCTGACGTAACAGGCGTGCTTCGTGCAGCCGCTCAATCGTTTGCTCGATAGGGTGATGGTCAATCAAATCGAGTGTGAGCTTAAATTCGTTAAAATAGCTTTGGACAGGTGTTATCATGATGTTCATCTCAACTTTTGTAGTCAAAGATTACTTTGCTGCCATCCTGCCCCATGCGAAACGGTAGCTCTTGTAAACTAGAAAGGGCATCGCGGACTGCTTCTTTACGATCTTGTGGGCAATAAAGCAACAAGAAACCACCGCCGCCAGCACCGGAAATTTTGCCGCCAATGGCTCCGGCTTTGCGGGCAGTTTCATACATATTATCCAGCGTGCCATTGCTGACCTGGCTGGCCATCCGTTTTTTGAGTTGCCAGCTTTTGTGCAACAGATGACCCAATTCTTCTAGCCTGCCTTTTTGTAACTCCTCATGAGCAGCCTGGGCGATTGCTTTCATCTCACAGAGAATGGCGATGCGGTCTTGAATGTTGGCTTTTTGTTCTGCCAGAATTACCTCGGCCTGACGTGTCATGCCGGTAAAAAAGAGGAGAAAGCTGTCGTTAAGGTGGCGCTGAGTACGGCCGTTTAGCTCAATCTCCTGACTAGTGACGGTGCCGTTACCGTTAAACTCCATGAAGCGCAAGCCACCATAAGCAGCAATGTATTGATCCTGAATGCCAATTGGTTTGCCCAACACGTCCAGTTCAATGTGGCACGCTTCACGGGCAAGCTGTTCAGCCACGATAAGTTGACGCCGTATGGCGTGCATTGCGTGCAGGGCACCGACCGTGACCGTGCTGGATGAACCCAGACCGGAGCCTTCTGAGGGAATGTCACCCATTGTGGTGATTTCGACCCCCTTGGTAATACCTGTTTTTCGTAGGGCTTCCCGGATGAGTTCGTGCTGGATTTCGTCAACAGAATCAACCATTTCAGTGCGTGTCCAGCCGACGCGCAGCTTATTGTCAAAACGCTTCTTTATGGTGACAAAGATATATTTATCAATAGCCGTGGTAAGGACACAACCGCCATGTTTTTCGTAAAAAGCAGGAAAATCAGTGCCACCACCAAACAAACTAACGCGGAGGGGAGTTTGTACAATTATCATGTTCGTTCACTTCTCTTGCTTTGATGATTACATTGCCGGGCGCATTGCAGAATTACGATACTGATGCGTTAGGGTGCTATAGATGCTTTCTAGACGTGCCGCGATATTGGGCCAATAATGGAATGTTTCGATGTAATAACGGCCGTTTTTCCCGATTTGTCGTCGCTGCTGCGGGCTATTTAACAGAGAGAGTACCTGAGCCGCAAACGCCTCCGGGTGATGGCCTACGAGCAAGTCACGACCGGGTTCCAGTTGTAGGTGTGCCACGCTTTGAGGTGTCGTGACCACCGGCGTACCGCAGGCCATTGCTTCAAGCAACTTGTTCTGGATGCCAGCTCCGTAAACAAGTGGTGCCACGGCGACAGTAGCCCGGCGCAAATAGGGAGGTAAATGCGCTACTGTGCCCGTAACGGTCACATCGGTATGTGCCGCCAATGCCTGTATCTCTCGTGTGGGGTCTTTGCCAACCACCAGCAGCTTGACGTCCGGCCGTTTAGCCCAGATATGGGGCATTATATTGTGAAACAGGTGCAGCACCATTGAAACGTTGGCGTGATAACTCATTTTACCACTGACCACCAGCGTTGCTGGGTCACGCTGCTGCTCGTGACCTGGTGTGAAGTAATCGAGGTCAACACCGTTGGCGAGAACTGAAACATGGTTGTCCGCCACCGTCTGGCTGGCCAGACCAAGCAATGCCTGGCGGTCAACCTCAGACGTAACCAATACGTGGTCAAATTGTGTTAGCAGCCAGCCTTCATAGCGACTGGTCCGTTTTAGATCGAGGCGACTGCGCCAGCGACCGCGCCAATCTTTGCTGCCGGCGACGGTCTGACGAAACAGATGGGTGATGCAATCAACGCTGTCCCAGATAATGGGCAGCTTTATTTGTTTTTTCAGGTGCAAGCCATACTGGGCACCGCGTAAATGTTCCACATGCACGACGTCATACTGCTCATGGGTGTTGCCATTCAAGTCAGTAACCAGGTTAGGTTGCCAGGAGTAAACGGTCTGTAGAGGCACCCGGCTGGGCAGTGCCCGCAGCATGTTGGCAAAAGAACGAAGACGGGGCATGTGTGATGCCTTGACGTCGTGACAAACAGCCCGCAGCTTTTCAATGTCGGCTTTGTCCTGGGGATTGGTCCACAGGGTACGCACGGTGACATCATGGCCCCGTTCACTCAATGAGCGTATCAGGTTGTACGGCCGTACACTGATTAAATTGGGAACATAGGGCACGATGTATAGTACTCTCATTGGTGAAACTCTCACTTGCACTAATGCTGCTTTGTAAACCTGAAGCGAGAATAGCAAGATAAACTTAACACTCGTCTTACAGGAAGGGTTGTATTATGTTATGTTGAGGGGTTGAGTCAGCCCATAGCCAGTTGGTAAACAGCATCCATTTTTTGCAGAGCCACTTGCCAATCATACTTTTGCTCGGCCAGCAAACGGCCGTTTTGGGCCAACTGCTGCTGTAATGCGGGGTCTTGCAGCAGTCGGACTGATTGGTGGGCAAAATCGACCGGTTCGTCGGCAATCAGCACGTGATGCTCATGCTCAGCCTCAATCCCTTCCAGGCCAATGGTGGTGGTCACGGTGGGCATGGCGCGGGCAAACGCCTCCAGCAGCCGCACGCGCATACCGCTGCCGGCCCGCACCGGCACGACCATCAGCGCTGCCGCTTCCATGTAGGGAATCAAATCGGGCACAAAGCCGGTTACCTCAATAGCGTCCGGCTGTGCCGCGGCCGCCTGTACAAAGTCGCGCGGCGGTTCCTTGCCGACGATGGTCAGGGTCACGTCTGGCAGTTGCTGCTGAATGAGCGGAAAGACTTTGTTGAGAAACCAGCGAATGCCGTCGGCGTTGGGCGGGTAGCTGAGCGTGCCCATTGTCATGATATTGCACGAGTTGAGCTGGCGCAGTACGGGGGTAAATTCGGCCGTATCAATTGTAATGGGAATTGTGGTTAGCCGCTGTCGCAGCGCGTGTGCCTGGCCATTGCCCACGCCGGTCAGCAGCGCCTCCTGATCTTCATCAATAACCACCATTGTATGATCCAGTTGGGCCAGCAGATTAGCCTCGTATCGTTTGATACGACCGGTTTCCAGATGCAGAATCGGCTTGAGCGGCAGCGGTACGTTGTCGATCATGCGTTGGGTGATGGTCCAGGTGGCGTTGTGGGCGTCGAAAATGGTAAACGGCCGTTTACGACCCTGCTTGTCGGCAATAGCCTGGGCTTGTAAGGCGAACTGAGTCATAGTCAACTGGTCGGCATGGACCACGTCAAAGGATTCTGCCTGTACCAGTTGCTCAACCAGCCGGCGCATGGCTGCCAGATTATCCCGCTCGATTAGAAACGGCCGTCCCGTCACCTGACTCCGCAGCAAATACCCTACATCCGCCAGGCGTGATCGCTGTATGGGAACCGTATGCACCGCCCGGCATACTTCGCTTACAACCGGTAGATGTTTCTCTTCTTCCGGCCGTACAAACGAGACCAACGTGACTTCATGTCCCTGGCTGGCCAGATAGCGCAGCACGTGCCACGTTTTAACGCGCGGCCCGGCGTTGGGTGGATAGGGAATAATTTGGGTAAGCAGTAAAATTCGCATTGGTCTACAGGCGCGGCAAAACGCGCAGCAGTTGGAAGTAGTTGCGGGCTAGAGCCAGTTGGGTGCGTCGGATGTCGGCCGGCCGCAGCCAGACCAGCGGACTAAGCGCCAGGCGCAGCATGGAGGTCAGTCCGAGAGTGCATTTGTAGAGGGTGGTGGTGAAACGGCCGTAATGTTTGCGAAAGAATTGAATCTTGCTGCCATACAGATGCAAAAACATTTCGGCCGCTACCTGGCGCGTACTCTGGCCACCATAGTGGATGACCTGCGACTGCGGCACCCAATAGAGCAGCCAGCCCGCCTGCAGTATCCGGTAGCAAAGGTCCACTTCTTCCGTGTACATGAAATAGGACTCATCTAGCAGGCCTACTCTGTCAAGCAGGTCACGGCGAATCATCAGACTGGCCCCCTGGATGACCTCAACCTGACGCGGCTGATTTGTATCCCAGTGGTGCATATGGTATTCACCCACCGGCCAGATACCATCCAGATTCAACATCCGCCACAGCTCACGCGGACCGGTGAGCATGGGGTAGCATGAGGGTTGTAGGGAGCCATCAGGATTGAGCAGCATGGATCCGGCCGCGCCCGCCGCCGGATGAGTATCCAGAAAATCGACCAGCGCTGCCAGTGCGCCCGGTTTCACTTCCGTGTCGGGATTGAGCAGAAGCACATACTCCCCGCTGCTGGCCGCGATGGCCTGGTTATTGCCACCGGCAAAACCGGGGTTGTGGTCGTTGGCCAGACAATGCACCTGCGGAAAATGCTCGCGCACCATCGCCACCGAATCATCCTGCGAATCGTTGTCTACCACCCATACCTCAAAGGGAGCGTTTGGCGGGTAGATAAACACTGTCTCCAGGCAGCGTCGCAGCAGATCAGACGTGTTCCAGCTTACAATCACTATGGCTAGTTTCATGATTTTGCCAGTTTACGGCGTTATTCTGAAGAGCAAGGTTACGATTGCAATTTGACAGCAGCCGGGTGACGTTTGATAATCTGTCTCTTGAAAT
>SLGK01000279.1 GCA_007123775.1 Anaerolineae bacterium | reverse complement strand
CTGCTGCTGGATGAGCTGCCCATTCCGGCGCGGTCAACGGCCGTTTTACCGCTGACTGTTTATGCCGGTGGGGCGGGGAACTATACGCTGACGGCAACGGCCGTTTCCGACCAGGGAACGACTGCCAGTGATACGGCTACGCTGACCGTTATCATGGATCAGGCCAACCAGCCCCCCGTGGTCACGGCCGGACTGGACCGCACCGTCACTATTGGCAGCGCGGTCAGCGGCGTACTGGCTACCTTTACCGATCCGGACGTGGGTGATACGCATACGGCCGTGATTGACTGGGGCGATGGCACGGTGACGGCTGGCGCGGTCGATCAAGTGGCCGGTACGGTCAGCGGCTCCCATACCTACGCTGCTCTTGGTGAATACAGCGTCACTATCACGATCATAGACAGCCACGATGCCGAAGGCAGCGACACATTTACGGTGAAAGTAGAGCCATACAGACTGCTATTACCTTATATCGTCAATGGGAATTAGTTAGTAGCGGCTAACCGCCAGGGCGCACAGAAGACACCGTTTTCAAATCTTCTGTGCGCCCTGGCCGCAGGCTCAAGCGCCGTTATGATGGCAACTCAACACCATGATTGTTCAGCTCAACTTTTGTCTAGCGCTGTTCGCGTCGCCACAGCAACAGTACCAGGCCGCCAATCGCAGCCGCAACGGCCGCCAGCATACCGGCGTTGCTGCCGCCAGATTTGACCCCTTTGGCCTGCACCGGGATTTTGGCTAACTGGGCCCCGGTTTCGGCCTGAAGCCGGGCAAAGCGTTCCGGGTCAGCCTTTAGCTCGGCCGCCAGACGTCGTTTCTCAGCGTACTGCTCCTCTGTGACTACTTCGTCAAAGGAACGTAAGTCGGCAATCTGAAACTGATGCTTTTTGAAAAGGCGATAGATTTCCTTAACGCGGTCTACGGAGATGTTGCGACCTAAGGTATAGTCCTCGAAACGGCCGTCCATGGCCAGCAGCGCGGTTTCCGCCAGGCACGCATAAGCCGTCTTAGGCGGCAGACCAATGTCATAGCCAAAATCAATGTCGCCGGGAATCAACACCTCGCCGCTTTCAATGACCAGTACGTCCGGGCGCAGGGCTGCCTCTTCCGGGCCAATGTCTGGCGGGCGGGCCACGTCACAGATGACCGCGCCTGGCTTGCATTTGGTGATGTCTACAATACGCTGACCAAAAGCAGAGGTGGCCGTCACAATCAGGTCACATTCCCCGATCAGCTCATCGGGACGCGTAGCGATGGCTACTCTAGCTCCGGGCGTTTCCTCCTGAATGGTGCGCTTGAGGTCGATTAGTCGTTCAGGCTCAATTGACACCAGCACCACGTCATAGATAGCCTGAGCCAGCAGACGCGAACAAACTGACCCAATCGAGCCGGTCGCCCCAATAATCATTACCTTGCCCCTGGTCAAATCGGTGGCCCCCATGTTGACAACCGCCTGCTTGGCCGCTTCTAGGGTAGCGGCGACGGTCAGGCTGTTGCCGCTGGTGATGGCGATGTCGGCCTCGTGGGCAACGGTGATGCCGGCATCGCCCACCACGCTGGTAAACGCGCCCAAACCCATAATGCGTGCCCCTTTGCGTTCAGCCATATGGGCCGCTTTTTTGAGACGGTCATAGGTAAAGCGTTCGTCACGACGCATCATCTGGCGTGGTGTGGCCGCCAGGCTAAACAGATGGCCTTCGATGCGCTGGCCGGTTGTGGGTGATTGCCCCCCCGTAATGCGCGAAATGGGAAGGGGTGGCATGTAAGCCGCCACCGTTTCTACCAGACTGTCGGGCAGGTATTTGGTCCAGCGGAAAGCGGGGTGGCTGTGGATAAATTTGACGCTGAGCGGATGGATTACAAACGCAAAGCGATTGATCTCCCCGTTTTCGGGCTGAAGCACACGAATGGCTGGGGTCCATTCCAGGTTGGCCATCAGGTCCAGGTAAGTATCTTCGTCCAGTGGCGCGTTGGGATCGGGCCGCAGGGCAGTTAGCGCTGCCTCAACCGTAGCGGCCGACCAGCGGCCTAAATCGGTATCTTTGTCCAGGCTGGGCATCAAGGTAACAACGATATCGACGCCGCGTGCCTGCAAATCGGCCAGGTCGATCTCGTTGGCGTTTTCCACAACGACGATTTTACGTTTGAGCGTGTTGGGGGCAAAATGGCGAATGGTGCCGATGTCACCGGCAATGATGTCGGCCCAGTCGAAGGGAGCCTGGCTGTTAGCCTCGGTCTCACTATTGCCGGCGGGGTAAAGGGTCTGGTAATCGACGTCTTTAAGTCGTTCCAGCGTAAAAGGGGCGGCCTGATTCCGTGTCTGGTGGAAGCCAATACCGGGCACTTTAGGCAGATTGAAGAAGATGAAGGGATCGGCATAACGAAGGGTGCAACCGTGTTGCTCCAGGGCGCGGGCCATACCGTTGTGGTTGAGGCCCGGCGTCATGAGGACTTGTTTGCGGCTAAAAATGCCGGGTTGGGCGCGGTCGGCCAGGGTAATGGCCCAGCGCTCCAGACCGGCACGGATAACACGGCCGTCTACAACCGGCGTTTGTTGGGCAACGGCCGTTAATAGTGAGCCTTGTTCATGTGCCCGCCGGGTTGGTCCCAACTCCAACTGGGTTGGCATTCCGTGCAGGGCAATCACATCTACCTCACCGTCAAATTGGGCGATCAGCGCCTGCGCCTTCTCTAGATCGTTGGCGCAGTTCAGGTGGTGAATCTGTAGCGACTGCCCCATAAATTGTGTGGTCTCGACCGCTTCCGGGCCGTTCAGGTGTAAGATGGCGATTTTTTTCATAGCTTCCTCCTGGAGACGGGTACTGCCTTTACGAAAAGCTCGGTCTATTGGTACCATAAACCTGGCCAGGTTTGTGGCTGATTGCCAATACTATTCTAATCCAACTAATGGGTAGACCGCAACCGAACCGGGCGGCTAGATCAACTGCAGGGCCAGGCAGCGCAGATCACTGTTTAGCTTGATGTGTTCAACCTCAACCAGCGTATTGAAGAAATAGGTCAGGCGGTCTGGCTCATCGTCGAAGAGAACGATCAGGCCCAGTAGCTCATCGAGAATAATGGGTATTTCACAAACGGCCGTGAACTGGGGCACCACGTCAGACAAAAGGGCCGGTGCCAGGGCTGAACCATCTTGTGCCAGACGATCCCGATAGTAGGCTACAATCTCTGCCTCATCAACCGGCCTGGTGAACGTTGTTACGTACGCTTCGTTATAGACTGCAACAAAAAGCGCGCCGGCGCAGCCCACATAGCTGACCAAAAAATCAGCAACTTCCTGCATATATGTTTCTATAGAAGTGTAGGCCTGGCGGGCAATCTTGTCAGAAAAAACATCCATCTCTCGATAAAACTGTTTCTGCAAAGCCTGCTTTTGCAAATCCAATACGTGAACCAACTGGTCATCTACGTAATTATTCTCAAAATCAACCAGGAAGTGGGTAAATATGCGCCACAATTTCTGGTGGGTTAATAGGCCAATATAACCAAGCCAGCGCTGCCCAAAGTAGATGGGTACCAGATGCAGGTGATAGCCTTTACCCGCCACATCATATTTGCCAACGTAGATCACGGCTTCCGTTTCTTGAGAGAGCGTAAGCAGGCGGGCCAGGTCATCCGCGCTCAGCGCCGCCAACACTGCTGGGTCAGACGCGACCGGTTTTTCCTGCTGCACCTTGATAAAGGCATATTCTGTGGCGAAAAAGGCAAAGGAGAAGTGCCGGCACAGCAACGTAACCAGCCGTTGCGAAAATTGGTTTGCGGTTCTCATTCTACCGGCTGCGATATCATTCTTGATCTGGTCAAAACTGTAGCCGATTTGCGGCAGTTCAAGCATGACGTATAAAAACGCCCCGCCGCCAATGCTGACAACAGAAAGCAGCAGCACCACCAACACCTGTATGGGCGGCGCAACCCCGGCCGTATTGAGCAAAACGACGATCACTGACCCCAAGGCAACAACAGAGACAATGTAAAACGTTAGCAGGATGAGTCTTCTAACGCCATAAAAGAGTTCAAAAAAGGAGTTGGTTTCTTTGTCCATTGTTTTCCCACTACAGAATTGACGTAACGATTAAGCCCCGGAGCGGTGTCAGGTACTGGCTGACCAGGTCTGGCCATAGGTAACGCCATCACTACCCCATGATAGTATAACAATCATGGGCGTGAGAGTAAACATCCTCGATCAGGGATGGGTCATCACGCAATATGGGAAAGTCTGTACGCGCTACTTACGTTGGCATGTTATTCGTGGCGCAGCGCGGTAACGGGGTCCAGGCGGGCGGCACGGGCAGCCGGGTAGAGTCCGGCCAGTAAACCCACCAGGGCGGCAAAAACCAGTGCGCCCACGGCCAACCAGAGCGGCACAATAGAAAGCGTACCGACACCGGTCACGCCCTCGTTGATCAGGTATTGTTGGGCAATCCAGTCAACCAGCCGACCGAGCAGCGTGCCGAAAATGAGGCCAAAGAAGCCGCCAATCAACCCGATCAGGGCGGCTTCGATAGTAAACATCAGCCGAATCTGGCCGCTGGACGCGCCCAACGCTTTTAGTACGCCAATCTCGCGGGTGCGCTCGTAGATGGCCATCATCATTGTGTTGGCCACGCCTAGAGCGGCCACCAGTAGCGCCAGTCCGCCGACTGACCCCAACAAGGCCTGGAGCAAGGAAAGAACCTGATTGGCCAGTTCCAAGATCGCTTCCAGAGATTGGGCCTGTAGCCCCTGCTCGGTCAGATAGTCGGCAATGGCGGGCACGGCCGTTAAGCTGCTGGCCTGTACCACGAGTTGATCATACCCTTGGGTTTGCAGCCGGTCTGGCTCATCAAACCACCAGGTCACGATTTCAGTGCGTTCGGCAATGCCCAGGTCAATCGAGCGCCGGGCAAAGCCATCGCGCACCCCAACAATCTGGCTGCCGATGGTGGTGCTTTCGCCACGCGGCAGGGTAACGGTTAAATTGACCGGCCGGCCGATGAGGTCTGTATACGTCTCGCCGGGAGTGAGCAACTGGTCGGCCAGGCCGCTAACGAGTAGCGTGCCGCCCCCCAGTTCAGACGGGGGCTGCCCGGCCAGCATGTCAGACCGGGCCGGGGGGCCAAAGGTGAACGGGTTGGTGCCGCCGCTGGGGACGCGCACGGGTACGGCCGTTTCACCATGCGTCAGGGTTAGATCAACGGCCGGGGGTAACGATAAGGCCGGGGACACCGCCACCACATTGGGCAAAGCCTGTAGTTCGGCGACCAGTTGGGGCGTTAGCGGCGTTTCGGGCAGGCCAGGCGGGGCAAAGGGGTCAAAATCATCCCGCTGTGGCAGGCCGGGGCTGACGAAAATGTTCTCTAACCCAACCATTTCAAAGTTGCGCTGCACCTCGCGCTGCACGCCCACGCCAAAGGAGACCATGGCCACCAGCGTCACAATGCCGATGAGAACGCCGGCAGCCGTCAGGAAGTTACGCACCCGGCGGCGGCCCAAATTGCGGCCGGCCGCCAGCACCATATCGCGCAGGGTTAGCTGGCCGGCCTTTGCTTTTGCAGGGGGTGTGGTCGGTAACGGCCGTTGACCCGCCACATTCTCCACCACTTCTACAATTTGGCCATCACGCAGCTTAACGGTACGGCCGGCGTAAGCGGCCACCTCTTCATCATGTGTCACCACAATCAGCGTCACCCCTTGCTCCTCATTAAGCCGTTGCAGCAGGTGCATGATGGTTTGGCCGGTCGTCGAATCCAGGTTGCCGGTTGGCTCGTCGGCCAGCAGCAGCGCGGGTTGGTGAATCAGGGCGCGGGCAATGGCCACGCGCTGCTGCTCGCCGCCCGACAGTTCGGTGGGATAATGGTCCAGACGATGGCCCAGCCCGACGTTTTCCAACATGGCCCGGGCACGCTGCTGCCGCTCAGCGCGGGGCACGCCCGCCAGCATCAGCGGCACGGACACGTTTTCCTGGGCAGTCAGGCGGGGCAGCAGGTTGAAACTCTGGAAGATGAAGCCGATGCGCTGGCGGCGATGGGCGGTGAGCGTTTTTTCATCGGCGTTGTGCAGAGGTAGCCCGTTGAACGACAGCTCCCCGGCCGTCGGCCGGTCCAGGCCGCCCAACAGGTTGAGCAAGGTTGATTTGCCAGAGCCGGATGGACCGACCAGGGCCACAAATTCGCCGCTGTCGATGGTCAGGTCTACGCCGTGTAGGGCAGTAACGGTGGTTTGACCACGCCTAAATTGGCGAGAAAGATTGCTTAGTTTAATCATGGGGCATTTTATGAAGGTTGAAGAATGCGGGTTGAAAGCGGCAGAGATAATGCAGATTGATGCTGAGCCTGGCCGAAGGAGGCATGGCGGCCAGGCTCAGCACCGGTCTGGGCAAGTTTATGACGAAATTATTCCAGGGCATCGGCCAGGGCCAGCGCTTGCTCCAGGCTTAGCTGGCCGCCCAGCCAGAGGGTCACGCCATTTTCGCGCCAGGTAAGCAGCAGGCGGTCGCCCTCATTTTCCTGGTAGAGGGTGGCGGCCTGGTCACGCACGGTCAGCGCTTCGCCGCGCTCACCGCCGAACAGGTCGGCGGCGGCTGTGGCCGGTCCCTGAGCCAGATAGAACTCGGCCCCATCCAGTTGATACCGGGTCACAGTTGCGCCACGCACAACGGCCGTTTCTAGTTCAACCGTTCCTTCAGGCAGCGTGGTCAGGGTCAAAGGTTCAAATTCAGCCGTGGCTTTTTCCCTGTCCGGCATTTCTAGCTCGTTAAAGGGGATTACCTTCACCCCGTCGGGGACAACGAAGGTGAAGATGTCGTCGGGCAGGGCCTCATTCAGCGACAGCGTGGTGGCCGCCAGGCGGAAGCTGCCGGGCACGCCCTGCACATATTCCAGCCCCAGCGGGGCACTGTCGCTGGTCCGCACCCAGACGTTGAGGTAGCCGCCGGCCGCCCGTATCTCGGCAGGCATCTGGTCGGCAATGGGGACCAGGCGAATCACGTGCGCCCGGCTGTCGCCAATGTCGGCCGTGCCGGTACGGCTGGCGTCAAAATAGTCGAGCAGCATGGCTACTGCTTCCTCGGTCGTTTCCGGGAACTCGATTTCTTCCCAATCGATCTCAAAATCGGGGGCAAAGCCACCTTCCCAATCATCCCAGCGGTCGGCCCATTCTCGATTGTCCCAATCATGGCTATCCCAATCATGGTCGTGGTCGGCGGCATAGGCGGCTGCCTGCTCTTTGAGATCGGCCCAGTTACCCGTAACCACTTTGTTTTCAGCCGGATGGTAGAGCCAGAACTGGCTGCCGTCGCTTACGGCGGTCAGGCCGGCTAATCCCGGTTCCGAGGCGGTCAGGATGGTGATACGGAAAGCGGGTTCGCCGTCAGGACCGGCGTTCAACTTGCCCCACGCTTCTAGCGAACCGCTCGCCGTTTGCTGGAGGCTGTCCAACTCAAACTCAGCCACCAGATGGCCTTCGCCAATGTCGGTGAGAGATTCCAGAGATTGGGTCAGCAGCGTTTGGGCATTGGGGATAACCATTGCTGCCAGGGTCATGCCTGATCCGGCCAACAGAAAGAGGGCGAGCAGGGCGATAAATAAACGATTACGAGTTAGCATGGTTAGCTCCTTATTGCGTTTGGTAGGCTGCGTATCAAAAGTACAGGCTTCATTATAAACCATTCTGTCTCAGAACGGCCGTTTTTGCCCGACCACTAAGCCACCACTAAGCCAACCGTCACCCTGGCTAGAAGCCACGCGGCTGGCCTTCCCAGGGCGGCGGTACGTTTTGGCTGAACTCTTCCACGCTGGGACCGGCCAACTGGCGCAGACGCCAACGGCCGTACAAATAGCTAACGATCAGCAAAACCAAAATCGCGGGCCAGCCCAGCGCCAGATTAAACAGAGCCAGGGAATCGGCGTCCGCGCCCATAAAAAAGAAAAGCTGACCCAACAAACGCAAGCCAAAGAAACCAGCCCAGAGCCAGGTCACTTCGCTATAGGCTGGCCTTACCCGGTCGTGCCAATACCAATCCAGCGGCCAGCGACGGGTAAGGTAACTGGTCCAGGCTACTAACGGCCGTTTGGCCAGCACACTGCCGACCGCCAGCAGAACCGTGCCGCCGTTGGTCACAATGCCCGGAATAAAAAAGCCTTCATCGCGGCCCAAAAATCGGGCAATTCCTACCGCAGCCAACGCTGCCAGCAGACCTGCCACGGCATATAGCAGCGATTCTCGCCGCAGGATACGAACGACGCTAACAACTGCGGCCAAACTGACAGCGGCGGCCATGGCCGTTTGGAAAGAAAAGAAGGCATTCACGCCCACAAACAGCACAGGCGGCAGCACCACGTCTAACCAGTAGGCACGGCCGGCCAAAATCGAAGCCAGCTCATTAATTAATTCTCGTAGCATAATAATCTTGCTGATAAAAAAAAGCCGGGCCTCATCAAGACCCGGCTAGCAACGAACCTGTTTCCCCTCTGCAAGAGGTCAAGTTCAGGCCCTCTAAACTTATATCCCGCTGGTATGGGTTTCAGCGGTTTTCCTATTATAGCACAAAAACGGCCGGAGTGGGCAACTTTTCTGGTTGGGTTAAGTTGCAATCAGGATTGACAATTGTTACACTAAGCCGGGTGGCAGATTTCACTTGAATGGCAGAGGTAGTTTGCTGCGTTTCACAACCCCATATTCCCCCTTTTCCAGCTTCAAGAGTAGGAGTTCATGACCAATGCTGCATCCCTTAGCTTCACAACAATCCGCCTATTATGCCGATGTCCTGCTCAAATTCATGGCCGAAGCAGTCATCATAACTGACCAGGCCCAGCGTATTATTTATTGGAATGAGGCCGCCACCACGCTCTATGGTTGGTCAGAAGCAGAGGCAATAGGCCAGCCCATAAATGAACTGCTGCGCACCGATTGGGCTGACGCTGCCGGGCCTCAAGCCGAGGCAGACCTGGCCAGGTCTGGCGTATGGCGTGGTGAACTATGCCAGCAAACCAGAGCAGGGGCCTATCTTTTCGTTGACACGGCCATAAGCCAGACGAAAGATGAATTGGGCCACGTAACCGGCCTGGTCATCGTCAATCGAGACATCACCGAGCGCAAACGGGCTGAAGAGCTACTAAGCCAGAACAAAGCCTATTTGGACTCGTTGATAGACTCGCAAACCGCTTTTCTGTTGCGTACCGATCTGACAGGCAAAATCACTTTTGTCAACGCCCGGTTTGAAGCCCTGTATGCGCCAACGCATCCCCATCTGATAGGTTTGTCTATTGAGGACACTATCCTGCCCTCGGATCATGAAAAAACAGTGGCGGCTGTTGAGCAATGTCTGGCCAACCCGGGTCAGCCGGTTCAGGTTATCTTGCGTAAACCGGCCGCCGACGGCCGTATCTTTTGGACCTTGTGGGAATTCGTCACCGTCAAGGATAGTGACAACGTTGTCCGCGAGATTCAGTGCGTTGGCTTCGACATTACTGAACAGATGCAGGCGGAGGCCGCGCTGCGCGAAAGCAATGCCCGCCAGCAGGCTATGCTGTCTGCCATCCCCGACCTTCTTTTTCGCATTCGGTCTGATGGGGTGTACCTGGACTGCCATGCGCCCCAGCCGGAACTGCTGCTATGGCCACGCGAACAGTTCATCGGCAAACATATCCGCGAGGTATTGCCGGATCACCTGGCCCCACGCTTGCTGTCAGCCATTGGGCAAGCCCTGCTTGAAAGACGTCCTGTTCAGACTGACTATAGTTTGGAATTGCCGCACGGTCTGCACGAGTTTGAAGCGAGAATCGTCCCTACCAACCCAACCGAAGTACTCGTCCTTGTTCGTGACGTAACGGAAGAGCGGCAGGCCCAGCGGGCCATCAATCTGCACACCACTGCCCTGGCAGCAGCGGCCAACGCTATCGTCATCACCGACCACGACGGTGTCGTCGAATGGGTCAACCCGGCCTTCACGACCTTAACCGGTTACACGCTGGTAGCGGTTCAGGGACAATCACTGAGCCTGCTCAAATCCGGCGTCCATGATGATGCCTTCTACCAAGACTTGTGGCAAACTGTCCTTTCCGGGCAGGTATGGCAAGGACGGATAACCAACAGGCGCAAGGATGGTACGCTGTACGTCGAAGAGCAAACCATCACACCTGTCTATAATCGCGCCGGTGAGATTACTCACTTTATTGCTATCAAACAAGATGTTACCGAACGGGAGCGAAGTGAGCAGTTGCAGCTCGAACGGGAACGGCTGCGGGCTAACTTGAAAAAGGAGCAGGAGCTTAACGCCCTGGTAAAAAAAGCGGTCACGGCGCTTTCGCACGATGTCCGCAATCCGCTGACGGTCATTGCCAATGCCAAGCAGATGTTAGTTCGCTATTTTGACCGGCTGGATGTAGACAAGAGGCGTGAGAAGCTGGATCTGATTGGCAAGCAGCTACAATATGTGCTGGAACTGCTGAATGATATGACGTTGGTGGTGTCGGGCAGCCTGAACCAGGTTGATCTGAAACCATCGCTCGTGAGTTTGCCGGCTCTCTGTCTGGCCACGATTGAGCAGATTAAGGCAACGATGGGGGGGAATCATCGCTTTCAATTTGTGAGCGACGGCCGTATTGACTACGTGGAACTTGACGAAACGCTGGTCAGCCGGATTTTGCTCAACTTGCTATCCAATGCCGTCAAATTTTCGCCGGCAGGTAGCGAGATTCGGCTCGAAGTTGACCGTTCCGAAGCGTGGCTCATATTCAGGGTTGTAGACGCAGGCATGGGGATTGACGAGGCTGATCTGCCCCACATCTTTGAGCCATTTTACCGTTCGGAAGCGGTTCGCACTGTGGGCGGCACCGGCCTCGGCCTAAACATTGTCAAAGAGTGTGTGGAACGCCATCAGGGGCAGGTTTCGGTCGAGAGCCAGCCTGGCGAGGGCAGCACGTTTACCGTCGCGTTACCTCTAGCCCTGACGTAACGTTTTACATCACCTGGCCTCTGGTCAGAAAGGAATCAAAATGACGACCACAATTGAACAACTTGTTGCCCAAATGACGCTGGCCGAGAAGGCCGCTTTGGTCACCGGTGATAGTAACTGGACCACAACGGCCGTATCGCGTCTCGGTATCCCTTCCCTGCTGGTGTCTGATGGGCCGCACGGTATTCGCCGCCTGCCTGATGTCCATGCCATTGTCCAAAAAAGCCTGCCTGCTACCTGCTTCCCCACGGCGTCGGGCCTGGCTGCTTCGTGGGACGTTGACCTGCTATATGAAGTGGGTGAGGCATTGGCCACCGAAGCCATTGCCCAGGAAGTTGATCTGATTCTTGGTCCGGGCGTCAACATGAAGCGCACGCCCCTATGCGGCCGTAACTTTGAATATTTTGCCGAGGATCCCTATCTGGCAGGCAAACTGGCGGCCAGCCTGATCAACGGCATTCAGGGCAGAGGGGTGGGCACGTCACTCAAGCATTTTGCGGCTAACAATCAGGAGTTTGAACGCTTTTCAATTGATGCCCAAATCGACGAGCGGACGCTGCGCGAAATCTACCTGTCCGCTTTTGAAACGGCCGTTAAGCAGGCCCAGCCGTGGAGCGTCATGTGCGCCTACAACAAAATCAATGGCGTCCATGGTTCTCAACACCGCCAGCTACTAACGGACATTCTCAAAACAGAATGGGGCTACCACGGTTTTGTGGTTTCTGACTGGGGCGCGGTCCATGATCGGGTGGCGGCATTAGAGGCCGGACTGGACCTGGAAATGCCCGGTCCGAAACCCCGGCGCACCGAGGCCGTCATAGAGGCGGTCAAGAATGGTACGCTAGACGTAGCCGTCCTGGACGAGGCCGTGGGTCGTATTTTGCGGCTTGTTTTCAAAGCGGCCGAAACGCCCAAAGGGGGCCAGCAGTTCGACGCGGACGCCCATCATGCGTTGGCCCGCCGGGCAGCCGCGGCCGGGATGGTGCTGCTCAAGAACGACGGCGTGCTGCCCCTGCAAGCGCCGCAGCGCATTGCGGTCATTGGCCGCGCGGCCCAGGTGCCCCATTTTCAGGGCGGCGGTAGTTCCCACGTCAACCCCACCCAGGTAGATAATCCGCTGGCTGAGCTGCAAAAGCTGGCGGGCGACGCGGCCGTAACCTACGCGCCCGGCTATCCGGCCGACGACAGTTTCGAGCCGTCGCTGATCGATGAGGCGGTAAGCCAGGCAAAAGCCGCAGACGTGGCGCTGCTCTATCTGGCCTTGCCTAGCAGCATTGAGTCTGAGGGATATGACCGGACCAATCTGGACCTGACGCCGGCGCAGGTAGCGTTGATTCAAGCGGTAACGGCCGTTCAGCCCCAAACTGTTGTCATCCTCAACAACGGTTCGGCCATCACCATGAGCGACTGGTTGGACGGTGCAGCGGCCGTTTTAGAAGCGTGGTTGATGGGCCAGGCCGGCGGCGGGGCTATTGCCGATATTCTGTTCGGCCGTACCAATCCCAGCGGCAAACTGGCCGAAACCTACCCCCTGAAGCTGAGCGACACCCCGGCCCATCTTAACTTTCCTGGCGAAAACGGGGTGGTACGCTACGGCGAGGGGCTGTTCATCGGCTACCGTTACTACGACGCCCGCGAAATGCCGGTCCTCTTTGCCTTTGGTCACGGCCTGAGCTACACCAGCTTTGCCTATAGCAACCCGCAGCTTTCGGCCACCACCTTCTTAGACAAGGACGGCCTGACGGTTTCGGTTGCGGTGACCAATACGGGTCAGATGGCCGGGCAGGAGGTGGTGCAGGTTTATGTGCATGATCAGGTGTCGCGGCTGGTACGGCCGTATAAAGAACTCAAAGGCTTTGCCAAAGTGGCCCTCCAGCCGGGCGAAACCAAAACCGTAACCATCCCCCTCGATTTCCGCGCCTTTGCCTATTTTGACCCCGCCCACGGCCAATGGGTTACAGAAGATGGTGACGTTGACATTCTGATTGGCGCTTCGGCTACCGACATTCGCCATACGGTGACGGCCACCCTAGAATCAAGCCTGGACCTGCCCCCTACCCTGCACGCCGAGTCTACGCTCAACGATTGGTTCACCGACCGGCGTGGCTGGCAAGCGATAGAGCCGCTGATGCAGAAGCTGCGCGATGAAGCCAGCGGTCTCTTTGGCGGTGATGACGAAGATGGCCCGGCCATTGGTATGGAAATGCTGCGTTTTATGCTGGACATGCCCCTGGTCAGCATCCTTCACTTTCAAGAGAGCGTGCTGACTCAGGCACCGGAAGAAATGGTGGAGGATCTGCTGCGCCAGGTCTATGCCGCCCATGAGGCCGAGGATTAGTGGAGGGATAGTAATATGCGCTGGTTTACCCGCCTGCGGTCTGTATTGAACCCGGCCTGGTATCACGGGCACGGTAAAAAGCCCCCCTTCTTTGAGGGCTGGTATTACAAGCTGATTGATCACAGCGGCCGGCATCGCTACGCCATCATCCCCGGCGTCTTTTTGAGCCAGAAGTCACATGCTTTTATCCAGGTGCTAAACGGCCGTGACGGCACCGCCACCTATCATCAATTCCCCCTGTCCGACTTTTGGGCCGCCGAGCAAACCTTTGACGTCCGCATCGGCCCCAATCAGTTCAACCTGGAAGCCATCTCGCTGGACCTGCAACGGCCGGAACAGTCGTTACGGGGCGAACTGCACTTTGACGGCCTGACCGCCTGGCCCGTTACCCTGACCGCGCCTGGGATTATGGGCTGGTACGCCTGGGTGCCTACCATGGAATGTTATCATGGTGTCCTCAGTCTGGACCATACCATCGCCGGGTCGCTGGCTATTGACGGCGAACGGGTCGATTTTGATCAGGGCCGGGGCTACATCGAAAAGGATTGGGGCCGTTCCTTTCCCTCGGCCTGGGTTTGGATGCAGACCAATCATTTTGAGCAGCCGAGGACCAGCCTGACGGCCTCCATCGCCATCATTCCCTGGCGGCGCACCGCTTTTCGCGGCTTTATTGTTGGCTTTTGGCATCAGGGCCAGCTTCACCGCTTTGCCACTTACACCGGCGCTCAGGTTGAAAAATTACTGGTGACAAACGAAACGGCCGTATGGGTGCTACGCAACAAAACCCACCGCCTCGCTTTGCTGGCCCATCTGGGATCAGAAGAGCAGTTTGGCCTGCTCAAAGGGCCGGATACGGTAGAGATGGGTAAAAGGGTAGCCGAATCACTAACGGCTGAAGTGGACGTAGAGCTTACCCATCTGGGCCAGAACCGGGTCATTTTTAGCGGCCGGGGTCGCTACGCCGGTCTGGAGGTCCACAACGCAGCCGCGTTGTCACCATAGGTGCAATCAGATCACAGCCAGGCCCAACGCGGCCAGCAAGTCGGCCAGCGGCATCTCGGTCAGGCTGTTGAGCCGGTAATGGGCGGGCGGAAAGGGCAGCCCACGGGTCATAGGACCGGGCACAATGACGGTGGTCAGACCCGCCGCCAGCGCGGCCGCGGCCCCATTGGGTGAATCTTCGAGGGCGACGGCCGTGTCCGAGCCAACAGCCAAGGCCGCCAAAGCTGCCTGATAAACGGCCGGGTCTGGCTTGGCCACATTGCCTACATCATCCCGGCACAGCACCGCCTCAAAACGATCAGTCAGGCCCAGCCGCGCCAGCAGCGGGTCTACCCAGCTATGATTGGAGCTGGAAGCAATCGCCAGACGCAGCCCCATTGCCCGCGCCTCGTCCAGGTAGGCCACCACCCCGTCCATGACCGGCAGTTGGGCCATGATCTCGTTATCCCGCTGGCGGCGAATGGCTTTCACGGCGTCACGGTCAACGGGCCGGCCCAGTTGTTCTTCCAAAAAGAGGTAGGGGTTAAACAAATCGACCCCGCCAATGCCCACATCCCAGGCGGCGCGGGGCAGTTCGACCCCAAAATCAACATACGTTTCGCGCCATGAGAGGTAATCGGCCGTTTCCGAATCAATAATCAGGCCGTCAAAATCAAAAATCAATGCTTGTATCAACGCAATCTCCTTAAGTGTAGAGTGTAGAGATAGAGATAGAGGGTTGCGTGAAAAACTTAACTCTATCTCTATCTCCGTACTCTATCTCTATCTCTCTCGCTCTCGCTTTCACGATGATGTACCATAGACAAATATGAATCTTTTAACTACATTAACCGCCCTGATGCCCGTCCTGACCGTCTTTTTCTTTCTGGTCATTTTGCGCCTGCCGGCGCGGCGGGCCATGCCTATCAGTCTGGTCATAACGGCCGTATTCGCCACCCTCTTCTGGCAAATGCCCCTGATCCAGATCGCTGCCTCTATCATCGAGGGCCTCATCATCTCACTTTCCATATTATGGATTGTCTTTGGGGCTATTCTACTACTAAATACCCTTACCGGCAGCGGTGCCCTCAACACCATCCGCCAAAGCTTTAGCCACATCTCCCGCGACCGGCGGGTTCAGGTCATCATCATCGCCTGGCTCTTTGGCGCCTTCCTCGAAGGTGCGGCCGGGTTTGGTACACCCGCCGCCATTGGTGCGCCGCTGCTGGTGGCTCTTGGTTTTCCGCCCCTGGCCGCCGTCACCCTGGCCCTGATTGCCGACAGCAGCCCTGTCACCTTTGGCGCGGTCGGCACACCCATCGTCATCGGCATGGCCGAAGGGTTAGAGGGCTTAGCCGGACTGCCCGCAGGCGGGGAGGAGTTTTTCACCTTTCTGCGGGCTGTAGCCGTGCAGGCAGTGCAAATTGATGTACTGATTGGCTCACTCATCCCCCTCATCATGGTGGCCCTGCTGACCCGCTTTTTCGGCCAGAACAAAAGCTGGCGCGAAGGGCTGGTTCTGTGGCCGTTTGCCCTCTTTGCCGGTCTCAGTTTTACCCTGCCCGCCCTGCTGGTGGCCACCCTGTTTGGGCCGGAATTTCCCTCAATCCTCGGTGGACTGATTGGGCTGGGCGTGGTTATAACGGCTGCCCGGCGCGGCTTTTTGCTGCCGGCCGAACCGTGGACATTCGGCCGTAACGAAAAGCCAACCTTCGACCAGCCGGCCACGCTGCCCCTGCCCCTGGCCTGGCTGCCCTATCTGCTGGTGGCCGGGCTGCTGGTGCTGACCCGGCTCGACGCGCTGCCCTTGAAGGGTTGGCTGCAAAGCGTTCGCTTTAGTTGGGTAGGCATTTTAGGCACAGAAATCAACGCCGCCATTGAGCCACTCTATTTGCCCGGCAGCATCTTTTTGCTGGTGGTGCTGGCTACCGTCTGGCTGCACCGCCTCAGCCGAAACCAGTTGCGTCAGGCGTTCAGCGCGTCGGCCACCATGCTGACCGGCACAGCCATTGCCCTGGCAACCGCGCTGCCCATGGTCCGCATCTTTATCCACTCTGGCGTCAACGGGGCTGGCCTGGACAGTATGCCCATTGAGCTGGCGGCCCTGGCCGTGGCCGGCACCGGGCCGGCGTGGCCGTTGGCCGCTCCTCTGATTGGCAGTTTGGGGTCGTTCATCTCTGGCAGCGCCACCTTTAGCAACATGATGTTCTCGCTGTTCCAGGTCAGCGCGGCGCAGCAGGTTGGGGCCTCGACCCAGGTGGTGCTGGCCCTGCAAGCGTTGGGGGCCAACGCGGGCAACATGATTTGTGTGGTCAATGTGGTGGCCGCCGCTTCGGTTGTGGGGCTGGCCGGTCAGGAGGGGCGCATTATTCGCTTTACGCTGGGGCCAATGCTTTATTACAGTCTGGCAGCGGGTTTGCTTGGTTTGTTGTTGGCCTATTAGCTGAGGCTGCGCCCGGCGTCAAAAGTGACAAAATACCGGAGAATTGGCGTCTTTTGCCACTGTTACGCCTTTGCGCTGTGCGGTACAGTACCCCTCATGAGGTGATGCCGCTATGCGTAACCGTCTACGGCCATTAACGGCCGTTTTATTTCTGTTCCTTCTAATTATCGTAGGTTGCACAGATATGAGCCGTACCCACCCAGCTGCACCCCCGCCCGCCGCACCCGGTTCAACTGTCGCGCTGCCTGCCCCCCGCCTCGACAGCCCCATGAGCGTCGAACAGGCGCTGCACCAGCGTCGCTCGGTGCGTACCTATCAAGACGTCCCCCTGACCGTGGACGAATTAAGCCAACTGCTGTGGGCTGCCCAGGGCATCACTCATCCGTCCGGCTGGCGCACCGCAGCTTCGGCCGGCGGCCTTTACCCATTGGAGCTTTTGGCCGTTGTGGGCCGGGTGGACGGGGTGGAAGCCGGTATCTACCGCTACAGCCCGGCCGACCACAGCCTGACCCAAATTCAAACTGGGGACCAGCGAGCGGCACTGAGCGAAGCTGCTTTGGCGCAAGAATCGGTAGCGCAAGGAGCCGTGGTGCTGGCTTTGGCCGGGGTATATGAGCGCAGCAGCGGCCGTTACGGTGAGCGGGCACCCCAATATGTCCACATGGAGGTGGGCATTGCTTATCAGAATGTTCACCTGCAAGCGGTGGCGTTGGGGTTGGGCACGGTGTTTATCGGCGCTTTTCACGATGACCAGGTGCAGTCGATTTTGGGGTTAACAGACGAAGAACGGCCGTTTTGTCTCATGCCGGTCGGACGCCCGTAAAAACGCCATTGCCCCCACAAACCCTGCCCCTGCACAAAAACTACCGGCAGACCCAATTTCCGGTTACAATAAGGGCGTTCGGTATCGTGGATGTTCAGCAACGTGGACGTTTGGCAACGTGGACGTTTAGCAACGTGGACGTTTAGCAACGTGAAGGTGAGATTAGATCAGACAAATGTTGTAAGCAGTGAATTTCCCTATTTACCCATTATGAGGAGGAAGAACCCATGAAACACAAATCTATTTGGCACATTTTGTTACTTACGCTGGCTTTGGCTTTGGCGCTGACCGCCTGCCAGCCAACCGCCGACGAACCGGCCGCTGATGAACCGACCGCTGACGAACCCTTCCGGGTTGCCTTTGTCTACGTCTCACCCGTTGGCGACCTGGGCTGGACCTGGGCGCATGATCAGGGCCGCCTCGCCGTTGAGCAAGAGTTTGGTGACCGGGTGCAAACCGCGTTCATCGAAAACGTAGAGGAAGGACCGGAGGCCGAGCGCGTTATTCGCGACTTTGCCCAGAGAGGCTTCGACCTGGTTGTTACCACGTCGTTTGGTTATATGGACCCCACGCTTGAGGTAGCCCAGGAATTCTCCGACACCTGGTTTGTTCACGTTTCCGGCTACAGAACGGCCGATAATGTTTCTACCATCTTCGGGCGTATGTACCAACCCCGCTACCTGTCCGGCATGGCCGCTGGGGCTGCCACCGAGAGCAACATCATCGGTTACGTAGCCGCCTTCCCCATCCCCGAAGTGGTACGCGGTATCAACGCCTTTACTTTGGGCGTGCGTGAAGTCAACCCGGACGCCGAAGTGCGTGTCGTCTGGACCAACACCTGGTACGGGCCGCCCGAAGAGAAAGAAGCGGCCACCGCCCTCTTAGCCGTTGGGGCCGACGTCATTGCCCAGCATCAGGACACCACCGAGCCACAGAAAGCGGCCGCCGATGAGGGCCACGTTTCCATCAGCTACAACTCGCCCATGCTCGAAGTCGTCGGCGACACCGTCCTGACCGGTCCCGTCTGGGATTGGGGCGTTAAATATATTGACATTGTCAACCAGGTGATGGCCGGCACTTACAGCACCGAGTCTTACTGGGGCGGTATGGATGACGGCATCATCGGCCTGGCCCCCTACTCAGACCGTGTACCCAACGATATTCGGCAGCGGATTGATGAAAAACGGCAGATGATCCTGTCTGGCGAATGGGATGTCTTCTGCGGCCCGGTCATTGGGGCCAACGGCAACCTGGTTGTGGAAGAAGGCAAATGCCTGACCGACGGCGAGATGCTCAGCATGGATTACTTTGTCGAAGGCGTGCGCGGTGAAGCCCCGGCCCAGGCCCCAACCGGTCTTGGTGAGTAGGCTAGGGTTTTCAACTCTTAGCAGGATTGGCGTAAAACGTAATGCGTAAAGTCTTTTTGTTACGTTTTACGTTTTACGCATTACGAACTCCCATAGAGCCATAGAATGGAGCGCCAGCATCCTTGCTGGCGCTCCATTTGCAGGAGGAGAGATGGCCCACACAGACAGTGACCAACCGCTGGCCGTGGCCATGCGTGGCATCACCAAACGCTTCCCCGGCGTTATTGCCAACGATCAGGTAGATTTTGACGTGCGTAAGGGTGAAATCCACGCCCTGCTGGGTGAAAATGGGGCGGGCAAAAGCACCCTGATGAGCGCCTTGTGTGGCCTCTACCAGCCGGATGAAGGGGTCATCTACCTGGCCCAATCCGGCAATGGCGCGTTAGAAAGAGTTCACATTGATTCCCCCCGCACGGCCATCGAGGCCGGCATTGGCATGGTCCACCAACATTTCAAGTTGGTCGCCCCCCAAACCG
>SLGK01000107.1 GCA_007123775.1 Anaerolineae bacterium | reverse complement strand
TGGCGGCGCAGGCGTACAAAATCAAGGGGGTGGGTTAACGGCCGTTCCCCATCTGGCAGGTCAGGCACAACCAACAGCAAGCGCGAAGCCCGTGCCCAATCCAGCCGGTCACACAGCGACACAATGTCATCGTCGGCGGCCAGCTCAACAATGTCAAAATCCATTGTCTAGTCGGGCTTCACCAGGTTGTGGAGGCTGGCCAGGAAGGTGTCGTAGTCAACGGCCGTTATCGCCTCATCCAGGCCCTTTTGAAAGCTGCGCTTCAAAATTTCTTCATATAAGGGTGATTTCTCTAATACGCTCATATCCCACCTCAACAGTTGCTCTACCGTTTCCACACTCAACCTTATCATAGCAAATAAGGCCAAAATTGTCTCTAGCTCCTCATGATCTGGCACGGCCCGGATGCGCTCCACACAGATGCGTACCGTTTCAAGGTAAAACGTAAAGCGTAAGGCGTAAGGTCTGTCTGGTTACGTTTTACGCATTACGGCTTGTCAACCCCACTGAATTCCCAAAGAGCCTAAGGTGCTTGCCACTGATGTCTTTGTTGCTCATTGTGTTAGTCGTCTATCTTGGTGACACGCCACTGGGGGAGTTCACGGTCTACCAACCGGTCTAGTTGGAGACAACGGCCGTTTTCCTTTAGCGCCGTCTCAATACCATCCACCCATTCACGGAAGTGGCGGGTGAGCATAAAGTCGAACTGCTGCTCATCTTTTATCTTGATTGTCAACACATTCTCGCTGCGGACGACGCGTCGCCGGCCAACCCCTACCATTTGGCGCAAGGGGAGTTCCAAAGACGGGGGCTGCGGGGCATAGGTCAAATAGCTGTAGACTGACCAGATGAGAATAATCGCGGCCATGACCAGGGCAATAGCCGTCAGCAGCCAGGAGGCTGGCACAACGGCCGTGGCGTCACTAAAAGCAATCACCACAAAAAAGCCGCTGGCAAACAGCCCCGTCACCAACTGCACCCAGGGGGAGGTGTCGGCATAGCGGCGAAAAAAGAGCCGCCGGTTGGTTAAGTAGAGCCGCCCCAGATCGGCCGTTTGGCCGAGCAGCATGGCCCGGCTGGTGCGGATTACTTTTTCGCCCTCTTGCAATAGATCGAGCAGGTCATGTCGTTTCATATTGTGTTCCAAGACGTAAAACGTGATAAATGCTGTCTCACGCTTCACGTATCACGCATCACGCTTCACGGACGGCTTCGGCGACCAACTGCGGCACGGCCGTTAACGCTTCGGGCAGTTTAGACGCATCTTTACCACCCGCCTGGGCCAGATTGGGCCGGCCGCCGCCGCCACCGCCCACAATTTTAGCCACCTCACGCACCAGATCGCCCGCCTTGAGGCCGCGCTTGATCAGGTCATCGGTGACGGTGGCAATGATGAGCGGTTTGTCGTTGAGGATGGTGGCTAATACGGCCGTTCCCGACCCCACCTTATCGCGAAACCAATCCGTCATTTCCCGCAGCGCGTCCACATCGGCCACATCTACCTGGGCTGTCAGGAGCGGCACACCGTTGACCGTCTCCATTTGGGCCAGCAGCGACTCAAACTGAGCGCGGGCCGACTGCCGTTGCAGCTTCTCCAGCTTCTTTTGCAGGGCGCGATGCTCGGTTAAGAGCGCGTCCAGCCGGTTTTCTACTTCGGCGACGGGGGCATTCAACTGCTGCGCTACCCGCTCCAGCGTGTTCAGCCGGTCGGCGATTAGCTCGCGGGCAGCGCGACCAGTCACGGCCTCGACGCGGCGTGTACCGGCGGCCACTGCCCCCTCGCCCACAAAGCGGAAGAGGCCGATGTCGCCCGTCTGGTCTACGTGCAGGCCGCCACATAGTTCAAAGCTGTAAGGACGGCCGTTTTCCCCATTACCAATCTGAACTGTCCGCACAATATCGGCATACTTTTCGCCAAAGAGGGCCATCGCCCCGGCCTCAATCGCCTCTTTTTGCCCCATGTACTCAGCACTAACGGGCCGGTTATGCAGGATAGCCTGATTGATAGCCGCCTCGATCTGGGACAGCTTGGCCCGGTCTAGGCCCTGGTCGTGGGTGAAGTCAAAGCGCAGCCGGTCCGGAGCCACCAGCGACCCGGCCTGGGTGACGTGTATCCCCAAATGGCGGCGCAGTTCTTCGTGCAGGATGTGGGTGGCGGTATGGTTGCGCCGAATGTCAGCGCGGCGCTGGTCGTCTACGGTCAACACGGCCGTTTCCCCCACCGCCATCTCCCCTTCAACCAATTCACCCAGATGGATGATCAGACCGGGGACCGGCCGTTGGGTATCGGTGACGCGAAAACGGCCGTTTGCCGTCCGAATTTCACCCGTGTCACTCACCTCACCACCCGACTCGACATAAAAACAGGTGGCCGCTGTGACCAGTTCCCCTTTTTGGCCGGGGCTAAGTTTGGCGATGGGCTGCCCTTCTTGCAACAGGCCCACGATTTCAGCCTCAAGGGACGCGCCGCTGTAGGGGTCATACTCTACGCCTGATTCTAAACGGCCGTTTTGCATCAACTCGTGCAAAAAGTCGGCGTAAGGATTGCGGCCGGCTTCATAATCGCCAAACGCGCCCGCGCCACTGGCCAGGGCGTGGGCTTCACGCGCCGCCTTGAAGCCTGGCTCATCGACGGTAAAGCCCTGCTCTTGGGCAATATCCCGCGTAATTTCCAGGGGCAGGCCGTGCGTGGCGTACAGGTTGAAGGCGGTCTCGCCGTCTACTTCGGTCTCATTTTGCTGCCGTAGCCGGCCTAAAATATCGTCCAGGTGGGCAACGGCCGTATCCAACGTGCGGGCAAACCGTTCCTCCTCCTGGCGCAGCGTGTGCAGGATGAGATCGCGCCGCTGACGCAGTTCGGGGTAGACATCCCCCATATAGTCGATATAAGCCTGGGCCACGTCGGCCAGGAAGGGTTGGTCAAAGCCGATATTGCGCCCAAAACGGGCCGCCCGCCGGATAATCATCCGCAGCACGTAGCCCGCGCCGGTCGCGCCAGGGCGCACCCCATCCCCAATCAGGAAGGTGGCCGCCCGGCCGTGATCGGCAATGACGCGGTAGCCCACGGTATGGGTTTGCCGTTCGGCGTCGCTGTGGCCCAGCAAGGCTTGCACCCGGTCCAGCGCGGGCTGAAACAGGTCAGTGTCGTAATTGCTGTCCACATTTTGGATAATACTGACCAGTCGCTCTAGCCCCATGCCGGTATCAATAGAGGGGCTGGGCAGCGGAGTGGTGTTGCCGTCGGCGGCGGTTTCAAACTGCATAAAAACAAGATTCCACACTTCCAGGAACAGTCCGTCGGCATCATCGTCGTTGTTGAGCAGGGATTCGTCGATATTATCCAGATCGCCCCGGTAGTAGTGGACCTCGGAGCAGGGGCCGTTGGGGCCAGTATCGCCCATGGCCCAATAGTTGTCTTTTTTGCCGAAGCGTTTGATGCGCTCTACGGGCAGGTAGCGCTGCCACAGGTCAAAGGCTTCGTCGTCGTCGAGATACACGGTGGCCCACAGCCGCTCCGGGGGCAGTTCCATGACGCGGGTCAGGAATTCCCAGGCGTAGTCTATGGCCTCTGATTTGAAGTAGTCGCCGAAGGAGAAGTTGCCCAACATCTCGAAGAAGGTGTGGTGGCTGGGAGAGGGACCGACGTTTTCGAGGTCGTTGTGTTTACCCTGGACCCGCATACATTTTTGGGAAGTGGCGGCGCGGGTATACGGCCGTTTCTCCTTCCCCAAGAATAGATCGACAAACTGGTTCATACCGGCGTTGGTAAACAGCAGGGTGGGATTGCCAAACTGGGGCAGGGGCGCACTGGCAACCGGTTCGTGCCCCATTTCGGTAAAAAAGTCTAAAAAGGCCTGGCGTATTTCTTGGCTAGTTGTTGGTTTCATATAAACTCCGTGAAGTAGGAATTACGAATTACGAATTGCGAAAATTGTACCGTCAAACAAGAGTATTTCCAATTCACTCTATTCTGTTGTAGAATATAGACATAATGAGAAACGCAACTACCCCAACCAGTGCCTGGCATACCTGGCTACATTTTTTCGGCCGTCACATCCTTATCCTGCTTTTTCTTACCGTGGCGCTTGCCGGCATGATCGCAGTTCACTGGTATTTCAGCCCATCGATTGGCGACGTACAGGCTGTGGCCAGGTCGACTCAGGGCTTATCCGCTCCTATTTTTAAGGAGATTCCTGCACGGCCAGTGCAACAGCGACTGGCGCAAAGCCCAGGCCCCATCCGCATCGGCATTATTGCCGGTCATGCCGGGTTTGACAGCGGTGCTGTGTGCGAAGATGGGCTGACAGAGGTGGAGGTGAACACCGTTATTGCCCGGCTGGTGGTCGAAAACTTGCGGGCGCGCGGCCTTGCCGTCGATTTATTAGATGAATTTGACGAGCGATTGCGCGGCTACAATGCCACCGCCCTGGTCTCTATTCACGCTGACTCTTGTGTCTATTACAATGAATTTGCCACCGGCTACAAGATTGCTGCTTCACCTTTTACCGATTCAACCGCCCTGGAAAACTGTGTGGAGCGTGTCTACCGGCAGGTTACTGAACTGCCCTACCACGCCAACACCATCACCCCGCACATGACCGACTATCATGCGTTTCGTACCATTGCCCCCGGCACGCCAGCCATTATCATCGAGGCAGGCTTTATGTATCTGGACCGGGAGCTATTGACCGTGCAGGCTGATCGGCCGGCGCGAGGGATTACCAACGGCATTTTGTGTTTTTTGGAACAGAGTCAGCAATAGATTGTTGCGGAGCGCTGCCTTCCTAGCCGGCCCGTTGCCAGCAGGGATACTGGCGTTCCATTTGTTGCAGAGGAGTTGTGATGTCAAAAAACAAGAACGCGCTCTTACAACAAGCTTATACCGCGCTCAAGGGGGGGCGCAAGCAGGAGGCGCGGCAGTTATTGACGCAACTGGTTACACAACACCCGGAAGAATTTCGAGGGTGGCTATGGCTAGCCAGTGTAGCAGCGACCCCACAGCAGGCCATGACGTACGTGGAACGGGCGGCGCAGATAAATCCGACGCATCCCAGCGTGACGAAGGCGCGGGCCTGGGCTGAGCAACGAGTGGACAGTGGTCAGGTTGCAGGTATCACTGGACAGCGTTCGGTCGTTGGTGGAAAAGCTGAAGGGGACAATGGTGTAGCTGAGGCCGCGGCAAACAAACGGCCGTTCTTACCATTGTTGTGGGCTGGCGTGGCGGCGTTGGTACTGGTACTATTGCTGGCCGGGACCTGGGTGATTGGCGGCGGCCTGTTGGCCAATTCCGACCAGACAGCCTATAGCCAACAGCCTGCCGATGACACAGCCCGTTTTGTCGCCGATGGTGAACCGGAACGAAATGATACGGCCACTATTACCGCTGTTGATCTACCCGCTGAACCAACCATGACTGCCACTCCCCCTCCCACCCGCAATCCGCTGCAGGCTAAAGCAGTAGCGGCCAGCAACGAGCCATTGCCCACCTGGACTACCACACCCACCCCCTCACCCACGCCAACGGCCACGCCCACGCCCGCACCAACCTTTGTCGCCGGCTGGGACTATGCACAACGGCCGGCGGGGGTACGCGCCGACGAACGTTGGATCGACATCAACCTGACGACGCAAGCGCTGACCGCCTATGAAGGGGACACCCCCGTTTTCAGTACCCTTATTTCTAGCGGCATCAGCAGCCGCCGCACCGTAACGGGCCAATTCCGTGTCTGGCTCCGCGTCCCAAGCCAGACGATGGACGGCCGTCGCCTGGGCTACGATTATTATCTGGAAAATGTCCCCTATGTCATGTATTTTTACCGTGATTTTGCCATACACGGTACCTATTGGCACAACAACTTTGGCACACCGATGAGTTCCGGCTGCGTCAACATGAGAATCGACGAGGCCGAATGGCTCTATAACTGGTCCCGACTGGGGACGTTGGTCAATGTACGTTATTAGAGTGTAGAGTACAGAGTGTAGAGTACAGAGTGTAGAGTACAGAGTGTAGAGTACAGAGTGTAGAGTACAGAGTGTAGAGTACAGAGTGTAGAGTACAGAGT
>SLGK01000280.1 GCA_007123775.1 Anaerolineae bacterium | reverse complement strand
TCGAACCCGCGTCCCGCATTTTCTGAAGCGAGGTATCTACCCATGCCGCTCCCGCGATCAGCAAGCCAAAATATTAACTGTCTTGGTTTAACGGCCGTATCACAATTTCCTCCAAATCGGCCGGAAGCGGCACCCGGCTGACCACGGCCGGCCACAGTTCAATGGGCGGCTGGGCGATCAGTTCTTTAGACAGGCGAATCACGTGTAGATCATCGTAGAGAAACGGCCGTCTACCACAATGCTGCGCCTCACATCTTACCCGAATACCCGGTTCGCAGCGCTTCCAGGGGCAGGTACGGCCCAGGTAATTGTGCTGCTCATCGGCCAGGAACAGGTCGCCACCCCGCCCCAGACTTTGGGCGTGGCCGCGCAGTTTACGGCCGATAGTAGCCAATTCGGTCAGGTCCGTGCCATCGGCTACCGTGACCAGCATGTCAATATCCTTCGGGTCCGGCTCGTCGGTAGTCAACGAACCGATAAGGGCGATGCGGGTCACGCCCGGCAGGGGGTAGGCCTCTTGCACAAACCAGAGGACCTCCTCCAAAAGCTGCTGCCGATAAGCGACCAGCTCCGCTTCTGTTTCGCCAGGCGGCGGCGGCTCGTTCAGCGGCTCAATGCCGTTATGGTCCAGCCAGGCCCGCACCTCCCGCAGCGTATGCTCAGAAGAAAAGACAAACCAGCGTTTTCTTTCCCGGTAGTGGGCCTCTAGCACATCTTTGAAGCGGCGAAACGCGCCCCGGCCGGCAATGGCCCGCTGTAACTGGTTAGCCAGGCGGTCATCGGTAACGGTGTCAATAAACGCCTCCATCACCCCATACGCTTCGTAGCTGTCAAAGGACGGAATCTCTACAAAACGGCCGTTGGCATCATTTTCAACCATATCGGCCTCCAAAAGCATCTGCTGCTCCCAATCACTGAGGCCCCGATCGGCCAGAACTGTCTTTAACTCTAAACCTTTTTGCTTCCGGGCATCATAGTCATAATGGGCCATGTAAATCCCTTCCAACTGCCGCAAAGTATCAGACATAACCATTAACACCTGCCCCGTGTGCGTGTCCAGGAAGTGACTGATTTCCATGGCAGAATCCTCAAAACCCGCTTCCAGGCCAGACCAATCCACGTTCAATTGTTGTTTCTTCGACATCATCTTTCTCCGCAAGTATATTGTCTTTGAACTTTTACCCGATTTATACCATAATTCAAGGTGAGTTGGGATCCATACCACCATTGGCGATTAGAATTCCAGGAGCTACCATATGAGAAAGCGAAATAGACGACGCAAAAAGCAACAAAAAGCTATCAACAGGCCGTCACCAGAAGCCCAACAATGGGTGGCTGCCTTGTCTGCATTGGGTAATGAAGAATGGGCCGAAGCAGCCGCTCGCTTTGAACAGTTTATGCAAGGGATGGACGATCCAGACGAGCGATTACCAATTTATCACAACCTGACCGCCTGTTATCTGGAGCAAGGCTTGTACGACAGGGCACTGGCTATTTGGGACAACATAGCCGCGATAACGCCAGATGATCCTGACATCTGGTTCGGCAGAGCCACAACCTATGCTTGTGGTGGGCAATTGGCAGAAGCCATTGAAGCATTCAACCACTTCCGGCGAGCGGCTCCGGCTGAAGCACGGCGGCGTGGCACCAAAGAGATGGTAGCCCAATTAAAACAGGAGCAGCGGAAAGAACTTCCTCCCGGCAGTTTCCTCTACGAGCGGCTGGAAGCCCAGTTAGAGGATAATGTAGACTTGGGTGAATATGAGTTGGTCAAACGCAAGGCACAGCGAATGATAGCCATCAACGATCAGCGTCCCGAAGGCCATTTTGCCTTGGGGCTGGCTCTGTTACGCCAGCAGCAAAATGAGGAGGCCTTTGCCCCATTCCTGGCAGCACATGCCCTTGAACCGGATTACGTGGCTACGCTCTATAATCTGGGCCTGGCCTATTTTCGTGCAGGACAGTTAGAGGAAGCTATGACCTGGCTGGAGCGAGTGAACCAGCAAGATGAGACATATGTATCAGCCCTGCACGTCATGGGCCGAGTCTGGCAGCAGCGGGATGATCTGGAAAAGGCAGTGGATGTGTGGCAGCAAGTTTTAGCCATTGATCCGGACTATGAACCGGCCCAGCAGTCGTTGTTTGAAGTCGGTGCCGGTCCGGAACCGGAAGAACCGGTTTCTCCGGTAACTGAGCAGTTGCGACGGTATGGGCCGATTGTCAAGGCACGCATGTCGCGCCCACGCATTTATCGTCGTGGCGACCTGACGTTGACGCTGGACCCCGGTGTAGGTTTTGTTTTTGAGGATGACGGCAATATACGGAATGGAACTGTTTACGCCGGCGGCCCTTTCATGCAAGCTCAGATGACTACGACAGACGTGCTTCATTTTGTGGGTGTGTTGAAGTTGTTTGTGCGAATGGTCAACGTGGATAACTGTCGCGACATGGCCATTCTGGCTTATTACCCCGACGACAGTACCTTTGGTTATGAATTGAAGATGACAGATGATGGCTTGCAGGGTTATGGCAACGGCCGTTTATTGTCCGACCAGGTACCAACCCATCTCAAAGTGCGCGTTGATAGTGATCTGGACAGCCCCTATGGTTCCCCCTTTAGCGGCTATTTTATCTACCTGAACCAAGGGAGACGTCCGGGCGTGGCCGTTATGACGTTGGGTCTGTTGGCTGATTGAGCTACGATAAGGGCGCGTCGGTTACTAATCGAGTATGGCAGCGTTTTGTGGGAGACCTGACAGGTTTGCGAAACCTGTCAGGTCTGTGCCCCACGATTTCTTGCCATACTCTTACTAATCTGTTGGGTTGTGATAAATATCCGTCTGTGTCATAATTTTGGGCGGGCGTTCGCTACCTATCAGCAGCAAAAAGGCGAACGATATAGATACCACTTCGAAAGCGAAAAGAGAAAGTATTAACAGCTATGCACGTCCTTCATCTACACTGGCTACCCCCCACAAAACCTGAGCAAAACGGCCGTTTATTCCTCTGGGCTGAAACGGCCGATTCCCCCCAACCCAACCGCGACCGGCGCAAAAAGTCGGTCCAGCCCCACCCCTTTGCTGTTGGCAGCGCCGACCTGCGCTCCCTGCTGAGCGCTACCGGCTGGCAGGGCAAAGAGCAAACCGACCGCCTGACCCTCTGGTTACCCACCGACCGCTTTGGTCCCGTGCCCTCACCCGACCTGGTCCATGATTGGGAAAGCGACAGTGAGCCGCCCAACCTGCTTCCCTGGACAGTGGCCGGTTTAACGCTAACGGCCGATCAATCCGTCCAACTGCTCACCCACCTGCATCAAACCGAATGGCCGCCGCTGGTACGCATGGGAATAGACGGCCGTTTCTGGCAAACCAGCTTCACCTTCTTCCTGGAACTCCTGGCCCGGCAGCTCTACCGGCCCACCCTGGTCAAACACCCCCAGGCCGCAGAGTACGAAGCCCGCTGGCAGCCCATTCTCGACGGCGAAAGCGAAGCCCGCCGCGCCGCGCAACTGGCCGCCGCCATGCCTCCCATCTGCCGCGCTGCCGCCGACAACCCGGATGAAACCATCCCACCCCGTGCCCTGCTGGACAGCTTCCTCAACTACCTGACCGATGCCGCCGCGCGGGGCTGGGCCACGCGCCGGGAGCTATACCTGCCCACCGACAACGATCCGGCTGCCGCCTGGCTGCGTGCCCTCTTTGCCGCCCGTCCTACCGTCAGCGCCAGCGTCGCCCAGATGCAGCATTTTACCAGCAGCTTCCGCGCCTGGGAACGTGCCCTGACCATCGCCGGTGACAAACATTACCGGGTGGCCTTGCGCCTGGAAGCGCCGGCCCAACAGAAGTTCAAACAAACCAAAAAAGGGGAAACCGCCTGGCAGCTTCATTATCTACTGCAAGCCCGCGACGACGCCAGCCTGCTGGTTCCCGCCGCCGAAGTGTGGAAGACAAGAGGGAGCGTTTTGCAGGCATTGGACCGCCACTTTGAACGGCCGCAGGAACGGCTGCTCACCGGTCTGGGCTATGCTGCCCGCTTCTTCGCGCCCATCCAGCGCAGTTTGCAGCAGCCCCAACCGGCCACCGCCAGCCTGACCACCGACGAAGCCTATACCTTTTTGCGCCAGTGCGCCCCTCAGTTGCAGCGAGCCGGCTTTGGTCTGCTGGTACCGCCCTGGTGGAACAAGCCGGGCACACAGTTGGGGATGCGCCTCAAGCTGGGCAGCAGCAGCAAATTGACGGGCGAAGCGGCCGTAGGCCAGGGCCACATGACGCTCCATAACCTGGTGCGCTACCGCTGGCAGCTTTCCCTGGGCGACACCGAGCTGACCCGTGAGGAGTTCGAGGCGTTGGTGGCCCTCAAAGCCCCCCTGGTCCAGATTCGCGGCCAGTGGGTGCAACTGGACCCGGAACAAATTGAGGCGGCCATCCGCTTCTGGCAGGAGCAGGATATAGAAGGCACACTCTCGCTCCATGAGGCCCTCAAGTTGGGGCTGGATGGGGATGGGGATGAGGCGCAGCGTGGCGGCCTGCCGCTGGCCGGGATAGAGATGGATGAATGGCTGCAAAGCTGGCTCAAGCGGCTGCAAGGGGATGAAAAACTGTCAGTTCTGCCGCCGCCGGAAGGGTTGCAGGCGACGTTACGGCCGTATCAACAATACGGCTTCTCCTGGCTGCACTTTGCCCGCCGCTGGGGTCTGGGCGTCATCCTGGCCGACGATATGGGATTGGGAAAAACGATCCAGACATTGGCCCTTACCCAGCAGCTCAAAGAAGAGATGGATGGCGTGCTGCCGGCCCCCATTCTGCTCATCTGCCCCACCTCGGTTGTGACCAACTGGGAGCAGGAAAAAGAGAAATTTGCCCCCGACCTGAAAACGGTGGTCCACCAGGGCGGCGACCGGCTGCGCGGTGACGACTTTGCCGCAGTCGCCCGCCAGAGCGATATGGTCCTGACCAGCTACGCCCTGGCGCGGCGAGATGAGGCCAGCCTGAAACAAATAGAGTGGTTTGGCGTGGTGCTGGATGAGGCCCAGAATATCAAGAATCCGCAGACGAAGCAGGCGCGGGTGATTCGCGGCCTGCCCGCCGACTTCCGCCTGGCCCTGACCGGTACGCCGGTGGAGAATCGCCTTTCCGAATTGTGGTCAATTATGCAGTTTTTGAATCCCGGCTTCCTGGGCGGGCGCCAAAAGTTCCGCCAGAACTTCACGTTACCCATTGAGAAGTACGGCGACGAGGAAGCAGCCCAACGGCTGCGCCGGTTGACACGGCCGTTCATCCTGCGCCGCGTCAAAACCGATCCCACCGTCATCCAGGATTTGCCCGACAAGCAGGAAGTCAAGGTCTACTGCCACCTGTCGGAGGAGCAGGCCACCCTCTATGAAGCGGTCGTGGCCGATGCCCTGGCCGAGATCGAGAAACAGGAAGAAGGGGACATGGCCCGCAAGGGACTGGTGCTGAGTATGCTGATGCAGTTGAAGCAACTGTGCAACCATCCGGCCCAATATTTGCATGAAACAGAAGCGTATGATCCGCTGGCCGACAACGGCCGTTCCGGTAAACTGGACCGCCTGACCAGCCTTCTGGAAGAAATCCTGGCCGAAGGCGACCGGTTGCTCATCTTTAGCCAGTTCACCGAGATGACCGAACTGCTCAAAAAATTTATCCAGCAGCAGTTTGGCGTACCCACCCTCTACCTGCACGGCGGTGTCCCGGCCAAAAAGCGGGCCGCCCTGGTCGAGCAGTTCCAAAGCGAATCCGGCCCGCCCATCTTCCTGCTCTCCCTAAAAGCCGGCGGCACCGGCCTCAACCTGACCCGCGCCAACCACGTCTTCCACTTTGACCGCTGGTGGAACCCGGCCGTGGAAGACCAGGCCACCGACCGCGCTTTTCGCATTGGCCAGACCAAAAACGTGCTGGTCCACAAATTTGTCTGCCTGGGCACGCTCGAAGAGCGCATTGATGCCATGATCGAGGAGAAGAAAGCGCTGGCCGACAGCATCATCGGCAGCGGCGAAAACTGGCTGACAGAAATGAGTACGGCGGATTTGAGGCAGTTGGTCAAATTGAGGAAAAAGTAAGAAGGTAGAAGGAAGAGGGAAGAAGGAAGAAGGAAGAGGGAAGAAGGGAGAAGGAGAAAGAATAATGGGT
>SLGK01000128.1 GCA_007123775.1 Anaerolineae bacterium | reverse complement strand
TTCCGCAAGGTGGGTGGGGCTTATGGTGAATCGGTCGTCACCACCCAGCGCGGCTATCGCAGCGTTACCCTCAATGCCGTTCTGCCTAAAACGGGTGAGCCGGTGGCCTGGCATCGTCCCGATGATGACTTTCGCGTGGTGGACCGCGAGACGTTGGGGCAGGTCGTGGCCTGGGGGCTGGAGATTGTGCGGCGGTTGGATGCGGGGGCGAAATGAAGCCTAACGGGGCCTGACTCACTTATACGGAGCCGGTTGGTGCATCCTGTTAGCGGCCGAACTAAATAAAGGCGAAAGGCCGAACTAAATTGTAACACAACGGCTGAAAAAAACGGGCTGCGTAAACAGCCCGTTTTTCAGTCGTGACACTGCCGGTCAATTGCGGTCCATATCGGCGATGACCTTGCGAATGGTGGCTTCGTCAATTAGCTCCTTCTTGTCAATCATGCCCGCCAGGAGGGCCGTGGTACACACCAGGTTAATCTGGCGGGGAACACCCTTGGTGTAATCGAAGATGCGCGTCATGGCCTCGTCGGTGAAAAGGGGGTTGCTATGTTGACCGGCCAACTGCAAATGGTGCTTGATGTAGGCGATACAGTTTTGCAGGTCCAGGGGCGGCAAATGGTAACGAACGGAGAGGCGCTGATAGAAAGCCTGGTTAGTCGAGAGGCGCAACAAGTCACGCAGAGTAGGCTGGCCCACCAGGATAAGGGCAGCCAGAGATTGGCTGTCCATCTGGTCAGCGATCAACAGGCGAAATTGCTCAAAGGCCTGAGAGGGGAGAAGGTGGGCCTCGTCAATGACTAACAGGGGGAAGCGGCGCTTACTATCGGCCAACTCGGCCAGGGCGGCGCGAATGGTGGCTACCTGTCGCGGCCGGCTAAAGGGCGGCTCGCGGCGGAGGGTGGTGAGGATGTCGCGGTAGAGGCCACTGATGCCCACGGTGGGGTTGGACAGGTAGATAACCACGTAACGGTTGGGGTCAAGACGAGCAGCAAAGGCACGCATGGCGGTGGACTTGCCAGCGCCGATGTCGCCAGTGACCAGACCCATGCCCTGCTGACGCAACAGCACGGTTAAACGAGCGGCCATCTCCTGCTGCGGTTGGCTGGCAAAGAGGTCGTCAGGGGCCAGGTCACGGCCGAAAGGTAAACGGGTAAAGCCATAGAATTCCTGGTACATGTTTATGCCTCCTCGGTTGTCTCCGGGTTTGTGTATTTAGGCTGGGCGTCATCCAGCAAGCGGGCAAAGTGTAACTGGCCGGCTTCCTGCTGCAACATCTGCTGGTACTCGGTACGCAAGGCGGCCAGGTAATCAAGAGAGGATTGGGCTGGGGGTGGGGCCGGTGGCTCAGTGACCAGTCGTTGCACGGCCAGGTGGCGCTGGCGACCCTGAGTGACAACGACGGCCCGCCCCAGATGGTGACCATCCAGGTAGAGGTCCAGTTGGGAGAGGTCGAAGGGGTCGAAGCGCAATTCCAGGGTGCGGCCGGCCAGGTGAGCGTCTACCCGGTAAGTATTGCCTTGCAAAGAAATGGTGGCATCCTTGCGTACCTTGCGTTTCTCGCGCCAGAGAAAAGCCGTTTGCAGAGTTTGCACATCGACGCTGCGAACCTGGTCGAGGCCAGCTTGAAAGCGTGCTAAGGGCGTCTGGCCTGTTTCGCGGTTTTTGTGGCGGTGGTAGATGCAGGCCAGCCAAGCCCAAAAGGATTCGTTCAGTTCAGCCAGGGTCGTGATTTCCGAGACCTCGACCTCCGGCATAAATTGCAGGCGGACGGTCTCAAAGAAGCGTTCCTGCTTCCCCTTGGACTCCGGTGAGTAGGGCGCAGTCTGGATGCGCTCAATGGCCAGCGTGGCGCAGGCGGCAGCGAACTGGTTGGCCGAATAGACTTGGCCGTTGTCCACGTAAATGGCCTGGGGCACACCACGTCGCAAAAGGGCGACTTTGAGTACGCGCTCCAGACGAGGCAAGGCTTCATCCCAAAAGAACTCAGCGTGGTCTCGCTCGCGGAGCGAGAGACCACCAGGCGGCTGTGGTCATCGAGAAAGCAGAAAAGATGGGCGCGGCGCTTCTTGCCCGGTACGTTGGGGTCGGGCAGCCAGGGGCCGACCATAGCATCGCCTTGCCAGAGCGAATTGCTGTGGTCACGCTCAAAACGGCGATAGGTGCGGGTTGCCTGGCCGAGCTGGCGGCGGCTGTGACCGCGCTGGCGCAGTTGGGTGGTCAAGGTGTGGGCGTTGATAGGCTGGTCCAGCTTCAGATTCGGGTCACGCTGGAGCAGTTCAACCAGCATGGGCGTGGTCCGTGCCGGCTGCTGTTGGCGCAGGGCGATGGCCGCTTCCAGCACCTCTGGCGGGAAGGCTTTCACGCTGCCTTTATCGGCACGCGGTCGAGGGCGTAAAGCGTCAAAGCCGCCCTCCCGGTAGAGCGCCAGATAGCGGCGCAAGGTGGAAACGCTGACGCGGCGGCGGCCAGAATAGGGAATCTGGTAGCTTTTGCCGGCAATCTGGCGCAGCGTTGCCTCCAGTGGGCCGGACTCTGGCGCGGCAAAGAGAAGCGGGGCGATGAGACCATAGCGGAAGAGGGCAATTTCGGTCTCGCGCTCGCTTTCAGCGACTTTATCAGGCTTGTGACGGTTCATTTTCATCTCCTTCATCGTTAAAATCGAGGGTAAGCAACCTCTGAAGGGGATGATAACCGGCCGCTGGCCGCCTGGGAATTGTCAAACTGTGTGGGCGCGGCCGGCAAGTTAGACCAATCGCCCCAGCCCGCGGTCGTGCCCCCAGTGCCACAAAAAAGCAAGCCGGTCGGCCAGGTCATAGCCGGTCACTTCCGCCCAGCGCGTCTTGGCCCAGGCTAGCAGGTAGAGGCTGGCCGTTAACAGCGCCGCTGCCACACTTTGACTGGCCGTCTCGGTTGGCGGTCGTGGTTCCAGCCAGGGCGAGTGGTTGTCCTGTCCGGCCAAAGCTGCCCCCACCGCCGCCAGCCAGGTCGTCGCCTGTTGGGCAAAGGCCGCCGCCCAGCGCTGCATCGTCCGCAGCGCCGGCGTTCCCGCCTGGCTACAGCGAGGCCGTAACTCAGACCAACTGGCTGCTACTTCAAAGCGCTGGGTTAAGACGGCCTGGATGATGCTGACCAGATAATGGCGAAAGGAGAGCAGGAAACTGGGCAAACAACTGGTTGTCTGCTGGCAATGCTGGCACTGCCACCGTTTGACCCGTAGCCGGTAGGCTCGTTCCAGGTCCTTGGGTTTCCGACCATAACTACCGTGACCGGTCATCCGTCCTACCGTGCCACAGTGTGGGCACTGTTCCGGTCGAGGACACTGCTGGTGGGCCTCATTTTCGATGTAAGCCTGTACATCCAGGCCAAAGGCGATTACAATCAAGGCATCTTGGTGACTTCCGGCCTGAGAGGATGAAAACAAGGTGGTCAGACCTTGCCTACTTGGGCCGGAAGGTTTTCCCTCCTGTAGATAAATAGGCCGTTAAGATTACCCGCTTTGGCCCGTTGGGGAAAGAAAAAAGCCGCTCTTTTTGGAGCGACCGTGTAACTCGTCGGGATCTACTTCTTCATTCATCTCAGCCGAAATTGTGTATTTCCCCCTATTTATTTCGGCCCCCTACAGCATCCTGTGGCGACGGCGTGGCGGAACGCCTTTGAGACTTTATGGAGCGCGGCTTAGATTGGCAAGCTCGGCCAGGGCACGCTGTCTCTCTGCCCAGGGTACAAAAAGATGATCATGGTAGAAAGCGGAAACGGCATTGACGCTGATGCCGGCACGGGCCAGTTGGGTCGTGATAGCCGCCAGAAAACCAATGGCGGCCAACGAAGAATGTACCTCTAGCGTGATGCAGGCCCAGGAAATATCAAATGTCAGACCATTAGCGCTGGCTTGTTCTTGCGTGACGATAATCGTGATGCCTTCTTGCTCGTGGAAAACCCCTAACGGGTTAAATGGCAGTTTGTTGAAAGTGGCCTGGTCCATTGAGCAGAAAACGTAGGGCAGCTCATGCAGGGCAGGGCGCATAGAAGTGATCAGGGTGTGGAGGTCGGTCTCACCGCTCATAATCGTGATCTACTCCTGCTGCCTGACGACTGGTGGGCTTCTTTTTTAGGGGCTAACGGCCGTTTGTTCCAGCCACTATATCCCGATTCTTACCCCTGTTTGCAATGGTGAAATTTCTTTAACCACTTGCTTTTCTATTTCATCCCGCGTCTTTTCCAGATCATCATCAGCGATCAAACCCAGTTCGTCGGCAAATGTCGCCGGAACTAAGGTGACATCGGCACCAGAATCTAGCAGCATGGGTACACCAGCTACAGTTTTCATACTTTGTGGGTTACGTAGAATAATTTGCGCTAGAGGTGCCGGTGGTTCAAATGAAGCGTCATAGGCTGGCATTGGGCGAATCCTCGAAGATTTCTTTCTGGAAGTCCGCTGCCTGTTCAGGATGTGCTAAACGAGGGCTGTAAACGTGAAAGCCCTTTTTGGTCTCAAAACCAGGAATAATCACGTAAACTTTTGTTCTCTCCGGCAGATTGATATTTGTTGTTAGTCTTATTTGACCGTCTTCAATAACACCTTCAAAAGCTGTAACTTGCATAATGTACCTTTTGTATCTTATCAGATTGGCTAACCAAGATAACTTAACCAACTGCGTCAGTGAACTTCTCTGTTTACGTGCAAGCATATCACAATTTCATCAGGCGCGTAAGGTGATCGGCTGGTAGTTTCGGCCGTTTGCTCCCAGCCCCCTCAACCAATCACAAAAGCTACACAGCCCGTGCTAACCTGATCTGCAAATTGGTGCCAACAGCCTGAGCATAGCGATTGAGCATGGACAAACGAATATCCTCCGCATGATTTTCTATGCGCGAAATGGCTGATTTTGTGGTATTCAACTGGCGAGCTACTTCCTCTTGAGTCATACCTGCTGCCTCGCGTGCCTGCCGCAGCATAACGCCTATTTTGAAATGGGCGTAGCCCACCTCAAACCCATCAGCAAATTCACTATCGTTTTCCAGTCGTTTTTCAACGTAACGGGTTAAGTCACTCATATTTTCTGTTGCGTATAACGGCCGTTTTTCACTTACCCTACCGACTGCGAGAAGGAATGGATACGGCCGTTGCCCATCACACATTCTTCTTTTTCAACTAGCGCAGCCGGTGCCGCCACGTCAACGCCATTGCCTGGTCCGCCTAAACGTTTACGCCTACTCTAAACAGGCTTAAGTTTAGTCTTTTCGACTTCTATCTCCTGTTCTAAGCGAATTATTTCGGTTTCTTCTACATGGTGACCATTTTCCTGGAGCATTTTGCGATATGCCACGTGTCTGTTTAATTGTTCTATCCGCCAAAGGATGGCTTTTGCATCTAGCGGCTGATTGGTTGGCGTTGATGCCGGGATTTCCAAGATGCTTTCCTTTTCTATATCAATAGTGTACTTTGGGCGTCCACTTTTATAACCGATTACCAACAATTTGCGAGTTCCGTTAGATAGAATGCGAATCTTTTCTATTGCTACATCTTGTTTCTGAACACTGAGAACAACTTGATGAGCTTTACGAATATGTTCCCAAATCTGATTGAGAAATTCTAGGTTAGAAGCGTTAGGCACTTGGATTTCAAATGTGTTTGCGTTGTGTTCGAACTTGACAACGATATTGAAGCTGCGTTTCGATTTTGTTTTTCTCCATGTAGCTAACACACTCTTTATCCAATCTTCACCTCTATCAGCCAATGGGTCTAAAATATACCTTTCTGATACCCATGGACCTAAAATGGTTAACACAATATCGATTGCAACTTCCCACGACTTTACAGCTCTTTCCTCTTCTTTGTACACATGCGAGATACCAACCGGCGCAAGGAAGTTTGCTATCTCATCTATGATAGTTTCGTCATCGTCAGACTGTAGTTTAAACTCAACGCGATTGCCCATTTTCTGCTGCCTAAAACGTTACAATTGGCGTAGTCGTTATTTTTCCAACGGCCGTTTTCTATTTACCCTTACAACTTTTCCCTAATTTAGCACAAAGTAAACTATTAGCTTTCTGTTTGCGACAAAGCCCATTGTGTCAATGCGTTCTGCAAATCTTCAAAGAATTGAGTGAACGTCTCAAGAGATTCTTCACAAAATCCCTTGTTGATAACCACCATGCTTCGGAAAATAGATCCTTGACGGAAGATAACGTTACTTCCTTCTTGGAAAATAACTGCATCAGCTTCTTGGAGATTAACAGGATCATCTTCATCTATACGACAAATAATTGTCTTTCCTTTACGGAAGATGATTTGCTCCTTTTCCTCAAGGGTTCTCAATGTTGCCGAGTCATTCGGATTATCTTTCTGAAATGTAAAATCTTCTTGAAAAACACCTATACTTTCTGGTAGACAGATTACCTCCCCTTTCTTGAAGCAGATTTCTCCTGATTCAGATAGCATATTTCTAAGTTCCTGTATTCTGTAGAACGTCACCTTTTCTTTTCGTACCAGAACTACGTCTGCTGTATTGAGAAAAATATCACCTTTTTTGTCGATAGAAAGCAGGGGTCGCTTGGATAGGAAAGACTCTATATTTTTTCGATCTTTTTTTCCACACCTTTCAAGGTCCCCATTATTGTGAACTAGACAGTTCCGTAAGAGTCGGTAATTGTTGATTGTACACCAAGCTGTTCCACCACCAAGAGGTACGTTTATTTTTCCGAGGAATTCCTTGGCTTGAGCCGGACCAAAATCTAGAGCATTCTCCACTTTCGGCATGTTTTCGTAGGGTTCTAAGGCTTTACATAAAGGGAAAAGTTGCGATTCCCAAAAACCATACAGATTTATAAAGAACGACTTACGTAGTGTGTCAGCAAACTCATCCACTGTGTCCGACCAATAATCTGCATACTGTAATTCGTATCTCCACTGATCCAAAATTTCTTCCTGATGCCTGTCAACAACATTAGGTTCAGAGGAAATCAGCCCCGCTTTTACCTTTTGGTTTAATTTTTCGAACTCTTCATCTATTTTAGCTTCGGTTTGGCGTATCTTATCTTTAGCTTGTTGTGCTTCTTGCTCTAAATAGCCTTCCAAAGTTTGTAAATAACCTTCAAATAGCGCGAGTTTCCTCTCATGCTCGAAGTCAGGTTTATAGGATTCTTGTATAAATCTAGCTATAGGAGTACCATTTGGTTGCTTTCTTTTTACGTAGCTAATCAAGCTATTTAACTCTTCTAAATTCATGCTGTCTCCGTTTCAGGTTACTTATCCAGAGTATCTATTCTGACCACAAATAAACCGGATCAAACAGATTTTCACGGCGCTTATACGAATTGACCAGGCACCTAATTTCCGTTTGGGTACAGTTTGGAGATTGTAAAAATTGGTGGCACAATCCGTTGGCATACCATCTTACTTCGCCTCGTTCCATTCATGCCCCCAAACCTGCTCCGTAGCCCATTCTTCCACTTCATCAGCCTGAGCCGGCCGACGCGCATAGCCCACCGCATCCTGTTCTTCCAACTTTGGTAACTGGTATTGGCGTAATGTTTGGGTTAACGCCTTATGGATAAACTCAGCACGAGTCATTTGCAGCTTGTACACTGTTTGATCGACTTCCTTCAATAATCTTTCGTCTATTGACATTTCGATTATTTTCATACCATCCACACCTGAATTAAAGTCAGTGGCTATTTTAATGAGAAGCGTTCAGCTTTTCTGTACAGTATACCAATTAGCTTGACAATTTACTGACCGAGGACGGAAGACGGAAGACCGATAGCCAGTCTAATTCCGTCCTTCGTCTTCGGTCCTCCGTCAAAATTTGTAAAGTTAGCTGCTAGGGAGCAGTGAACCATGCCTTATCCGTATCGATCCGTTTGATGGTTCGGCCTGGCTCACCACAAGTCCGTCAAATCCGTGGTTAAATCAGTCAAATCAATCCGCCAATGTAGACAAATCCCCCACATCCTGGCCCATTTCCTGGGCCTTAAGGACGCGGCGCATGATTTTGCCGGAGCGGGTCTTGGGCAGGCTGTCCACGATAGCCACCGAGGCCGGCTTGGCAATCGGCCCCATCTCCTTGCCTACATGGTCGCGCAGCTCCTGTTCCAGCTTGCTGCTGCCCTCGTACCCCTGGCGCAAAATGCAGAACGCTTTGATGATGTTGCCTTTCACCTCATCGGGCAGGCCAATAACGGCCGCTTCTGCCACCGCCGGATGACTGACCAGGGCGCTTTCGATTTCGGCTGTGCCCAGCCGGTAGCCCGAAACCTTGATCACGTCGTCGATACGGCCGATTACCCAAATATAGCCATCCTCATCCTTACGGGCGCTGTCGCCGGGCAGATACCAGCCCTGCTCCTCATAGCGGCTCCAATACTGCTGCACAAAGCGGTCCGGGTCGCCAAAGATGGTGCGTAACATGCCCGGCCAGGGCGTCTTGATGACCAGATAGCCCTCTTCGTTGACGCCAACCGGTTCCCCTTCCTCATCCACCACATCCACGACCACGCCGGGGAAGGCGCGGGTGGCTGAGCCGGGCTTGAGCGGCACACAGGGCAGGGGCGTGATCATAAAACCACCCGTTTCCGTCTGCCACCAGGTATCCATGATGGGGCATTTTTCCTTGCCGATGACCCGGTAATACCATTTCCAGGCTTCCGGGTTGATCGGCTCACCCACCGACCCCAGCAGGCGCAGGCTGGAGAGGTCATGCTTATTGGGCCAGCTTTCGCCAAAGCGCATCAGGCCGCGAATCGCCGTTGGGGCCGTGTAAAGCACCGAGATACCGTAGCGAGCGACCAGCGACCACCAGCGGTCCGGGTAAGGATGGGTGGGCGCACCCTCATACATAAAGCTGGTGATGCCCAGTACCAGCGGCGCGTAGACGATGTAGCTATGCCCCGTAATCCAGCCGGGATCGGCCGCACACCACCAGACGTCTTCCCGCTTCAAGTCAAAGACCCATTTCAGCGTGGTCGCCGTCCAGACCATGTAGCCGCCATGCGTGTGCAAAATCGCCTTCGGCTTACCCGTCGTGCCCGACGTGTAGAGAATAAAGAGCGGGTCCTCGGCATCCATGACCTCGGTGGGCGCGTTGGGGTCAACCACCGGCAGCGTCATCAAATCGTGATACCAATAGTCCCGCCCCGGCACCATTTCCACATCCTGGCCGGTGCGCTTGACGCAAATGACCGACTGGATCGTACCGGCCCGGTCCACGGCGTCGTTGGCAATTTTCTTCAGTTCGATGATATTGCCCCGCAGCCAGGCCCCGTCGCAGGTGATCAAAATCTTCGACTTACTGTCCTCAATCCGGTCCAGCAGGGCCTCGGTGGAGAAGCCGCCGTACACCACCGAGTGCATGGCCCCCACTTTGGCGCAGGCCAGCATGGCGATCATCAGTTCCGGGACGCGCCCCATGTAGATGGTCACGCGGTCCCCTTTGCCCACGCCCATCGAGCGCAGGACGCTGGCGAATTTACACACCTCATGGTTAAGCTGCTGGTAGGTGTAGGTGCGCCGGTCGCCCTGTTCTCCTTCAAAAATCAGGGCCGCCTTGTTGCGGTTGGCGCTGCGAACGTGGCGGTCCAGGGCGTTATGGACGATGTTGGTTTTGGCCCCCACAAACCATTTGTAAAAGGGGGCGTTGCTGTCATCCAGCACCTTTTCCCAGGGCTGATACCATTCAAAATTTTCCGAGGCGATTTTGCCCCAAAAACCGGCCAAGTCTTTGGTGGCCTGATCATTCACTTTGTCGTAGTCGGTAATGTGGGCATTGGCCACGACCTCTGGTGCGGGATGGTATACTTCGCCTGTCATTTTCTTTTCGTCAGCCATGATGACCTCCTTATGGTAAGAACTTAGGGAATAAATGAAGCGTAAAATGTAAAGCGTAAGGAGAGAGGTATTACGTTTTACGTTTTACTTTTTTTACTTGCCACAGTTTACGCTAAACGATCAATTTCATTGTAGCCTTTGCTCAAGTATAATTGGGAATGGCTAAATCGTAAAATGATCACACCTTTTTTGTAGTGATGACCGAGGACGAAGGACGAAGGACGGATTGAGCAGACATATCCGTCCTCGGTCTTCCGTCCTCCGTCTATCACCAACAGGAGAATATTGTGACCAAAATCGTCATCATCGGGGCGGGCAGCACCAGCTTTGGCCCGACAACGCTGGCTACGCTGCTGCGTGAGCCAAAACTGCGCGGCAGCGAGCTGGCCCTGGTGGATACCAACGAATCTACGTTGGCACTAGTTGCCAACGTGGCCGAAAAAATGAACGCGGCCTGGGGTGGTGAGATGTCCATTCAAGCCACTACCGAACGGCGGGAAGCACTGCGCGGAGCCAATTTTGTGGTCGTCTCCATTGAGGTGCCGCCCCGCGAAAAGCTGTGGCGGCTGGACTGGGAAGTGACGCTGAAACATGGTCTGCGCCAGCCCTATGGTGAGAACGGCGGTCCGGGCGGCCTGATGCACGCCTGCCGCCAGATTCCCCCGTTCATGGAAATCGTGCGGGATATGGAGACGCTTTGCCCCGACGCCTGGCTGATCAACTTTAGCAACCCGCTGCCGCGCATCACGCGGGCGGTGACAAAGTACAGTCGCATCAAGACGGTAGGCAAATGCCACCAGATCGAAGTGGGTTACGCCATGGTGGGCGTGCTGCTGCGGGAGCGGTTTGGGCTGGAGATTCCCGACGGTTTCAACTGCCACTCTGATCCGGGCAATATCGAGACAAAGCATCAGGTGGCGCAGGTGGCGCGGCAGCGCGTGGCTATCAAGTCGGCCGGGCTGAACCATTTTATCTGGCTGCTGGACGTGCGCGACCGGCAGACGGGTGAGGATTTGTATCCCGCGCTGCGGGCCGCGCTGCCCCAGGTGCCGGAGTCGCTCGATTTGTTTTCGATGGAGCTGTTTCGCCTCTTTGGCTATCTGCCTATTGCCGGGGATACCCATGTCGTGGAGTATTTGCCCTGGCTGCATGATCCGCTGGCGAAGCCGTGGGAAACGTATCGCATCCCGCTCTACGACTGGGGCGGTAATGAGGCGCGGCGGGAGGCGCTCTATCAAATGCTGGCGGAGATGGCGGCTGGCGAGCGTCCGGTGGCTGAGTTGAAGGCTGTTCATAGTGAAGGGGCGGCGGAGTTGATTACGGCCGTTTCCCACAACGAAAACTATTACGACGAAGCAGTCAATATCCCCAACCGGGGCGCTATCGCCAACCTGCCCGACGAGGCGATTGTGGAAGTGCCGGGGCTGGTCAGCGGCTGGGGCGTGCGCGGCGTACAAGTGGGTGATCTACCGCAGCCGATTGCCGCCCTCTGCCGGCGGGAGGTGGATTTGGTGGAGATGGTGGTGGAAACGGCCGTTACCGGCGACCGCCACCTGGCCCTGCAAACCCTGCTGTTGGACCCGATGATCAACGATATCGGCCGTGCCCGCGCCATCCTCGACGACTACCTGCGTACCTTTGCCGACGTTTTGCCGCAGTTCTAAAGGGCCTACAGACCTGGCAGTGGTTTTTATTGACTTTATCAACGATTAGCTAGTAGAATGGCAATACCATAGCAACATGCTCAGAGGAGAATAGGTATGGTCACACCAATTATTAAAAAACAACAGACGGTACAGACCACAGTCAAATTACCACTTGATCTCGTCGAACGTAGTCAAAAGATCGTTGCGGCTGGTACATTACCAGACAGAAACGCACTGATCACGGCTGCTTTGGAACATTTCTTGCTGGAATTGGAGCAGCAAGAAATTGATGCTCAATTTGCGAAAATGAATGATGATCAAGACTATCTGGCGTTAAACGAGCAACTCGACAAAGCATTTGAGGACAGCGATTGGGAAGCTTTACTCGCCGGTGAGGCTGAATTGTCATGAGACGAGGCGACATTTTTAACGCTCGCCTACAGCCAACCGAAGGTTCAGAGGACTTACTGTAAACTTTGGAGAATAATTATGCCAACCACCCATCTTGTTCATCCCCAGCAGGCGGCCAGTTTGCGCCTGAAAGATTTTACGCCCAGAGGCCGCAAATTCCACGACAACCGCGCCGAAGCCGAAGCCGAATTCCGTGAGCTGCGGCGGGAGTTCATCGACTGGCAGGAACGGCTCTATGCTGAAGATAAACAAAGCCTGCTGTTGGTATTCCAGGCGATTGACACCGGCGGCAAAGATGGCGTTATTCGCAACATTCTGCAAGGGGTTAACCCGCAGGGGGTGCGCGTCGAATCGTTCAAAGTGCCGACCAAACATGAACTGGCCCGCGACTATTTGTGGCGTATACACAAGGTGACGCCTGCCAGCGGCATGATCGGCATCTTCAACCGCTCCCATTATGAAGATGTGCTGGTGGTGCGCGTGGATGAACTGGTACCGGAAGCGGTCTGGCGGCGTCGCTACGAACATATCAACAACTTTGAGCGGCTGCTGCACGACGAGGGCACGCGCATCCTCAAATTTTTCCTGCACATTTCCCACGCCCAGCAGCGCAAACGGCTGCAATCCCGGCTGGACGATCCGACAAAGCATTGGAAGTTTGATGAAGGGGATCTGGAAAAGCGGCAGGATTGGGACGATTATATGGTGGCTTTTGAGGAGATGTTACAGCGCACCAGCACGGACCATGCGCCCTGGTACGTCATTCCGGGCAATCAGAAATGGTACCGCAACCTGGCCGTCATGCGCGTCATTATTGACACAATACGGGAGATGAACCCGCAGTATCCCGAAGTAACGGCCGATCTCAGCCAGATCAAGATTAAGTAGGTATGGCTTTTGTCGTAGTGCGTAGCGATTATTACTACGCACTACGCATTACGCACTATTTGTACAGCGTTCTGTAAAAACAACTAACCTCCCCCGTGTGACAGGCCGGGCCGGCCGGATCGACGAGAATCAGCAGCGTGTCGGCGTCACAGTCGTAGCGGATTTCACGCACGGTTTGCACATTGCCCGACGAGTCCCCTTTGTGCCACATCGTCTGGCGGCTGCGGCTCCAGAAATGGGTTTCGCCCGTGGCCCGCGTCAGCCGCAGCGCGTCCTCATTCATCCAGGCTACCATCAACACCTGTTTTGTGGTCGCGTCCTGAACGACGGCCGGAATCAAGCCCCGTTCGTCATAATTCAACTGGTTCATGTCGTTCTCTCCGTGCGGCGATAGGCTACATGGTATGCTTCAAGACTCGTTTCAAATAAAGCGTCTGCATCTTTTGCTGATCCGCGGCCGTTTGCTCCAGAGCAGCGACCAACTCCCAGCCCTGGTGGCCGGCCGTTTTCAAATAATCCCAAATGGTGGGGCAACTGGCAAAAGAGTCGCTTGGATTCTGGGGATCAAGGGGCTGGCTACCCTGCCACTCACCGTTGACAAAGGTGACGCGGTTAAACTGCAAGGCGCAGACCATATATTCAAATTGTGGCATAATAATATCCTATGAAACGAACTGTCTACCTTACCAAACTGAGAAAGTAGCGATGAAAGCGGTCGTCGTCGGTCAGTTCGGGGTGGAATGAAGTGACGAGCCAGTGACCTTCCTGGGCAGCAACGGCCGTGCCGTCAGCCAGCGTTGCCAATACCTCCGTTTCACCGTTGGCCGCCACCAGGCGCGGGGCGCGGATAAAGACGGCGGGGAATGGGGCAGCCGGTCCTGACCCATTAGCCAGGGCAGGCACGTCCAGACCAGTCTCGAAGCTGTCGATCTGCCGGCCGAACGCATTGCGCTCTACGACAATATCCATTACACCCAGTAAGGGTTGGTCGCGGCCGATATCTTTGGCCATCAAGATCATGCCGGCGCAGGTGCCCCAGACCGGGTTTTGCAGCGCAAACTGGCGCAGCGGTTCTAACAGGTGATACTGCACCGCCAGCTTGCCGATGGTGGTACTCTCGCCGCCGGGGATGATCAGCCCGTCCAGCCCTTCTATATCAGCCGGGAGCCGTACGGGAACGGCCGTTGTCCCCAGCTTCTGTAACATCTTGATATGTTCAATAAACGCCCCTTGCAGCGCCAGAACACCAATTTTCATATTACACATGACCCCGGTGCAAGGCACTGGCCGAACGGTTTTGGATAACGTCGACGCTTAAGTCCAGTGCCCAGCACCACAATACCGCGTTGTTACCAGCCCCGCGTGGCCAACTGTTCACTCTCGGCCAGGCTGCTGACGTTAATGCCCACCATCGGCTCACCCAGATTCTCACTTACCTGCGCCAGAATCTCCGGGTTGTTGAAATGGGTCGTTGCTTCCACAATCGCTTTGGCCCGCCGCGCCGGGTCCCCGCTCTTGAAGATACCGGAGCCGACAAAGACGCCGTCCACGCCAATTTGCATCATCAGAGCCGCGTCGGCCGGGGTGGCGATACCCCCGGCAGCAAAGTTAACCACCGGTAAACGGCCGAGTGCCTTGGTCTCTTTCACCAGTTCATAGGGGGCACCAATCTCTTTGGCGTAGGTCATTAGCTCTTCATCGGGCATCAACTGCAAGCGGCGAATATCCCCCAGGACGGTACGGGCGTGGCGCACGGCCTCGACCACGTCGCCGGTGCCTGCTTCACCTTTGGTACGAATCATGGCCGCCCCTTCGCCAATGCGGCGCAATGCCTCACCCAGGTTGCGGCAGCCGCAAACAAAAGGCACTTTGAAAGGATGTTTGTCGATGTGGTAGGTTTCATCAGCGGGGGTCAGTACCTCGCTTTCGTCTACATAATCGACGCCAATGGCCTCCAAAATTTGGGCCTCGACAAAATGGCCGATACGAGCCTTGGCCATCACCGGGATACTGACCGACTGGATGATCTCCTTGACCATGCCGGGGTCAGACATACGGGCCACGCCGCCATCGACCCGAATATCGGCCGGGACGCGCTCCAGGGCCATGACGGCCACGGCCCCGGCTTCTTCGGCAATAATCGCCTGCTCCGGCGTCACCACGTCCATAATGACGCCACCTTTTAACATTTGGGCCAGACCGCGCTTAACTTTGACGCTGGCCACTTCACTCTGTCCGTTGGGGGACACGCTACCATTGTTGCTCATTTTTAGCCTCCGTATACGATTAGTAGGGGCAGACCCACGTGTCTGCCCAATAAAGACCCACGTGTCTGCCCAATAAAGACCCACGTGTCTGCCCAATAAAGACCCACGTGTCTGCCCAATAAAGACCCACGTGCCTGCCCAATAAAGACCCACGTGCCTGCCCAATAAAGACCCACCTGTCTACCCAGCTTCGGGTGAACACGCTGATTCGCCTCTAGTTGCATAGTCCACATTATAATTGTAATGGGGGCTGGATAGGATTACAAGAAAAATGGTCCTATACATATTCATAAAATTAAACGATAACCATACCAATTGTGCGCGCCGTCAAGTTTGGTCCAGGCTGTGCTTGTCTACCTGTCACAGTGGGATACCATTGGGTATGACGGACAGCCGGCTTCACAGCCTACCCGATGCCAGCAGGGATGCTGGCGCTCCATTCACAGAGGAGTTCCACATGGGCGCAGCGCACCACGATAAATGAAAATTATCTGCGTTTATCCGCGTTAATCTGCGTCCTATTTTCGAAGGAGTAAGACGTGGCGAAACTACCCGGACATTTGACCATTACGGCCGTAGGCAAAATGCGAACGCCCCACTGGCTGGCGGCCCAAGACGATTATCTGGCACGGCTGCCCCATTATTGTGATGTGGACCTGATTGAGGTTCGTGATGCGCTGGGATCAGGTCTACCGGAAACGGCCGCTTTGCAAAAAGAGGGGGAGCTGCTGCTCAAAGCGGCCGCCAGCAGCCACCGGCTGATTGCCCTGACCCCCACCGGCCAACACACCACCAGCGAGAATCTGGCTAAATTTGTGGCGCAGCAGTTGGAACGTTACGGCCGTATTGCCTTCCTCATTGGTGGACCTTTGGGTTTCGCCCCGGCAGTCACCCAGGCGGCCCACACCCAACTGGCCCTTTCCTATCTGACTTTTCCCCACGAACTGGCCCGCGTCATCCTGCTAGAACAGCTTTACCGGGCCTTTACCATTCTCAACAACGAACCTTACCATAAATAGTGCGTAGTTCGTAGTGCGTAATGTGGCGTAACCACAACCAAAAGCAGTTACGCGGAGATACGCAGAGGACACGCGGAGTTTCACGGAGAAAAGCTGAGGAAAAGCATTGTATCGCGTTGCTCATCGTGCATAACACGCAACACACAATACGCAATACGCAATACGCAATACGCACCAAGCACTACGTTTTCCCACCAATCACCACCACGTACTCCCCTCTCGGCTCGTTGGCCTGGTAGTGGGCCAGTAATTCAGACAAGGTTCCCCGCTCAACCGATTCGTACAGTTTGGTCAGTTCGTTGGCGACGGCGGCCGGGCGGTCGCCATAAACGGTGAGAGCATCTTCTAAAAAGCCGACGAGGCGATAGGGGCTTTCGTAGAAAATGAGCGTGTGGGGGGATTCGGCGTCCACAGCCAAAAAGCGCTGCCGCTTGCCCTGCTTACGTGGCGGAAAGCCGCGAAAAGTAAAGGCGTGGGCCGGCAGGCCGGACAGGACCAGGGCCATGACCAGCGCGGTGGGGCCGGGAATCATGGTGAAGGGGATATTAGCCTCGATAGCCCGCTGCACCAGCGAGTAGCCAGGATCAGAAATGCCGGGTGTACCCGCTTCACTGACGACGGCTACCGATTGGCCCGCTTGCAGCAGTCCGATGATGCGACGGCCGGCTTTCTCCTCGTTATGCTCATGGAAAGCAATTTGCGGCTTACTGATCTCAAAATGCTTGAGTAAATGGCCTGTTTTGCGGGTGTCTTCGCTGGCGACGCTGTCTACTACCCGCAGCGTTTCCAACGCCCGCAGGCTGATGTCGCCCAGGTTGCCGATAGGGGTAGCGATGAAGTAGAGCATCAGGGCCAACCTACACTTCTGAGGTTTTGAGGCGTTTGGCACTGGGCTGGGATGCGGCGATTGCCTGTCGCGCCGGTTCGGCCAGCGCGGTGGCCCCCAGGAGCACCCAGAGTATCCAGATGATGTCGGCCAGCAGCAGGTGGACCAATTGCATCCAAATGGGGACCATCAGATAGACGTTAAGCACCCCGGCCAACAGTTGCACAATAAAGGTGACTTTCACCAGGCGCGAGAAAAGCAAGGTTTGGCTAGAAGGACGCATACGGTAAACGGCCGTACTTGCCAGAACCACAAACAATCCCGTCACCACCGCCAGGGCCGGATGCCAGATACGCAACTGCACCAGAAATTCTGTGGTCGGCGACGACTCAATCGGCACACCCTCATGGATAAAGAGTGTATCCCCCAGGGCTGTCACGGCTCCGCTGGCCCCCACTACCATCATGCCCACCACGCCGATACCAATCAGCCAGTTGATTCGCCGCTGCCCGGCCCATTGGGGCACGCGACCACCACTGCCCCACCAGGCAGTCAGCGTTAAAAAGCCAACCAGAATTAGCGTGTTGACCAGATGTAGCGCCATAGCGATGGCTCGTTCACCCGACTGATTCAGGCCCACCAGTTCAAAAATGACCAGCCCGGCCCCAATCAGCCCTTCAATGATAACGAAAATGAGGGAGAGAACGGCTGCTTTACGCACCACATGGCCTGGCGCATACAGGCGGAAAGCCCACACCACCATAATGATGATCAGCACGCCCAAAAACGCGCTGGTGACGCGGTGGGTTAATTCAATAACGGTTTCAATCTCTTCAGGACGAGGAATGATCTGGCCATTGCAGGTGGGCCAATGGTTGCCACAGCCTGCGCCCGAACCGGTAGCCCGGACAAACGCGCCCCATAGAATAACGCCCAGGGTGTAAGCCAGGACGAACCAGGAATATTTGGCAAATCGTGTCAGTTTCATAACGTTAAATCATACCACAGAGTAACGGCCGTTTCCCCCTTTTATCGCCCACTTTTTCAATTTCTCACAGTGACACCAACAAAACGGACGATAATCGTGCTGGCTTTTGTGCGTAGCCAAGATATGCTGACCGACCACCCGCGACCCTTGTCATGACAAATACATGACAAAGATCACATGACTTAGGTACTCTTTTCCTGTATCATTTACCTATCTTGAAGGAGCATACTATTGCTCCCGATAGATGCTAGAGGAAGTTCCAAGAAATTGGAAGGCACTTTTACCAAAGCGTGAATAATTGGCTGAGGCCATCATTACAGATTGTGTACAACAATTGGTGATAATGACCAACCGGTAGCTTCGATCAGGATGATTACTTATCCGTGAAGGCCGGTAAAAAGTCAACCAAAACGCGCCTGATGTGGCCATATACTTAAAACATATATGGCTGGTATTTGCTAACAATAGATATTGAGGGATTGATACTATTGGCAGCAAATAAACCACACAAAAGGTTCAAACCTGTTTTGTAAGCCGTTTACATCGGTCAAGCAAAATAAGGTGGCGAATAAGGTAAAAAAGCTGGAGGTTACTTGGAACTCCTCTTTTTTTGTTAGCAACCGTACAGACCTGCGCGGTTTACGCCATAAGCGTTGGCAATCAACGGGTGCCAAAACCTCGCAGGTCTTTGTTATTCGTCTGGTTGAAACACCTCAGGCGACAACAGCCCCACAAACGGCAGATTGCGATACTTTTCCCGATAGTCTAGCCCATAGCCCACGACAAATTTGGTTGGCAGGTCAAACCCCTTATACTGCAATGGAATATCAATCAGACGACGGCGTGACTTGTCAAACAGCGTACACACTTTCAGACTGGCCGGTCGCCTGCTGGTCAAGTTGCGGATTAGATAGCTCAACGTCAGGCCGGTATCAATTACGTCTTCTACAAACAGCACGTGCCGCCCCTCGATGGGTTCATCCAGGTCTTTGGTAATACGCACGGCACCGTTTCTGCGCTCAGCCGCAGCGTAGCGGGTAATAGCGATAAAATCCACCTCAACCGGGATAGTGATCATCCGCAGCAAATCGGCCATGAACGGGAATACCCCTTTTAGTACACCTACCAGGAGCGGGTTACAACCTTCGTAATCACGTGAGATAGCAGCACCCAGCTCGCGCACCCGTTGCTCGATCTGCTCGGCCGACAACAAAACCTCACGCACGCCCTCGCTCAATTCATGATATGCCTCTGGCGGGTAGTAATGGCTCATCAAGGTGTCTCCTGAGCTTCTGTGCCGAGAATCGTGGACGCCTGCTCATCCAGACCATACTTGATCATCAGATCGCGCAGATCATCACGCTTGAATAGTTTGATGTTCACTTCCGGGTGCAGCTCACGCAGGCGGCGAATTTTGCGGTTTTTCTTGGTGATCAGCTTGGGGCGCATGGTAGTCAGTTCGACAAACAAATCCTCATCAGGCAGATAAAAGTCGGGGGAAAACGCCTCTGTCACATTGCCCGCCTCATCCTGTTCCAGGACAAAGGTTTTGGGTTCGTACTGCCAGGGAATGCCGTAATAGTCCAAAATGCGGGCAAATTCGGCCTCAATAGGATGCACAAATTCGGGTGGGGATTGGTTATCGCTGTTGCTGCCGGTACGTGGGTCCTGATCGTTGTGGGTATGTTGCATGGCAAGAATTATAGATTGATTGGCTGTACCGTCCAAATTAAGCCGTTCTGGGAATTCGAAGCAAAAGAAAAAGAGGAAATCAACCCCAATTAGACAATCTTCTTGCCCAGCCCCCCATACCTGACGATAGGATAAGGCAAACTCGCACAATGGAGGTGCCTTATGCAACAAATCTCATTAGAAACAGGCAGTCCCAGCAGGGACTCTGAGACTGCCCTATGGTCACAAGCGCAAGCAGGTTGCCGCCAAAGC
>SLGK01000223.1 GCA_007123775.1 Anaerolineae bacterium | reverse complement strand
GCCCTGTTGGGGTTGGGGAATCGGTCGGCCGAAACGCTGCCTCGATTGCTGACGAGCTTATTGGACAGCATCCTGGACCGCTACCTGGACCGCTACGCGCGGTTGTCTTCCCAGGCGGTCATGGCGGCCGAAGAAGCCAACACCAAAGCCGACTTTATGGTGCTGCAAACGATGTGGCGCGAAGCGCGGCAGGACCCGGACGGCTTTGAAGAGAAGCTGGGGGTCAGCCTGAACCCGGACGTTCAACCGGACCGGCGCGTCCGTGAGCTGCAGCAGCAGGTAAAGGATTTGGCTCGGGCGGCGGCGATAGAGCGACTGTGGCAGGATGCGGAGAGCGCTGCCGGTGCTGAGCAGGAGGAGATGACCGATGGCTAAAGGCAGCCGGGCTTTTGTGGGTGTGCAGCTCCAGTCCAACCAAACGCCGACCGGACGGCCATCAATCGTGGCGGTGCGGCAGGCAGCCCATTACGTGGCCTATGGTCACCGCTGGCCACATAAAGGCGAACAACTGCGCGGCGAGTGGGTCGGCGAGGATGGCCAGCGCCACAGCCATGAGGCGGTGCTGGCCTGGGGCAAAGCCGAGGCGCGGGCACACCGGTACACGGTTCATGCCGTATTGTCGGTGCCCCGCGTCCGGCTCCCAGCCGACGACTACCGGCTGGCGCTGGCCGTCGATGAAGCGATAAGTGCCCCATACAGAATGATGGTCCATGAGGATACGCACTACAGCCACGCCCACGCCCTCTTCTTTTGGGACAAACGCATGGAAAAGGAACAGTATTTGCAATGGCAGGCCGACGTGCAGGCGGTCCTGGTTGAGCGGGAAGCCGTTCAGATGGCATTGACTCAAGAGTTATCTGCCGGCCAGGAAGAAGAAATTGGCCAGACGCGCCGGCAAGCCTGGGGATTAGAAATCTAATGAGAACAACAGACGAACATACTAATTGGACAAAGCGGCCAGACGACAGCAGCAACCCCTATCTGACCGAAACCGCGCCCGCCTCAGTGGCCACCTCAGTGGCCACCTGGGATTATGGGGTGATAGGGGTCTGGCTGCTGCTAAGGCTAGGAATGCCGCTGCTGTTTGTGGCTGCCTTCCTGGAACTGGACCAGCCCGGCGACTTAACCACCTTGTGGGCGGCCGACGTGCTGCTGCTGGTGGGCTGCGGCCTCTATCTGCTGGACGGGGTCAAAGAAGGTAGCCACTGGCTGCTGTACCAAGTGGTTGCCTGGTGGGTGGCCCGAACAGAGAAACAGGCAGCGTCACCGGCATCGGCTGGCGAGGCGGCTGCGGCTGAGGTCGCCACCATCGAGATGGATGCGGACAGCTGGTTCTGGTCAGGGAACCCCCCGGCCGGTAGCCGCGGCTGTCAGGATCATGGCCCGGACGTAGAGGACGCCCGGCTTTTCTGAGAATTCGCCACAAAGACACAAAGCGCATGGATGCAGCGTGCATGGAGGCAGTGTGCATGGATGCAAAGTGCATCAATACGCTTTGCCTGAAGAAGAACGGCAGCGCTTTGCCTTTGGTATGGTGCAGCACATGCCTTTGTGTCTTTGCTGGTGATCACAAACGGGAGACAAAACAATGGAAACACCAAATAGTGACATAACAGTTGGTACTTACTTTATGGAATGGTGGCGCAGCCTGCCCGACGACAGCCGACGCCGATGGTGGCTGGGGCTGGGGCTGGCTGTGGTCATCTGGCTGGTGGGTGCGGCCCTGGCCCCCAGCACGGTGGCCGGGATTGGCGCTCTGAGCGGCCTGACGCGGCTGGGGAGCGCCCTGTTCTTTGGCGGCTTTAGCTTCTTGTGGTGGCTGCTGGAGATAGGCGGCTACATCAGCGAGAGTGCGGCCAGACCGAGCCTGCTCTGGCTGCCGCTGGCGGTGGTGATGCCGGGGCTGGTGGTGCTGTTCCTCATAATCCTGAGCCAGCCGCCCAACCCGCGCTACGGACTGCACAAGCTGCTGGAGAAGGCGGCGGCCAACCAGGGGCGGGTAGAGGCCGAGAAGATAGCCGACAGCCTGGCTATGGAAAAGGGGATTCCGCTGGTGCAGGTGGCAGGGAAAAAGAAAAAGGAACCAAAGCGGCTGCTGGGGCTGGACTTCGAGCGGCTGGAAGGCCACGTCCTGGTGACGGCGCCAACGAGAGGCGGGAAGGGTTTACAATTAACCGAGACGCTGCTGCGCTACCCCGGCCCCGCCTTTGTTTTGGATCCAAAAAAGGAACAGTACCAGCGCACGGCGACCTGGCGGCGGCAGTTGGGGCCGGTCTACTGCGTGCCGGGCCACCAGGTCCACCTCTCCGGCTACTACCGCCACCTGCGAAACCGAGATGACGCCTATGAACTCCACTACCATCTGCTGCGACCGTGGCAGAGCCGGGAGAGCATCTTTGCCGAGAAATCCCTCTCCCTCTTCTACGCGGTAGAAGCCTTCGCCCGCGCCCACAAGCGCAACCCCGTCCGGCTGCTGCTGGACCTGGCCGAGAGCAACCCGCAGGAGGCGCTGACGGCGCTGCGGACCGTGCCCGAAGCGCGGCGGCATGTGGACATCTTTACCAACGGGGCGTCGCCCCAGGAATACCACCATGATCGGTTTGTGACCTCGGCGTTGGGCAACTTCACCGCCCGGCTGGCCCCCTATCAGAGCCACATCGACACCATCGCCCCACCCGACCTCAAGCGGTGGGACAGGATCATACCGCCGGAGTGGGCCGAGCAGAACGGCACGGTCTATCTGACCTACAGCCTCAACGACCTGCGGGCGGCGGGAGGCGTGGTGGCGGCGATTGTGGCCGCGATGCTGCGCTACCAGTCACGCACAGAACCGGGTCAAGCCTACCCCAAGCTGCTGATGGCTATTGACGAACTGCCGGCGGTGGGGCTGCGTAACATCAGCGACTACCTGGCCACGGTTGGGGGGTATGGGGTGACGCTGCTGCTCTACGTCCAGTCCATCGCCCAGCTACAGGAGCTATATGGGCAGCAGGGGGCGCGGTCGATCATCTCCAACTGCGCCCACCAGCTCTGGTATCCGGCGGCGGAGATGGAGACGGCCAAACTGATGTCCGAACTGTACGGAACGACGCTCAAGGCCAGTCCGCTGACGTCGGCGACGCAGGGATCAAGGCAGCAGCAGGGCAGGGATGGGCAAGCCTATACCCAAACCAGCCACAACCAGGGGGCATCCTGGGCCTGGCACGAAGGAGCAGCGCTGACGCCCAACGAGATGATGGCCCTGCCGCAGGGACAGGTATTGGTGGCGACGCAGCAGGAGCGGCGACAGGTCTTTCTGGGCGAGCGGCTGGACCCGATTCACCTGTTTGACCGGCTGCCGGGGCCAGAGCATCTGCTGATTCCCCGACCGCTGGTGCGAGAGCGAACCTACACCGACTGGACGGCACTGGCCGCCGCAGATGGCCCGGTTATGCCTAAGCAGGCAGAAGCTGCTTCAGCGCCAGTAGATGTTGGCCCAACTGAGGTCGGCCCAACGGAGATTGGCCCAACGAAGGTTGGCCCAACGCCCGCTGGTCCGCCAGCCAATGAGATGGCAGCAGACGGCACCGTAGCAGACAACCCGTCCGCGCCCCCCGAGGCCGACACCCGGCCTGGCAGCAATCTGCCTGGTAGGTCGCTGTTATAAGGAGGCGCAGCGTTATGACGAGAACATCAGAACGCTGGCAGAGCAAGCCGGGCAACTTCGACAGCCTGCACGCCGGCCAGCTCTTTACCACCGGTAATGGTTATGGCATTCCCGACCTGCTGCCGGCGGCGATAGCGCCACCCCCGGCCTGGCTGGCCCCCTACCGGCAGCGGATACGGGCAGAGGTGTCGTTGGGCGAAGGATGTCCGCACTTCTTTTTGGACGACTACCGCTTCGAGACGGTCTGGACCCGGCCCTACAAAGCACTTTCGGCCCTGCGTCCCTACACCACCCTGCTCTCGCCCGACTTTTCGCTCTACCGGGAGTGGCCTTTGACACTGCAACTATGGAATGTTTACCGCAATCGCTGGTGTGGCCGTTTCTGGCAGAGCCAGGGCTTCCGCGTCATCCCCACCGTCAGTTGGAGTACGGCGGCCAGCTACGACTTCTGCTTTCTGGGCGTGCCCAGGCGCGGCGTGGTGGCTGTTTCGGCCGTGGGCGTGAGGCAGCAGGACCCGGTGGCCCGGCAGTTGTTTGTCGATGGCTTTCGGGAGATGGTGGCGCGGCTGGAGCCGGTACTGGTGCTGAGCTACGGTCGCCTGCCCCCGACCTGTAGCGAGCTGGTCGAGACGATCTGCTACCCCACCCGCTGGGCGGGCATCCGGGCGGCTAGGAAAGGCAGAAGGTAGAAGGAAGAAGGCAGAGAAGGAAGAAGGCAGAAGGCAGAAGGAAGAAATGAGGGCTATATTCTTCCTTCTTCCTTCTTAATTCTTCCCTCTTCCTTCTTAATTATTCCTTTGATTTGGAGGTTTAGAGATGATGAGACTATGGCATAAATTGTCAGATTATGACTGCCGGTCCAGCCACAACGCCCACGGGCTGCCGGTGGCTGAGGCGGCCGGGCGGCTGGGGGTGCATGAAAGCAGGGTGCGCCGCCGGGCCAGGTGGCTCAACGGGCAGACGGCGGAGGTGGCCTGATGGGCGGGCGGGGCGCAGCCAGTCCGGGAGGCAGCGGGGTCAAGGTGGTGGCAGGGCCAGACGGCCAGCCCTTGCCCTACAACGTGACCAGCTTCGACGACGGTTTAGGTGGGGCTATCTACCCCTTCCTGGAGCAGAGCGACCGGGCCTGGCATCTGGTGACGCGGCCGGCGGCTGAGGTGTCGGGCACATGGGGTGCGAACATCGGGAATGCAAGCATCCCTACGGATGCCAACATGGGGGATGCAAGCATTCCTACGAATGCCAACATCGGGGATGCGAACGCTGGTGCGGGCGGAGCGGCAGGAAATGAGACAAACGAAGCGGGTAGCGGGCCGGTCCACCCGGCCCATACCTTTGGCCAGAGCCAGCCTACCTTGCGCTGGGTCAACGGCAGCCAGGTGAGCGACCTGTACGTGGCCGGCATGGATACTGAGCAGTTCCTGGCCGCCACCGGTCTGGAACTGGACATGCACAAAGGGGGCTTTGTTTTGTCCAAGCGCATCAGCCGCATCATGCGCCCCCACTTCGTCAGCGGCTTCTTCAAGGAGAGCGAGGTGGCCATTGGCTACATGGAGCAGACGCCTGATGAGGCCAAGGTGTGGGACGGCGCGGGCCTGATCAGCCGCCGGCTGCTGCTGAAGCTGGCCGCACAGCAGGCTGAGGGGCTGATGGGGTCTGAGAAGCTGCCCCCGGCCAAGCGGGAAAAGCTGGCGCACGAACTGGCGCGGGCGCAGCGGGTGGAGTTCACGGTCATGACGCCTAAAGGCCAGGACAAAGGGCACGCGCTGGTGGCCGACGATCTGCGGGATGACAACGGCCGTCCGGTCGATTTCCTGCTGCCCCAAGACACCAAGCGAGAGGTGCGGCTGGTGCAGCCCTGGGCGGCGGTGGGCGGGCAGACCGGTGGCGGTGAGGGCCAGAGCGAGACGACCAACCCCGATGAGATGGCCACCTTCGTGGGGCTTAGCTTCGTCCACGGCCACAACGAGATGCGGCTGGACATCCAGAGCCTCATCAATCTCCACCCCTTCTTCCGCGAAGAGCAACTGCTCGACTGGCTGCGCGACGAAGGCGACCTGTTTGAGCAGGCGGTGGTCACAGGCCAGGTGGCCGAGGTGATGGGGCGGGTAGACCCCCAGGCCAGCCTGTCCGACCTGCAAGGCTGGCCGCTGCGGGAGTACCTGGCCAGCGGGGGGCAGCCCATGTGGTTTCGCAGCCACGTCAGGAGCTTGTTCAACCAGCACTTGAAACGGCTCAACCACAGCACCCTGGAGAAGATGCGGCTGCCCATTCCCGGCGGCCGCCACTACGTTATGCCGGTGGGCGTGGGGCAGCGGGCGGGGATGGGGCAGCCCGACGGGCAGCCCCTCCACGTACCCAGAGGCCGCATCCAGATAGACGCCAAACGGGGGACGGCCTGGGTCAACGACGAGGATTGGCTGGCCTTGCCCGATTCGCCCGGCCTTGTCCCGAGCAGTGCTGAGGGAACAGAAGGCATTGCCGGCATCCTGGGCGGGGCCGACAACGACGACGCCCTCTGGCTGCATCCCTTTACCGACCATGACGGG
>SLGK01000289.1 GCA_007123775.1 Anaerolineae bacterium | reverse complement strand
GTGAATAAAATCCTGTAAGGTGCAACAGGGGACCAGGGATTACCCCATGACGTATCCAAGCCAACGTACTGCCGAACTATTTCACCGGCAGGTGTGTAAATAGCTAAATTCCTGTCATAGTTATCGCTGTAGTAATGTTTATCATACAAAACAGACAAATAGGCGCCATCCGGTGACCAATATACTGCCCATACTGACTCAACAAAGATCTCATCTCGAGATTGGAGGTGAAGAAAAGGATTAACCAACTCGTTCTCTATGCCTGTCTCTCGATCTATAATAGTCACCAACTCTTCCCTATCTGCGTGTGTCAGAATGCGAGCAGCATAACGCCCATCTGGCGATATAACATCCCGTAGGGTGTCTGACATCCTAACAATGTCTCCTGTTTCAATATCGATCCCATTTATGCTTCGGTTTGGTTGTTGAGAGAGCAACCAATAGCCATCTTCTTGCCATTGCCATTTTGGACTATACAAACCCAACTGCATGGGAGCATCATAGCGCTGTCGATTATCAACATTCAAAAAACTAATTGTTTGAGTTGGGATCGTGCCCAAAAGCAGGATGTTCGCGGATGGCTCAGTTATCCAACCAGGAAGGCTAAACAACACAGGAGTTGCGGTAGGTTCAGGCGTTAAAGTTGGCAGAACTGCTTCGGGTTGGGGTGGTGTTTCAGACGGTGTTGTTGTTGGCAGCGAGGAGACGATTGCGGTTGTTGTTATGGTGGGAGATGGGTAAGCAGTTATCTCGGTATCAGGAACAGATATTTTTTGTGTACATCCTGCCAAAGTTGCCCAAATTATCAGCAGTCCTAGCATTGGACCTATGAAGCAACTCTTATGCCGCCTCTGTGAAAACATTGGCAAACAAAAAAACCCTTTCATTACGAACTACGCGCTGCTGGCCGTTCCGGGTCGGCACTCCACTCGCTCCAGGAACCGACGTATAAACGGCCGTTGCCCAACCCGGCATGGGCTAACGCTAACAAATTGACGCAGGCACTCACGCCAGAGCCACAGTAGAAGGTGGCCTCGTCGGGGGGTATGTCGCCCAAAACGGCCGTTAACCGGGCCGCCAATTCCTCTGGGGGTAGGTAACGGCCGTCTTCCCCCCAGGTACGACCAAAGGGAAAGTTGACCGCTCCGGGAATGTGGCCGGGCCGGGCGTCAATTGGCTCCTCAAGACCGGCGTAACGCTCCGGGCTGCGGGCGTCGATGAGCAGCGGCTGGTCTGCTACCTGGTCAATTGTCACCAACCAGTCAGAACGAGGCGCACCGGTGAAAACGGCCGTTTCGTTCTCCTCATCCCCCGCTTTGGTAGGTAATTTAGCCGCTTCCCAGGCCGCCCAGCCGCCATCCAGCACGGCCACCGCCTCATGGCCCATATAGCGCAGCATCCACCAGAGGCGCGTGGCAAACACCCCGTTGGCATTGTCATACACCACCACCTGTTTGCTCTCATCAATGCCCAGGCGACCAAACAGCCGCGTCAGAGCAGCCGGGCTGGGCAGCGGATGGCGACCGCTATCGGTCAGCGGCGGCCCGCTCAAATCCTCATCCAAATGGGCATAAACAGCCCCCGGAATATGGGCCTTCTCGTACCATTCCCAACCCACTTCCGTATCAGACAAATCAAAGCGGCAGTCAACAAGAATCCAGTTGGGGTCATCAAAATGGCCAGCCACAGTTTGGGCATCGATCAAAGTGGTGTACATAGTTTCCTCAGTGTGACTCCAGTTCGGCATGGTTTATTGCAAAAGGCCATAAACTATCATTTTGTGTTCTGGTTGCGGGTAGCAGGTTGCGAGTATAACTTGCTACCCCGCCACCTCGCCACCTCGCCACTCCGCCCTATGGCTGCGGCGTGGCCGTCACCAGCGGCGGCATGGTGGGCGGCGGTGGCAGCGGCGTGGCGGCCGGCTGTGTGGGTGTAGGCGTGCTGGTAGGTACGGCCGTTACCGGCGGCGCGGTCGGTGATGGCGTGGGCGAAACCGGCGTCGGTGTAGGCAGGTCCGGGTCAGCCAGCAGCGTCAGCGGCCGCCACTCACTCTCGGCCACCGTTTGTGTGCCTCGCAGCAGACGCACCCGCCAGGCATACTCATCCGGCCGTGTGACCCACTCATAGGCATTTAGCGACAGCGTATAGCGCATGTCCAGCGTCGGCTGGCTGGTACGACCTACCGCCAGCACATCCCGGCCAGAATAGAGGTAAAGCACAAACTGCTCATCGGCGGCCAGCGGCAGCGGCCAGTTCCAACTGTAGGTCAAATCGGCCGTAATAAGGGCTTCACTTTCAGCTAAAGGCTGCCCCAACCGCAGCAGCGGCGCGGGCGGTGCGGCCCGGCTGTTGCCAAATTCGGCCGTCCAATACCAGACGTTGGGGGCGTTAAAATCGGCCGTGTAGCCTACCCCAACCTCATTGGCCGCCGGGTTCAAAATAATGGGGCGATGGGGATCGCTGTTGATCCAAAATTCGACCGCTTCGTAAGCATGTTCAAAGCCCCAGGCGGTGGCTTCCCCGGCGTAACCGGCCCCGTAATTGAAGCGCAAAAAGCGTTCGGCCGGTAGCGAGCCATCCCAACCGGTATGGCCGGTGTAGGCAAAGCGGGCCATGTCGGCCGTGTGGTGCTGGGCCGCCGCGCTCAGGTTGCCGTTAAAGGCCAGCGGGGGTTGGTTAAAACGGCTGCGGGCCTCGTTGATATAGAAGAGAAGCCGATCGGTCGCGGGCAACAGTTCAGCTTCAGGCACGGCCGTTAAACTAAAAGGCGCATCTAGCGGCACAGGAGCCAAATCGAGCGCAAAGGGATCAGCCTCAGACTCAGCCACCTCATCCTGCATAATCAGAGGCAAGAAGAGATAGGTTGTGCCCTGGTCAATCCGCACCCAACGGCCGATTTGGGTATCGCCAAACTCGTTGCTGGCGGTCATGACCACGTAATAGTTGCCCGACCGGTGGTAATGGTGGGTAATGCGCTCCCCTTCGTGGGAACGGCCGTCGCCCATATCCCAATGGTAGCCAATCACCGTATCATCCCCATACGCCTGCCCCACAACCGGCTCATAGCTGCCGGCGGATGGGCTGATTTCCATATCGGCGATGGGTGGTTCACCAATTCTCACTACGGCGTAGGCTTCGGAACGGCCGTATTGATTCTCAACCGTCAGGTGAATGGGGTAAACGCCGGGTGACTGGTAGGTATGGGCCGGGCTGGGACCTTGCAGAATGGTACCGTCGCCCATATCCCAACGGTATTGCAAGGGTGGTTTACCGCCGCTCAAATTAAGCAGCGGCACTGCCTGACCCACCGCCAGCGTCTCGTCGGCCAGATCAAACTGGGCCACCGGCTGCGGCACAACCGTAATGCGGGCGGTGGCCGACGTGGTTGCCAGTGGATTGGCTACGTCCAGACGCACGTCATACACGCCCGTCGCCGGGAAAACGACGGTAGGATGGTTAACGTCGATGCGACGGCCGTCGCCCAAGTACCAGGTCTGGCGCATGGGGTCGGAGCCAATCAATTCGGGCCGTAACTGAACAGGCTGACCGACAGTAGCCTGGGTCTGGACCATGACGCGCTGTATTTGGGGTGGCAGGCCCACCCAGACCGGCAGTGCGGTTTGCTGCTGTTGTTGGTCCTCCTGGCCCGCCTCATGAGTCAGGCTAATCTGAATAGCACGAGCAGGTTGGGTGAGATCGGCCGTTTCCACGCGCAGCGGCAGAGAAATAGCCGTCTGGCCGCCTGGTGCAAGCAGGGGTCGCCAGGTCATCTGGTTCGTTTGCAGGTTCAGGTTGACGGCTGACGGCAGTGTGTTATTGACTACGCGAAAAGAAGCGGGTAAATCGAAGCGAACAACAGGTGATTGGGCCACGGCTGTCGTGTTGGTGAGTTGTGCCTCCAGTAAAATGGTTTGTCCTGGGGTTGTAACGGCCGTTGACAAAGCCACATTCACAGGCAACGGACCATTTATCTCGGCCCGGCCAGTGTAAGCAGCGGCCAGGTCTGTCTGGGCCGTCGCGGGCAAAGACCAGACCAGTCCTGACAATACCAGCAATAGAACCAGGCCCAATAAGGAACGAAAGCGATAATTACTCACAACAGCAGTTTATCAAACTTCGTTGCAGTCAACAAGAAAACGGAAGATGAACGTCAGCATATCCTAAATTTAACGCATCCATAATACCTATTTTGAACACTCCTGCTATAATTGGTTGTGTGTGGACTGCGTGGCGCAACTGCGCATTGACAATTGCTCACAAGAATACGAACCTAACCAATCATGCACCTTCACCACCAAGATCGACCAGGCAGACTTGCATCCTTATTTCGTCGTGGCCCCCAATGGACCAAAATTGATGGCTATCGCGTCGAGGCTATTACCAGTGAAGAACCGGTTTGGGTAAGGGCTGGCAGTACGATGCTCGGCGATATTATCGCGCCCCACATCAGGATTGACGGCATCGTTCACGGCGCAGCCGTGGCTAACAGTGTCACCATCACAGCCGGCGGCCAGATTTGGGGTGACATCTACACGGCTGCACTCCAGATCGAAGCTGGTGGGGCCATTTACGGCTGGATGAGCAGCATTGATGCCGGCCAATATGAGGCGATAGTAAGCCAGGGACGTGTTCCGGCACAGCCGGCAGACAAAACCACAGCCGCTCCACCCGGCAGCAGTGCCGCGGCTGCCCGCGATCTGACTCACATGGAGACCTTGACTCGGCTGCGCCATGAAGCATCTACAGCCAAAGCAGCGCTTGCCGAATTAGAACACACTTTTGAGAAGAGGCTTGATGACGTAGCCGGGGAAACGGTTGCCCGCGTCGTTACGCTGCGTGAGGAATTGGCCAGGACGCGCAGCGAACTGGCCACAGCACAGCAGCAACTGGCCGCGCTTACCAACAACCTGCGCGACAGCCAGACCCAAATCGAACAGCAAACAGCGGCTTTGACCACGGCTGAAACTTTGCGGGATGAGCAAACCAAAACACTGGACAAGCTGCAAACGGCATACGATAGTAAACGTACTGCTTATGACCAACTAGATGCTACCTACCGATCGCTGAATGCCAATTACCTGACGGCTCAACAAGAAATTGATCATCTGGGCAAGAAAATTGACAGTTTGGAAAGCGCGCTGCAGAATAATTTGCAGCACTCAGCCGAACAAGAAACTGCACTGATTCGCTGGCAAGAACTGGCCGAAGATTATCAGGAGCGCATCCGTGAACTGGAAAGCCGGTTAGAAAACAGCAACGTTGAAATCGAAGAACAGTCGCTCATTGTGGACATGCTGCGCGTGCAAAGAGACCAGTTTGAGTCCGAGTGGGAGCAGGTACAGGAAGAGTTAACTCTGCTGCGCGAGCGGGAATTGGAGCCTCTCAGCAAAGAGGAACTGGTCAACGAACGGAAAATGGTCGATAATCTGCGAGCGGCCAAGGCAGAAATAGAGCGGCTGCAAACGGCTGTTGCCGAATTAGCCCATTACGAAGAGCAAGTTTTGTGGTATCATGCCGAACTGGAAACAGCCCGGGCTGAGCTGCAAGAAGCGCGAGCGGCTGTGGGCAAGCAAGAAATACGGCTGGCCAATTTGCAGGCGCAATTAGACGACGTGCAGACAAATGCAGAGGCCCAACAGGCTGACTTTAAGCAGCTCAACGAGCAACTGATAACGCAAACGGAGCGGATTCACGCTCTTGAGCAGCAGCTCGATGAAGAAATAAAGAAAGGCAAGGCGGATCGCACCACGGCTCGCAAATCAATACAAAAATTGCGGCTCCAGGTTGAAGGGGCTGAAATGGAACTGGAACAACATTTGCAGGAAACGGCCGTTCAGGGACAACATCTGGCCGAACTTCAGGCCACGCTGGTCGAGCAGGATCTTGAAAGAGAGCAGTTGCGGCAAACAGCCGCCGACCGGGGCCAGGCGATCATTGAGCTAAAAGAGGCAGCCCGCAAGCGTGTCGAACTGTTAGAAACCAAACTGGCCACAAGTCAGGCCCAGATACAAGAACTACAGGCGTTTATTGAAAGAAGCCACAGGAAGAATCGAAAGGAGTAATCTATGTCTGTTGCACCCGTTCACATGGCGATTATTGGCGGCAGCGGCCTCTACAACATGGCTGGCTTGTCGGACATAGAAACATGGGAGGTAAACACCCCCTTTGGTCCGCCGTCCGCTGCCATTACCCTAGGCACGTTGCACGGGCAGCGGGTAGCCTTTCTACCCCGGCACGGCAAAGGTCACGTCCTGCATCCCAGTGAGGTACCTTATCGGGCCAACATTTATGCCCTAAAGCAGTTGGGTGTACGGTACATCGTGTCCGTAAGTGCCTGCGGTTCGCTACGCGAAGATTTTGCCCCTGGTCATATCGTTATCCCCGATCAGTTATTTGACTTTACCAAAAGGCGAGAAAGCTCCTTTTTTGGCGAGGGCCTGGTGGCTCACGTGAGCGTCGGGGACCCCTTCTCGCCGGAATTGAGCCATCTGCTGGCCGATTCGGTACGGGCGGCAAGTGGTACACTACACGAGGGCGGGGCTTTTATCACCATTGAAGGGCCTCGCTTCAGCACCAAAGCGGAATCAAACGTTTACCGCAGTTGGGGCATGAGCATTATCGGTATGACCACCAGCCCGGAGGCATTCCTGGCTGCCGAAGCGGAAATCGCGTACGCCGTCATGGCGCACGTGACTGACTATGACGTCTGGCACGAAGAAGAAGAACAGGTCACGGTCGAAAAGGTGGTTCAAGTTTTGCAGGGAAATACGGCCGTTGCCCAGCAGGCGATCAGCCATCTGGTCAGACGCTTTGATGAGTGGCAGGGTGACTTTGCCGCCCACAGCAATCTCAAGAATGCGCTCATCACTGACCCCAGGCACGTCTCGCCGGCCACGCGCCAAAAACTGGCGCTGCTGGTCGATGGCTACTTACCGTAAGCAACGGCCGTAGCGCAGCTTTAGCACAGTCAGCGTGTCGCCAATTACTTCTTCTGCCACTGCCCCCACCACCACTCCGGAGACCGCTAATCGTCGTTGGGAAGCCGTTCTACTGCTGCTGGCGGCCGCTTTCGTGTTTGTCAATGCCACCTCGCTGAGTCTGGTAAGATCGGGGGGCGTCAACGGCCGTTTCTTCACCGCTCCCCTGCTCTGGTTGCTGCTCATGGGGGCTGCCCATCTGTTGCTCAACCGGCGCCTGCCCCAGCGCGACCCTCTGCTGTTGCCTCTGTACGCGCTGCTAACCGGCTGGGGACTTCTCTTGATAGACCGGCTGGCCGCCAACTTCCTCATGCGGCAAACTGTCTGGCTGGTTATCGCCACCGTCGGCCTGGTTGCCGTGGCCTTCATAACCCGGCAGCAGCTTGATTGGCTGCGTCGCTACCGCTACACCTGGCTGATTGGCGGTCTGCTGCTGCTGGCATTTACCTTCGTTTTTGGCGTCAACCCCTCCGGCTTCGGTGCCGCCCTGTGGCTGCCCATTCCCCTGCTTGGACAGGTCTTCTTTCAGCCCTCTGAACTGCTGAAGCTGCTGCTGATCGCCTTTTTGGCCAGCTACTTCCACGAGCGAGAACCGCTGCTGCGGCTTAGTCGGCAGCGCGGCAGCCGTTTCGTGCTGCCTTATCTGGTGCCTCTGTTACTCATGTGGGGCTTCTGCATGGTGCTGCTCGTCTGGCAAGAGGACTTGGGCGCGGCCACCCTCTTTTTTGTCCTCTTTTTATGCCTGCTTTACCTGGCCACCGGTCGCAAAGGATACGTGCTGCTGGGATTAGGCCTGCTGCTACTGGCCAGTATTATGGCCTATCATCTCTTTGCCGTGGTCGCGCTGCGGATCGAAATTTGGGTTGATCCCTGGCCGGAAGCCAATAATCGGGCCTATCAAATTGTGCAATCGCTCTACGCCCTGGCCGCCGGCGGACTGCTGGGAACGGGAATCGGCCAGGGATTTCCCAACTATATCCCAGTGGTCCATTCCGACTTTGCCTTTGCCGCTCTGACGGAGGAATGGGGTTTGCTCGGCGGGCTAGGCGTCGTCGTCTGTTTTATTCTACTGGCTTATCGAGGGCTGCGTACGGCCGTTTTGGCCAGACGGCCGTTTCACACCTACCTGGCCGCGGGCATCACCATCATGTTTAGTATTCAGGCGCTGCTGATCATGGGGGGTGTGACCAGGCTGCTGCCCCTGACCGGCGTGACGCTGCCCTTCGTCAGCTACGGCGGCAGTTCGCTGCTGGTCAGTGGGATCATGATGGGCATGTTATTGCTTTTGTCAAAGGATGCAGGCGAAAAATGAGGGTTGAGGGGCGGCTACGCCAACTGCAACAAATGACCCATCTGCTGGTGGGGGCGTTTATCCTGGTGGGTTTGATGCTGCTCTATTGGAACGTGGCGCGAGCGGGAGCGATTCTGGCACGGGAGGACAATCCGCGCCGGGTGGAGGCTGAGCTGCGTCTACGCCGGGGCGAGATCCTGGACAGAAACGGCCGTTTGTTGGCCCAATCGATCGGTGACGGTCGTCAGACCCGACTATATCCTCACCCGACTATCGGCCCGGCCGTGGGCTATTACAGTTTCCGCCACGGCACGGCCGGCATAGAGGAAAGCTATAACGCCTGGCTGCGTGGCGATAGCGATGATGTGTGGGCCGACTGGTGGCGCGAACTGCTCAACGAACCGCGTCGAGGCCACCACGTTCAGCTAACCCTGGACGTACCCTGGCAGTTGCTGGCCGGGGCGCTGCTGCCCAATCAACCGGCCGCGCTGCTGCTGCTGGAGCTGCCGCCAGACGAGGCCAATCTGGCTCCCATACGGGCGATGGTCAGTCATCCGGGCTATGACGCCAACGAGCTAGACAATCAGTTTGCGGCCCTGCTGGCCAATGAGAACGCGCCGTTGGTAAACAGGGTGACGCAAGGACAATACCAACCAGGTCGACTGCTGTTGCCTTTTGTCATTGGCGGCGCTGTTGAAGCCGGGGAACTTGATTGGTTGGACACGGCCGTTCCCGCCACACCTATCGTTCTCATCGGCGATCAGGAGCTTAGCTGCCGGCACGCACCGCCAGAATCACCTACCTGGTTTGATATGGTGAGCCACGCCTGCCCCTATCCGCTCACCCAACTGGGTCAGTCGCTTGGCCCCACGACGTTGGCCGATTTACTAGCCGAATTCGGCTTTATGGAGACGCCCCCCGTGCCCCTGGCCACCACTATCGCTGCTCCCCAACCAATTCAGGATGCCGGTTTGGCCGCTATTGGCCAGGACCAATTGACCCTCTCGCCCTTGCAAATTGGGCTGGCGTGGGCGGCCGTTGGTGGTGACGGCCGTTTACCCACGCTGCAACTGGTAACGGCCGTACGTCAGCGCCACGCAACTGAATGGCAACCCATCCAGCCAGGCGTACAGGTAGACCGCCAACCCCTGTCGCCCACAACGGCTGCCCGGCTGCGCCAGGCTTTGACCCAACGTGACGACTGGCTGGAATATAGCTTGCTGGTACTGTCAGGGGAGCAAAGCAACAACAGCTGGTATCTTAGTCTGGCCCCGGCCGACAATCCCCGCTACGCCCTCATCATTGTCATAGAAGATACGGCCGATCCGCAGGCTGCGGCCCGGATCGGCCGTCAATTGTGGCCTACGGTGCTGGCACAATAACCTGTTTGACCGAAAAAACAACGGGCACAAAAGTTGCTGAGTCCTTGCTCTTCCTTCGTGCCCGTTGCAGTGTGGTACTTACTTATGTCGGCTAATTACGGCCACGGCCCGATTTCTGGATACGCACGGCCGATACCTTAAACTCCGGAATCTTGGCCACCGGGTCCAGGGCAAAGTCGTGGGTCAGCAGGTTGGCCGGGGCCTCCTTCCAGTGGAAGGCGAGGAAGACCGTGCCGGCCGGGACGCGCTCGCCGACTCGCGCCTGCGCCCGCACCTGGCCGCGACGACTCTCGACAATCACCCAACCGCCGTCTCGGATGTCGTTGGCAATGGCGTCGGTTTCATTGATCTCGGCGTAGCCACGCGGCTCACGCCAGTCGAGACCTTCGCTGCGGCGGGTCATGGTGCCGGTATGGTAATGATACAGAATCCGGCCGGTGGTCAAAATCATCGGGTATTCCTCATCCGTCTCTTCGGCCTGAATCTTCGGCTCTATCGCTTTGAACAGCCCCAAACCGCGACTAAACTGACCTTGATGCAGAATGGGCGTACCGGGATGGTTCTTGTCGGGGCAAGGCCAGACCAGGCCATCGCCCACCAGCCGTTGGAAGTCCATGCCGCCGTAGATAGGGGTCACGCTGGCCAGTTCGTCCATGACGGCGGCCGTGTTGGCGAACTCCCAGTTGACCGCCTGATTGCGCTCCGGCTGCCAGCGCTGGCTCAGACCCTGGGCGATGTCGGCCACGATTTCCCAATCGTTGCGGGACTGGCCGGGGGCGGGCAGCACAGGCTGGATAAGCTGGACGCGCCGTTCGGTGTTGGTGAAGGTACCGTCTTTTTCCAGGGAGGAAGCGGCAGGCAGGATGAGGTGGGCTAGTTCGGCCGTTTCGCTGAGGAAGATGTCTTGCACCACCAGGAAGTCGAGCAAGCGCAGCGCCTCTTCGACGTGGGTGATGTTGGGGTCAGACAGCATCGGATTTTCGCCCATGATGTACATGGCCCGCACCTTACCCGCCTCGGCGGCGTGCATCAGCTCAACCACCGTCAGGCCCGGCGTGTCGCTCAAATCAGGCAAGCCCCACTTTTCGGCCATCGTTTGCCGTTTGGCTTCATCGGCCACAGCCTGGTAGCCAGGCAGCACGTTGGGCAGACAGCCGGTGTCGCAGGCTCCCTGTACGTTGGACTGGCCGCGCAGCGGGTTGACGCCGGTGGAAGGCTTGCCAATATTGCCGGTCAGCAGCGCCAGATTAGAAAGCGTCATGACCAGTTCGGTGCCGTTGTTGCGCTGGGTGATGCCCATGGCGTAGAGGATGGAGGAACGGCCGCATTCTTCGCCGTAATAAGAGTGACCAAACTGGCGCTCGCCCAGGGCGTAGATGCGGGCTGCTTCTTCAATCTTTTCGGCTGGAACGCCGGAAATGAGGGCGGCCGCTTCGGGTGTCATATTGGCTACACTCTCAGCAAATTCGTCGAAGCCTTCGGTGCGACTGGCGATGAATTCTTGATTGGCCCAGCCTTCGCGCAGAATGACGTGCATCATGGCCATAAAGACGTGGCCGTCGGTACCCGGCTTGGTTTGTAGGAAAAGGGCAGCGTGGTCCACCAGCGGAATACGTCGGGGTTCAACCACGATGATGCTGGCCCCGTTGTTGGCGGCGCGAATCGCCTCATAGCCAATAACGGGGTGGGATTCGGTGGTGTTGGAGCCGGTGACAAAGATGCAGTCGGCGTGGCGAATTTCGGCGATGGAGTTGGTCATGGCCCCGCTGCCCAGAGTTTGGGCCAGGCCGGCGACGGTGCTGGCGTGGCAAAGGCGGGCGCAGTGGTCCACGTTGTTGGTGCCGATGGTGGCTCGCATTAGCTTCTGGAAAAGGTAGTTGTCTTCGTTGGTGCAGCGAGCGGAGGCCAGACCGGCCACGGCGTCAGAACCGTGCGCTTCGAGGGTGGCGGCCAGCTTGTCCACGGCGATTTCGATGGCTTTGTCCCAGTCGATCTCGATAAAATTCTTTTCGCCGGTGCGCCCTTTGAGGACGGTTTGTTCAGGCATGGTCCAGGGTTCATCGGTGAGACCCAGTTCGTAGGCCATATCGCGGCGCAGCAACGGCCGTGTCAACCGATCCGGGCTGGTGGCAAAGTCCCAACCAAAACGCCCCTTGACACAGAGGAACTCGCCGTTGGCCGGTGCTTCTTCAAAGCCCTGGGCGTAGAGGATTTCGGGGGTGGCACGGCCGTTTTTCAGGGCATACTCAATACCACAACCAACGCCGCAGTAACCGCAAATGGTCCGCTGCCGTTTCAGCTCCCATTCGCGCCCCTTGCCCACGCGGTTTTTGGGCACCAGGGCCGCCGTAGGGCAGACCTGGACACAACTGCCGCAAAAGACACAGGAGGAGTCAATCATCGGGCCGCTAAACGGTGTATCCATGCGCGTCTCAAAGCCGCGCCCCACCAGGTCGATGGCGTTGGCCCCGACCACTTCATCACAAACGCGCACACATTTGGCGCAGAGGATGCAGAATTTATGGTCCCGAATGAAGAAGGGGTTGTCATCCTGATACAGCTCACGCGACAGCTCAAAATCGTAGGTCGTTTCGTGGAAGCCATAATCGTAGGCGTACTTTTGCAGATCACAGGCCCCGTTTTTGTCACACGCGCTGCAAATGAGCGGATGGTCAGAGATAAAAAGGTCGATAATGTCGCGGCGCAGATGGGTTAGCTGCTCTGTCTCGGTTTGGACGACCATGCCCCCACGCGCCTGTAAGCCGCAACTGGGCTGAGGCACGGCCTGCCCTTCCACTTCAACCAGACAGAGCCGACAGCCGCCAGACGGCCGTAATTCCGGGTGATGGCACAGGCGGGGCACGTCAATGCCCTGCGCCAGGGCCACATCCAGCACACTGCTCCCCTCTTTTACTTCAACTTCTTTACCGTTAATCGTTAAGGTAATCATCTATTCACTCCAGTGTAAATGGGACGCAGATTTTCAGGATAAACGCAGATTTTTTTCTTTTTATCTGCGTTATCTGCGTTAATCTGCGTCCTATTTTCATTCATTTACAGATCAACTGTCATACAAGTAAGGGTTTCAGTGACGCCGGGCACAGGCTGAATCTCATTAGCCAGAATCCGGCCGAGGTGGTTAATGTCCTCAGCATCGACCACGGCAATGGCATCAAAAGGACCAAAGGTCATGTGGGCTTCGACAACGTGTTCAATGCGGCGCAAATGGCCTACTGCTTCCGCAACAGCGCCAACGCGGATGTCGATGAGGATATATGCTTTCATGGTTTTGTTCTCCGTTCCTGCTAATTTTGCTCGCGTAAAAAGATGGACCAGTAAACGGCCGCTACAAACAGTGTGCCGCCGATAATATTGCCAATCGTGACTGGGATCAGGTTGTTGATTAAAAAGGCACCCCAGGTCAGGTTAGATAGTTCCAGGCCGGTGCTGGCGGTAAACGTCGGGTCAAGGCCCTGAATGAGCAGGCCAATGGGAATGAAATACATATTGGCAATGCTGTGTTCAAAACCGGCGGCCACAAAGGCGGTGATGGGGAAAATAATGCCCGCGATCTTGTCGATGGTGCTGCGGGCACTAAAAGCCAGCCAGACGGCCATACAGACCAGGGCGTTACACAAGATGCCCAGGGCAATGGCCGGCACAAATTCCAGGCCGGCCTTGCTGTTGGCAATGCTAAGCGCGGTCTGGCCGACGGCCCCACCGCCAAATTCGTGCTGCCTGCTCATAAACATGAGTACGGCCGTGCCAAACGCCCCCACAAAGTTACCAATATACACTATCACCCAGTTCCGCATCATGGCCCGCGTGGTCACTTTACCACCGGCCCAGGCCATCACAATCAGGTTGTTGCCTGTAAACAGTTCCGCCCCGCCCACGATTACCAGGATCAGGCCCAGACAAAAGACCAGACCCGCCAGCAAACGAGAGACACCATAAGGCCAGGCTTCGGCCGTGCCCGCGCTGACGGTGGTGGCAAAAATAGCCCCCAGGGCAATGAAAGCCCCGGCCAAAATAGCCAGGGCGAACATGCTAAAGGTCGCCATTTGGGCCTTATTGACCCCAATATATTCTGCTCGCCGCGCCATTTCGGATGGCATCAAGGCGTCGATTCTAATTTCTGTGTTCATAGTAGTCTGTTTGGTGCTCCTGTCTTACATGACGGAAGACGGCGGACGGAGGACGGACGTCAACTGCGCCGTCTTTCGTCTTTGGCCGTCCGTCAGCAAAGATACCGTTTAGACGGCCGTTAACAGCCCCAGGTATTCATCCTCGAAATAACGCAGCGTGGTCAATACCGGATTCGGGGCCGTGATGCCCAGACCACACAACGAAGTCAAACCAACGGTGTGGCACAAACCGCGCAGCTTGTCCACATCGGCCGGCGTAGCCTGGCCCGCCAGAATGCGATCCATAATGTTGAGCATCTTGCGCGTACCCACGCGGCAGGGCACACATTTACCGCAGGACTCTTCCTGGGTAAAGTCGAGGAAGTAGCGGGCCAGCTTGACCATTGAGGTGGAGTCGTCAATGACGATCATACCGCCCGACCCCATAATGGCCCCGGTTTCGGACAGCTCTTCGTAATCCACAACGGTATCCAACAGCGAGGCTGGCACACAACCACCGGACGGACCGCCTAACTGCACCGCTTTGAAGGAACGGCCGTCGGGACAACCACCGGCAATATCAAACACAATCTCGCGCAACGTCATGCCAATCGGCACTTCGATCAGGCCCGATTTTTGCACCGAACCGGCCAAAGCAAACGCCTTCGTACCACCACTCTTTTCCGTACCCATACTGGCAAACCATTCCGGCCCTTTGAGAATAATGCTAGGCACACTACACATGGTTTCCACGTTGTTGATGTTGCTGGGATAGCCCCACAAACCATAATCGGCCGGGTAAGGCGGGCGCATCCGCGGCATACCCCGCTTGCCCTCAATCGAGTGCATCAGCGCCGTCTCTTCGCCACAAACAAACGCCCCAGCCCCTTCCTTGATAATAAAGCGGACGTTGCGACCAAAGCCGTTATCAGCATCAGGTCCAATTATGCCTTGCTCAGTAATCTGGCCGATAGCGTTCCGTAGCGCCTTGACCGCCAGCGGATACTCAGCCCGAATGTAAATATAGATGGTCTCTACCCCGGTGGCGTAGGCAGCAATCAGCAGCCCTTCCAGCAGCCGGTGGGGGTCGCCTTCGATCATGGCCCGGTCCATGAACGCGCCGGGGTCGCCTTCGTCGGCGTTGCAGATGAAATATTTGGGTGTTACCTGCTTTTCGGCTAAGAACTGCCATTTGAGGCCGGCCGGATAGCCCGCCCCGCCCCGACCACGCAGCTTGGACTCTTTAATCATCTGAATCACGTCAGTCGGTGTCAGGGTCAGCGCCTTTTCCAGCGCCTTGTAGCCATCGTAAGCCAGATAATCTTCCAATGAGTAGGGATCAATCAGGCCGCACAATTGGGTCGTCACCCGCTCCTGGCGACCCAGGAAGGGGTAGTCATGCCGGTCGGCGTGGCGGCTGACCACCCACTCTGGCGACACGCCGCGTGTACCAGAGCCAAGATGCTGGTCTAACACGGGGCGCACACGGGCCGGCGTGATGGGGCCGTAGAGGTAAGAATTGTCTTCGGTAACGACTTCGACCAGTGGCTCACGATGGCACGCGCCCAGCGAGCCGGTCGTTTTGATGGGTATATCCAGATCGCGCTCTACCAGGTAGGTATCAATAGCGCGGTACGTATCGGCCGCACCGGCCGCCAGGTCACTGGTTGACATACCGATGCGAATCAATGTAATTTTGGCATTGGGATCATATTCTGTCATGGCCATTGTCATCCTACTCCTCTACTACCTCGACGATTAACTGTTCTACTGCTTGCCACGCTTTTTCGGGGGTTAAACGGCCGTGTGTCTGGTCATTGATCACCATGACCGGAGCTAGACTACAGGCACCCACACAGGCCACCCCTTGCAGCGAGAACAATTTGTCGGGGGTTGTTTCATCTTCACTAATACCTAACTTTTCGCCAATCAGGGCCAACATCTCGTCGGAAAGCCCCACATGGCAGGCTGTCCCCTTGCAGACACGAATCTGGTAACGGCCGGGAGGCGATAGCTGGAAGAGATTGTAAAAGGTAGCGACGCCATAAACCTGGGCCAGGGGAAAGTCCAGTTCACGCGCCGTGTAACGCAACTGTTTTTCGGGGAGATAACCGTAATGGCGTTGAATATCAGCCATCACCGTGATCAGCGCATCCTTCTGGCCGCGATACCGGTCCAGAATCTCCATCAGTTCCGGCGGGACCGGGTCCGCCAGCGGATCGCCTAAATAGGCATACTTCTTGATTGGTGTGCCGTTTGCTCTAGCCATAGGTTTGCTTTCACCTCCTGCGAATGGACGGCTATGGATTAAGTTCTGAGTGTAGAGCTAGAGATAGAGTGATCTTCTCTAGCTCTACACTCAGTTGGTATGCGTTTCAGTCACCATCAGTGTAGGGTAAGTGTCAAAAATACAATAGTGACAAAAGACGCCGGATGTGGAGATAAATGTAATTCACGGGTGTGCTTATGCCATCGACCACCATTAAGTTTAGAGAATTCAGATAGCAAATGACCAAAATGGAATCAAAGTTGCCGGGGTGTGTAGCAATAGACTAGAATTATAGGCAATGTATGGGACTTGTTACACTATATCAAACTAAAGAGGATATTTCAATGGACCCAATTGGCATATTTTTCATGTTGGTTTTTCTAGTTTTAGTGCTGGTTGCTGTCATTTACCCCCAAATGGCGGGAGATAAGGAGGGTTAGCGGTGCGCCGTTATCTGGTCCTGTTGGGTTTGCTGGCAGCGGTGGGACTGTTTTTGCTAGGCAGCGAAACGGCCGTTGCCCACGTCAAATGGTTCAGCGACTTTTCTTTTGGCGACCGGCCGCGAACACTCGGCGAGATGCTCACCCCGCTTTTCATCGGGCTGACGCTGTTGAGCGCGGTCGTCATCGGCGGCCTGGTTCTGGTGGAACGACGCCTGCAAGATGTCTCCTGGTACAACCGGCTCAACGGCTGGCTGGAAAGCCATCGTGACCAGTCGGTGCTGGTTATGCGTATCGGCATGGGCGTCACGCTACTGCTCTCCTGGCAGGCCGACACCATGCTCTCGCCCGACCTGACCACCGGGCCGGTCATTGGCTGGATTCAATTTTTCCTGGCCTTGCTCTTGCTCTTCCCGGCCACGACCCCCATTGCTGGCCTGGGCGTGTTAGGGCTGTACGGCATGGGCATTTATGAATACGGCCTCTTCTACATGCTCGACTACCTCATCTTTTTGGGGGTCGGCTATTACCTGATTGTCACCCAGATAGATAATGAGCGGATCAGCGGCACGGGCATTCCGGCCCTGTACGCTACGCTAGGCTTTTCGCTGGCCTGGCTGGCGCTGGAGAAGATGGTTTACCCTCAGTGGAGTCTCTACATTCTGGAGCAGAATCCGCAGTTGGCGCTGGGGTTTGACTTCCAGTTTTTTATCTACTCGGCCGCTTTTGTGGAGCTGGCGCTGGGTTATTTGCTGATTATCAACTTGCTACAACGGCCGTTTTCCCTCGTCATCACCCTGGTTTTCTTCACCACCACGCTGGTCTTTGGCAAGGTAGAGGTCATCGGCCACACGATCTTACACGCAGCGCTGATCGTCTTCGTCATTGAAGGACCCGGCCGCATTTACCGCGCCCCTATCACCTTCCACAAACGGCTGCCGCTGCGGATTGCCTTTGCCTCCGTCAACTTCCTCCTGTTCCTGATTCTGATTGCCGCCCCCTACGTCTACGGGGCGCAATCGGTTTATGAGCAATACCAGGATGAACAAACGGCCGTTCCCCTCTACGAAGAAAACAGCGGATAAAGGATGGAACGGATCTTGAGCCAGATTGGACCAATTTGCTCTGGTGGATGCAGCAATTGGGTGAGTAAAATTGGTCCAATCTCCGGAGAACGTTAGTAGTTATCGGATTTTTCTGATCCGCTCCTTCCCCCAATCCGTTGTTATCACAAAAAACGCAGGACGTGGTGAGGAAAAAAAAGAAAAAAACCTCACCACGCCCTGCTACGCTCAATAATAAACCCATAAGATAATCGTGACAAATGTCACTTTAAAAATCTCCCAACAGGGCTATCTTTCCCTCTAGCGAGGCTCGACTTATCCGGGCCTGGCTTTTTGTTGGTCAACGATAGCTGCACAGGAGTTCCCCATGGGCGCAGCGCACCACGATAAATGAAAATTATCTGCGTTTATCCGCGTTAATCTACGTCCTATTTTCGAAGGAGATTTATTATGGAAATAGCCGACCTGGCTCGACTGCAATTCGCATCGACTACCTTATTTCACTTCATATTTGTTCCCCTGACGATTGGCCTGGCCCTGGTCGTGGCCATCATGCAAACCCTCTACTACCGCACCGGTGATGAAAACTACAAACGGATGACCAAATTCTGGGGCAAATTGTTCCTGATCAACTTTGCCATGGGCATTGTGACCGGTATTGTCCAGGAATTTCAGTTTGGCATGGCCTGGTCTGAATATTCCCGCTTTGTAGGGGACATTTTTGGCGCGCCCCTGGCCATTGAGGCGTTGATGGCTTTCTTTATCGAAAGTACCTTCATCGGTCTCTGGATTTTTGGCTGGGACCGGCTGTCTAAGCCGCTGCATCTGGCGACTATCTGGATGGTTGCCTTTGGGGCGACCATTTCCAGTCTGTGGATTCTGATTGCCAATAGCTGGATGCAGAATCCGGTGGGGTATGAGATTGTAAACGGCCGTGCCCAGATGATCGATTTCGGGGCCATTGTCACCAACCCCAACGTCTTCCTCCAATTTCCACACGTTATTTTTGGTGCGTTTGCCACGGCCGGCTTCTTCCTGATAGCCATCAGCGCCTACCGGCTGGCCCGCCAGCCCACCGACGACGAGCGGATCATGTTCACCCGCTCTATGAGAATTGGGCTGGTCTTTGGCCTGTCCGCCGTCATGCTTACCATGTTTGTAGGCCATTACGCCGGTCAGTTTATGCTCGAAAAACAGCCGATGAAACTGGCCGCCGCCGAGGGCTTGTGGGAAACCGAATCCCCCGCCGCCCTCTCCTTCTTCCAGGTTGGCGACGAAGCCAGCCGCACCGATGTGATCAACATTCGCATCCCCTCCCTGCTCACGCTGCTCACCTACGACTCCTTTGAAGGGATGGTGCCGGGTATTAACGACCTGAACGCCCATTACCAGCAGCAGTTCGCCCACGCCTACGGCCCCGATGCCGACTACGTGCCGCCGATGATCTGGCTCATCTACTGGAGTTTCCGGGCGATGGTGGGCTTTGGTATTTTTATGAGCATCGCCGCAATGATCGGTATTTACCTCTGGTGGCGCGGCACGCTGCTAGAATCGCCCCGCTTTTTGGCCGTGCTGCCCTTCCTGATTGTGCTGCCTTACGTGGCTAATGCCACCGGCTGGATTTTGACCGAACTCGGCCGTCAGCCCTGGATTGTGCAAGGGTTGATGAAAACTGAGGAAGGCATCTCGCCCAACCTGACGGTAACAGATCTGTGGATTACGCTGATTGGCTTCACCCTTGTCTACGGCTCGCTCAGTGTTGCCAACTTTTACCTGCTATGGAAATTCGCCACCAAGAGCCAGGGCGGAGATGATCTGCTGCCCCTGCCCAAGCCATCCGATGAGGACCAGGCGCAGTTGGACGTGGCGTATTAGAGAGCGTAGTGCGTAGTGCGTAGTGCGTAGTGCGTAGTGCGTAGTGCGTAGTGCGTAGTGCGTAATGCACTGCCAGTTACGTTTTACGTTTTACGTTTTACGTTTCACGGTTTGTTAACTCCCCGCTATTAGGAGATTAGTATGTCAATTGATCTAAATATTCTCTGGTTTGTTTTAATCGCCGTTCTGTTCACCGGCTTCTTTTTCCTGGAAGGCTTTGATTATGGTGTGGGCATTCTGCTCCCCTTCGTAGCTAAAGAGGACAAGGAGCGGCGGGTGGTTATCAACACCATCGGGCCCCATTGGGATGGCAATGAAGTGTGGCTGCTGACGGCCGGTGGCGCGATGTTTGCCGCTTTCCCCCACTGGTACGCCACGCTGTTTAGCGGCTTTTACCTGGCCCTGTTCCTGATTTTGGTGGGGCTGATTATTCGGGGCGTGGCTTTTGAGTTCCGCAGCAAGGATGAGAACCCCAAATGGCGCAAAACGTGGGACGTGGCCCTGTTTGTGGGCAGTCTGCTGTCGGCTATCCTGTGGGGTGTCGCGTTTGCCAATATCGTGCGCGGTGTGCCTATTGATGCCAGCATGACCTTTACCGGCACCTTCTTCAGCCTGCTCAACCCCTTTGCCCTGCTGGGCGGGTTGGTCACGCTGGCCCTCTTTAGCCTGCACGGTGCGCTCTTCCTCAGCCTGAAAACAACCGACGTGATTCTGGAACGGGTGAAGCGGATTCTGCGCTGGCTTTGGATTCCCACGACGGTGATTGTGGTGGCGTTTGTCGGCTTTAGCTTCATCGAGACCGACCTGTTTGTAGGTGTGAATCTGGTGCAGGGGTTGGGGTTGGCAACGGCCGTTATCGCCCTGCTCGTCGCTGCTTTCATGATTACCAAAGCCCGCTACGGCACCGCCTTCATCGGCACCGGCCTCACCCTGGCCGGGACCGTCGTCTTCCTCTTTGGCGGCCTCTTCCCCCGCGTCATGCCCTCCACCCTCGGCAGCGAATTCGACCTGACCATCTACAACGCCTCCGCCAGCCCCTACACGCTGCAAGTGATGTCCATTGTGGCCCTCATCTTTGTACCGATTGTGCTGGGCTACCAGGCCTGGTCCTACTGGGTCTTCCGCGAGCGCGTAACGGCCGATAGTCATTTGGAATACTGAGCGTAAAGCGTAAAACGTAATGCGTAAGACCTTACCCGTTACGTTTTACGCTTTACGTTTTACGTTCTGCTATGGACAAACGTCTACTCGGCGAAGCGCGTCTGGCCCGCTTTGCCTTTATGGCCACCGTTGGCCTGAGCCTGATAGGGGGCCTGCTCATTATCGGGCAGGCCTTTTTTTTGAGCCGCATCATCAGCCGCGTCTTTTTAGAAGGGGCGGCGCGTCCCGAACTGCACGGGCTGTTCGTGGGACTACTGCTGGTCGTTGGGCTGCGCGGCCTCAACCAGATCGGCATCCAATTAACGGCCGATTCCGTTGCCATTCGCGTTAAACAAGCCCTCCGCCAGCGATTGGTAGACCATCTGCTCAAGCTGGGGCCAGGCTATACCCAGCAAGAGCGCAGCGGCGAACTGGCCCTGACCGTTACCGAAGGCATCGAGAGCCTGGACAGCTTCTTCCGCGACTACCTGCCCGCCCTCTTCACCTTTTTGCTGGTGCCGCTGGTCATTTTGCTCTTTGTGCTGCCCATCGACCTGCTCACCTTCTTCGTGCTGCTCATTACCGCCCCGCTCATCCCCATTTTCATGGTCCTGATTGGGCAGATGGCGGGCGCATTGGCCAAAACCAAATACGCCCAGCTAGGCCAGCTTAGCGCCCACTTTCTGGACGTGATGCAGGGGCTAACCACGCTCAAGCTGTTCAACCGCAGCCAGGCCCAAATCGGCATTATCGCCCGCATTACCGACCAGTACCGGCAGAGTACGCTGGCGGTGCTGCGGATCGCCTTTCTGTCGGCTTTTGCCCTGGAACTGGTGGCGATGCTCAGTATTGCGGTGGTGGCGGTAGAAGTGGGACTGCGGCTGTTATACGGCCGTCTCTTCTTTGAACAAGCCCTCTTTCTGCTGGTGCTGGCCCCTGACTTTTACCAACCGCTGCGCCACCTGGGGGCCAAATTCCACGCCGGCCGGGATGGGGCGGCCGCCGCCGAGCGCATCTATACCATTCTAAACACCCCCTTGCCCCAGACAGCAGGTGAAGAAAAATCTGTGCCTGCCTACGATGCCATCCAGTTCGATCAGGTGGCCGTTTCTTTTGCGGCGGGGGAACGAGTAGCCCTACACCCTATCACGCTGACTATCCGGCGCGGGGAGCATGTGGCCCTGGTGGGGCGCACGGGCAGCGGCAAATCGACCATCGCCAAACTGCTGCTGCGCTTTGTAATGCCGGAAAACGGCCGTATTCAACTCCACCACGGCCAGGGCCAGACCGACCTGCAAGCCATCGACGCCGACGCCTGGCGGGCTACTATCGGCTGGGTGCCGCAGCAGGGCTACCTGTTCAACAGGAGCGTGGCCACCAACATTCGTTTGGGCAACGGGGTGGCCAGCGACGCCGAAATTGAAGCGGCGGCAAAGGCGGCCAACGCCCACGCCTTTATTCAACAATTGCCCCAGGGGTACGACACCATCGTTGGCGAAAACGGGACGCGGCTGAGCGGTGGCCAGGCCCAACGGCTGGCCCTGGCCCGCGCCCTGCTGCGCCAGCCCGACCTCTACATCTTTGACGAGGCCACCGCCAACCTGGACAGCGACAATGAGCAAATCATCCTGGAGCGGCTGCGCGAGCTAACGGCGGGCGCGACTGTGATCACCATCGCCCACCGGCTGCATACCATTCAGCAGGCGGACCGGATTGTGGTGTTGGACAACGGCCGTATCATCGAAAGTGGCACCCATGCGGAACTGGTGGCCCGGCGCGGGGCGTATTTTGAGCTGCTGAACACAGAAACGTAAAACGTAATGCGTAATGCGTAATGGGCTGCGCGAAACTCTCCTTACGTTTTACGTTTTACGCATTACGTTTCACAAACAATAATGTCTAACCTACTAACCATCCTCCGCCTATTACGGCCGTTTCTCAAACAAGCCCTGCTCTCCCTGCTGCTGGGGGTGCTGACCATTGGCAGCGGCATAGCCCTCATGATGACCGCCGCCTGGCTCATCAGCACCGCCGCGCTGCAACTGGGCATCACCTCACTGGGACTGGCCCCGACCGCCGTGCGCCTCTTTGGGCTGGCGCGAGCCTTCTTCCGCTACCTCGAACGACTGGTCAGCCACGACGTTACCTTTCGCCTGCTGGCCCGGCTGCGCGTCTGGTTCTACGAGCGGCTCGAACCTCTTTCCCTGGTTCAGTTGCAAGCCTACCGCAGCGGCGACCTGATGGGGCGCGTCGTGGGCGACATCGACGAGCTGCAAAACTTCTACTTGCGCCTGGTCAGCCCGCCGCTGGTGGCCCTGGTCGTCACCCTGGGCGTGGGCGTGGGCGTCTCTTTCATCGACGGCCCCACCGCGCTGGTACTGGTCGCCTTTATGCTGGTGGCCGGCACGCTGCTGCCCCTCTTTACCTGGTGGAGCGGCCAGCAGGCCGGCAGAGATGTCGGCCACAACCGGCAGCAAATCAACACCCATCTGGTAGACACGGTGCAGGGTTTGGCCGATAGTCTGGCCTTTGGCTACGGCCGTTTTCAAGCCCAAACCCTGCACACCATCAGTGGCGAACTGGCCCAGGCCGAGCGGCGCCTGGGGCGGCTGGACAGCGTCCAGGGCGGCCTGTCGCTGCTGCTGGTCAATCTGGCGGCGGTCGGCGTGCTGTGGGTGGCGACTGGTCGGGTGGATGGGGTGCTGCTGGCGACGGTCACACTGGGGGCCATTGCCGCCTTTGAGGCCATCACGCCCCTGGCCCTGGCCGGGCAGCATTTGGGCAAAGAGATGGCCGCCGCCAACCGCATTCTGGAAATTATCGACAACGTACCGGCCGTGCCCCAACCCAGCCAGCCCGACCCGACCCCCAAAACCAACTTTGATCTGGTGCTGAATCAGGTCACGTTCCGCTATGCCCAGACCGAAACAACTTGTACTGAGCCTGTCGAAGTAGCCAGCCTTGAGCCTGCCGCAGCAGCCGTTTTACACAACTTCTCCCTCACCGTACCGCAAGGGGAGCGAGTTCTGATTACCGGCGAAAGCGGCGTGGGCAAATCGTCGCTGATCAACGTACTGCTGCGGCTGGTGCCTATCGAATCGGGCCAGATCAGCGTGGGGGGCGTGGACCTGAGCCGCCTGGCCCAGGTGGAGGTGGTGGGTCTGTTTGGGGTGATGACGCAGCGCACCCACCTCTTTAACACCACCATCCGCGAGAATCTACGCATCGGCCGTAAAACGGCCAGCAACGCCGACATCGAAGCGGCGGCACAGGCGGCCCAAATCCATGACTTTATTGGGCAACTACCGCAGGGATATGATACCTATGTGGGCGAAGAGGGTGCGCTGCTCAGCGGTGGCGAGCGTCAACGGCTGGCGCTGGCTCGCCTGCTGCTCAAGGATGCTCCCATCTGGCTGCTGGATGAGATTACGGCCAATTTAGACCCGGTAACGGCCGTTGCCGTTCTCAAATCGGTGTTAAAGGTGGGAAACGGCCGTACTATCTTGCTCCTCACGCACCGTACTGATTTGATTGATACCACGCAATTCAATCAGCAAGTACGAATAACTACCGCCTTATCTGCCACACCCACCGTTTAGCCAGTCAAATCTCGGCTGCCGAGCCAACCCCACATATACCTCTGGATATATGAGATATATCTAAGAAGCAACAGACAAGACATAGACAGAAGCTGTACATGTGCTATCACTAAGGGCAAATAGTTGGGCAAAACCTGTACAAAACATTGGCCCAGCACCGGTGCAGCACATTCTGCTGCCGTTCAATTAAAAGGAGCAAGAAATGGAAAATCTATTTAGTTACTCACCGATGGCCTATGAAATGGTGTCTCATGTGCTAACGTTAGGCTTCGCTGTCATGTTGGCTGCTCTGTTCTACTTTATATTGACCATGCGCACGGTAGCTCCCCGCTATCGCATTTCTTCAGTATTATCCGTTGTCGTAATGGTTTCCGCCTTTCTCATTCTTTACTTCCAGCAGACAAGCTGGGTCAATGCTTTCCAGTTTAACGCGGCTACGGGCCTGTATGAACGTATCGGCGATGCCGACACCTTCTCCAATGGGTATCGCTACCTGAACTGGTTGATTGATGTGCCAATGCTGCTGTTTCAGATTCTATTCATCGTAGAGATTTCACGGCGGCAGCGGAATAACTTACGCAACTGGTTCTTCTTCTCTGGCGCCATGATGATTCTTACCGGGTACGTTGGTCAGTTCTACGAAACAACCAATACCACTGCCCTATTGATCTGGGGTGCTATCAGCACTGGCTTCTTCATCCACGTCCTGTTTCTAATCCGCCGCGTCATTACTGAAGGCAGTATTGGCCTGCCGGCTGAAGCCGCCAAGGTAATGAACGTAATCTGGTGGCTGTTCCTGGTTTCCTGGATGCTGTATCCCGGTGGCTATCTGATGCCATTGTTGCTAAACAGTGAGGCAGGTGTAGTCGGCCGGCAGATTACGTATACGGTCGCTGACATTAGTTCCAAGGTAATTTACGGCGTCTTGCTGACACAGGTAGCCCAGATTCGCAGCAAGGCTGAGGGCTTCGAGGCAGAGGCAATCCCTTCCTATGCCTCAGGCGATTAAAAAAGAACTAATTAGCGCACCTTGATCGAGAAGGCGCAGAAGTAGCAAAAAGATACTTCTGCGCCTTTATGGCTTATATTCCCAAAGGCCACAAGATGGGAATGAAAATAATGGAGACAATAAACAAGATAATAGTAAGCGGTAGGCCCACTCGCGTATAGTCAAAAAAGCGATAGCCACCGGGACCAAACACCAGAATATTGGCCTGGTGGCCCACTGGCGTTAGAAAACTGGTTGAAGCAGCAATGACCGTGGCCAGTACAAAGGGACGGGGATCGGCCCCCAGTCCGTGGGCCAGATCAATGGCAATGGGCACAATCAAGACCGTCGCCGCCGCGTTAGACATTGGCTGGGTAATAAAGGTGGCCAAAAAATAGACCCCAGCCAGGATTGCTATTGGTCCAGCTCCTCCGATCAAAGTTACCATGCTGTCGGCCAGGTAGGTTGCCGTTCCTGTATTCTCCATCGCTGTACCCAAGGGCAACATGCCCGCAATCAGGAAAATACTTTTCCACTCAATGCTTTGATAAGCTTCATCCATGGTCAGGCAGCGGGTGATGACCACCAGAATGGAGCCAATTACCATAGCCATTGAAATATGTAGCCCACCTGCCGTCGTCAAGGCCAACACCAGCCCCATGATAGCCACCGCAATCCAGGCCTTATGTTGTCGCCGCGTTTCCCGGTCTACCGGTTCCAGTAATAAAAATTCATTGCCCTGGCGCAGATTGACCAGCCGATGGTCTGGCCCTTTAAGCAGCAGCGTGTCGCCAAAGTCAATCCGAACTTCGCGCAATCTTTGCGTGATCACTTCGTCGTGGCGACGAATAGCCATAACGGTAAAACCATATTTATCACGGAACTGCATATCGCGCAGGGTACGGCCGGCAATGGGCGAACGGGGTGCCACCGTCGCTTCTACCACAACGTAGTCTTCCCCTTCAAACGTTTCCAGGGGCGGTCCATGCTCTTCCTCAATAGTCACATCTAGTTTTTCACGCAGGGCCAGAACGGTTTCCAGCTCACCTTCTACCACCAGTAAATCGCCAGCATCAATGCGGGTGTTGCGATGGGGCGTGGCTCTGGTGAGACCATCGGCACCATCTTTTATGACAAACAAGACGTTGATGTCATAGTTGGCCCCTAGCCCAATCTCACCCAATGTTTTACCCCGCATCTCGCTGTCTTCATGGATGGCAATCTCGCTCACGTAATCACGGTATTGGTAGGCCTCAGCTCGCTCAGCGGCCGTTTCTCGCACCGGCAAAATGTGCCGGCCGAAAATGACCATGTAGACAATCCCCGTTACAAAGACGATGATGCCAATGCCGAAAAAGTCGAAGAATTGAAAAGATGGCAATCCCCTTTCGGTTAACATACTGGCGGCCAATACATTGGGCGGCGTACCAATTAGCGTCATGTTGCCCCCCAGTAGCGACGAAAAGGCCAGGGGAATTAGCAGGCGAGATAGGGGAATATCGGCCTGACGGGATATACCGGCAACGGCGGGCAGCAGAACGGCCGTTGCCCCTATATTATTCATAAAAGCCGACATCGTACCACACGTCAACATGATGACAGCAACCAGCCTAATTTCGCTCTTGCCAGCTACCTTGATGATCTGCTCCCCCAGAAAGTCGGCTACGCCGGTGCGAAACAGCGCGCCCGACACGATATAAACGGCCCAGACCGTCACCACCGCCGGGTTGGCAAAGCCGTTGAATACCTCCTCCAACGTCACCAATCCGGTCAGACCCACCGTAATCAAAACCAGCATGGCAATCACGTCCACGCGCAGCTTCTCGGTAGCAAACAGGACAATGGCCCCAAGAATAATAAGGAGCGTTAGCGCAATTTCTGGTGTCATCTACTCTCCCTTACCTTCCACAGTTTTGGGGGAACGGTTGCAATTGGCCCCAATTGTACCCACCTGGCTCTATTTTGTATACTTTCTGCCGGTCATGGATTATCCGGGCGCCTGTGCGATGGTCAGTGAGTAGACAGCCCTGGTGCAAACCGGCTAATTGGACAGCGGTATAGGGCGAGCTGCAAACCGCATTCGGTAGCGACTTGTGCAGCCTGTCGTCAGCGACAGTCAAATTGTCTTTAATGATGGGGGTCAGGTCAGATTTTGCCTGGTCCGGCGAGCGGCCAGCCAGCCATACAGCCCTACACCAAGTACGGTTAGCTGGAACAGAACGTATAACCAGGCACTGGGACTCTCCCAGGCCATAGCCTCCGGGTAGCGCAGCAGAGCGATAAATTGCAGTACGGCAAAGGCCAGGTAGCTGATCATCATGTTTTCCAGGCGCACCCAATCATTCTCCCAGGCAGCATGGGCCGCAATGGTGCCAATACCCACCAGCCACGCACCCACCACCCGGCTAGTCAAGGCAGTCAACGCCCAGGGCCAAGTTGGCGCAACGGCCGTTGGCCAAAGAAACAACGCCACACCCAACAGTAGCATGACGGCCGCCTGGCTCGTCAAAAGGAGCCGCATCCAGCCGGGCAGCGGGGCCATAACGGGCGGCTCCCCACCCGGCTGCCGTGCCTGATGCCACCAGACCAACGCCAGTGCCGGCGGTACACCACCATAGACAATCATCCAGACCCAGGTGCCAGCGCGGGTAATCAGGTGAGGGCTGTCAAAATGGAACGGCTCCAGGTGGAGTAAGGTGGCAATGAGGGTCAGGGTGGTGAACAACAGCACAGCCGGTACGGCCAGCCTGGCCCGCGCCCACGTACGCTCCTGCGACGAGAGATATTCCAGCAGAAAACTAGCCCCGTAGCCCGAACCCAGAAAAGCGGCCGTTAGCGGCAGGCCAATGGTCCAGGCAAAATAACGGTCGGTCTGTTCGGTTAACACATAGAGGGAAATGCTAACGGATAAAACCAGAATGCTCGCTACCAGCAAAATCAAACGCATAGCAAACGTCGTACGTGTAGAGTGATTTTTCATACAAGTAACCCCGGTGAACCATATTTGATGAACTACTATGGGCGAATTGATTTATGCGTAACTACCAGGCACTAACGGCCGACTCTGCTATCTCGAGAACCAGCCGGCCACTGTTTGCACCTCACTGTAGCTGACGAGGCCAGATTATACCAGCATCCTGATAACAGGTAAAATGCACACCAGATAACACCAAATTCTAAGTTTTGTTGGCGTGTTACAACATATTGAATTAAAGTTGTAGATACGCTATAATTGGTTAGTAAAATAGAACGCTTGTGCTATTCTGTAGGGCGATTTTCCAAATCGCCACTTGAATAGAGGAACGGACATGGCAAAGACAGCAACCGGGGCCACCTACAGCGCCCAGGACATCAAACATCTGGTCGGGCTGGACAAGGTGCGTCAACTGCCCGGCATGTACATCGGCAACAACAGCAGCTATGGCCTGCACCACCTGCTCAAGGAGCTGTTCCATAACAGCGCCGACGAGGTGATGAACGGCTACGGCACGCTCATCCGCGTCACCCTGCACGAAGACGGCTCGGCCACCGTTTGGGACGACGGCCGCGGCATCCCCGTAGAGTGGGTCGATGAGCCGGGCGGCAACGGCGATCCCCCTATCAAAATGAGCGCGTTGACCAAATCGCTCACTATTTTGCACGCCGGCGGCAAATTTTCCGGCGGCAGCGCCTACGCCTCCAGCGGCGGTCTGCACGGCGTGGGGGCCAAGGCGGCCAACGCCATGAGCCAGTGGATGACGGTCACGGTGCGGCGCGGCGGTCTGATCTTCCGCCAGAAGTTTGTCAAGGGGGGCGAGTTCCCCAAGGGGGTGGAGATCATCAACCCGGCCGACGGGCGCGTCGTGGGTGAGATTGGGCCGCAGACGAAGATTACCTATGGCAAGGATGGGATGATCACGGCGGTGAAAAACGGCCGTAGCTCGTTACCCGTTAAGCCCGACCCCAACCTGACCAGCGGCACCGAGACTCACTTCCTGCCCCACCGCCCCTGGTTTGACCCCGACATGGAGTGGAATGGCATCGTACCCTGGGACTTCGACCACATCCGCCTTGCCTTTCGCCAGTTCGTTTTTCTCAATCCCGGACTGCGCGTGGAGCTGAGCGACTTGCGCGGCAAACTGCCCAAGCACGAGCTGCTCTACGCCGAACGCGGCCTGCTCGATTACATCGACTACCTCAACGAAGGCTTCGAGCCGGTACATGAAGCCATCATTTTCAGCGGCCGGGCCGACGACAACGACGAAATTCTGGTGGAAGTGGCCATGCAGTACACCAAAGATGGGGACGATACCCAGATTTACTCCTTCGTCAACGGCATCCCCACCCCGCTGGGCGGCAGCCACGTCTCCGGCTTCCAGGCCGGGCTGACCAAAGCGGTCAACAAGCTGTCCAGCACCAAGACGGCCATTCGGGGCGATGATCTGCTGCTGGGCTTATCGGCCGTTGTCAAGCTGACGATGAACAAAACCCCCCAGTTCAGCAGCCAGACCAAAGAGTCGCTGACCACGGCCGAAGCGCGGGGCGTGACTACCTCTGTGACCTACAACGAACTGGTCAAAATCCTGAGCAAGAAAAAATCCTTCGTCAACGCCATTGCCCGCCAGGCCGAAGCGGCCGCGCGCGGCCGGGAGGCGGCCAAAAAGGCGCGGCAGTTGGTCATTCGCCGCTCGGTGCTAGACGCGCCCGACGATACGGGACTGCTGGCCAAGCTGGCCGACACGGCCCGCGACACCCCCATGGAGCAGCGCATTTTGTTCCTGGTGGAGGGGGATTCGGCCGGCGGTAGCTGCAAGCTGGCCCGCGACCGGCGCTATCACGCCATTCTGGCCAGCCGGGGCAAGGTGATCAACGCCGAGAAGTCGAAAATTTTGCGTGTGCTGGGCAACAAGGAGATCAAAGCCTTTGTGGCCGCGCTGGGGGCCGGCGTGGGGCCGGATTTTAAGCTGGAGGATCGCAGATACGGCCGTATTGCCATTTTCTGCGACGCCGACGTAGACGGCTACCACATCCGCGCCCTCTGGTACACCTTCATCTGGCGCTACATGCGGCCGCTCATCAGCGAAGGCCATCTCTACGTGGCCGAAGCCCCCCTCTACCGCGTCTACAACGGCAAAAAAGAAATCTACGCTTACAGCGAAAAAGAGCGGCTGGCCGCCCTCAAAAAGCTGGGCAAAGGGGCCGGCGTGCAACGCTACAAAGGGCTGGGCGAAATGAACCCCGACCAACTGCGGCAGACCACCCTCAGCCCCGGCAGCGAGCGCCTCATCCCCGTCACTATCGAAGACGTCCACAGCGCCAGCCAGATGGTCAACATGCTCATGGGCAGCAACACCAGCGCCCGCAAAGAGTGGATCATGGAGACGTGGCTGGAGGAGTAGTCGTTAGTCTTTAGTCGTTAGTCGTTAGTCAGTGAGGAATCCTTCGTAATTCGTAATTCTTATGAAATCAGTATCTTTCGCCAAAGACCTCGAGCGCAGCATTCGCGCTTATGCTATCGAAACGATTCTTGACCGTGCCCTGCCGGACGTGCGTGACGGGCTAAAACCGGTCCACCGGCGCATCCTCTACGCCATGGGCGAGGATTTGGGCCTGACCCACAACAGGCCCCACAAAAAGTCGGCCCGCGTGGTGGGCGAAGTGCTGGGCAAATACCATCCGCACGGCGACACCTCTGTCTACGACGCCATGGTGCGTATGGCCCAGGATTTCTCCATGCGGCTGCCGCTGGTGGATGGGCAGGGCAACTTCGGCTCCATTGATGGCGACAACGCCGCCGCCATGCGCTACACTGAAGCTCGCCTGACGGCCGCGGCCGAATTGATGCTGCAAGACATCAAAGCCGACACCGTCGCCTGGCAGCCCAATTTTGACGACAGCCTGCAAGAACCGGCCGTTTTGCCCAGCGTCCTGCCCAATTTGCTGCTCAACGGTTCGTCGGGCATTGCCGTGGCCATGTCTACCAACGTGCCGCCCCACAACCTGGGCGAACTGTGTGACGCGCTGACCCTGGTAGCCCAAAAATGGGCACGGCGCGAAGCCATCACCGTTGCGGAATTGATGGCCATCATTCCCGGCCCCGACTTCCCCACCGGTGGTCTGGCCTTCCGCTACCGGGCCAATGGGGATGGGCTGGACGATACCATCCGCGAGATGTACGAGACGGGCTACGGCAAGCTGATCATGCAGGCCTGGATTGACATCGAACCGCAGGGGGGTGGCCGCCACCTGATCGTCGTCTCCGAACTGCCTTACATGGTGCAAAAAAGCACCGTCATGGAGCGCATTGGCACGCTGGTGCGCGAAGGGCGGCTGGAAGGCATTACCGACGTTCGCGACGAGTCAGACCATACCGGGATGCGGCTGGTCATCGAAACGACGCGCGGCCACGATCCGGCCAAAATCCTGGACGGGCTGCTGACCTACACCCAACTACGCGAAACGTTCGGGGCCAACATGCTGGCTCTGGTCCCGGTGGAAAACGGCGTGGCCCCGCAGCAGTTGTCGCTGCGCCAGATGCTGGTCGAGTTTATTCAGCACCGGCTGGTGGTCATTGAACGGCGCAGTCGCCACGAGCGCAAAAAGCTGCAAGAGCGGCTGCACATTGTGGATGGCCTGCTGCTGGCTCTGGACGCTATTGACGAGGTCATTGCCACCATCAAAAAATCCCGCTCGCGGGAGACGGCGCGGGCCAATTTGCAGAAGGCGTTTAAGCTGAGCGAACGGCAGGCGGCGGCCATTGTGGCCATGCCCCTGGGCAACCTGGCCTCGCTGGAAGTCAAGAAGCTGCGCGACGAGAAGAAGGAGTTGAGCAAGCGGATCAAGGAGTTGACTCGCCTGATTGAGTCGGAAAAGGCGCGGTTGGACGTGGTGGTTGAGGAAACGGCCGCTATCAAAACCCGCTTCTTTACCCCCCGCCGCACCCGCATTCTGGACAACGAAGAGCAGGCTGGCACCGTCGTTACCGCTACCGACCTGGCCGAGCCACAAATTGTGACCATCCTCAGCGACGACGCCGAACGGCGTGACTGCCAGGGCTACGCCGACCGGGGCATGTTGGGCCTTACCTCGCGCCGCACGCCGACGATAATCGGCCGTTGGTACGCCGATCCCGAAGACCGGGTGCTGCTGGTGGCCGAGGACGGCGAATGCTGGCATGCGCCCACTATCCAGCTAGAGAATGGTGTGGCTAAAGGCAAACGGTTAGTTGGTGGCGGCATCCTGCCCGCCAATGCCGAAAATTACCACATCGTTCTGCTGACGCGGGGTGGCAAAGTGAAGCGAGTGCATCAGGCTGATTTGCCCCGCTCCGTGGGCAGTTGGGCGCGGCTGATAGGCCTGGCCAAAGGAGACACCGTCCTGGCGGCCGGGCTGGATAAAGGCGCGGCTGAGGTGATGCTCTTTACGCGGCAGGGGCAGGGGATTCGTTTCCAGGCCAGCACGGTCAACCCGCAGGCTTCGGCCACGGCCACGGGCGTGGCAGCCATCAAGCTGGTGAAAGGGGACGAACTGCTCAGCGGCGCGGTCTTTGATCCCGGCGTGGCCGGATTTGTCATTGTGGTCAGTGAAACAGGGTTTGTCAAGCGGGTGCCGCTGGCCGACTGGCCGGTGCAGGGTCGGGCCGGTAAGGGGGTACAGTCATTGGCCATCAACAAGGTGACGGGCCGGGTCAGTACGGCTACCGTCGTGCGTGGGGATGATAATTACGTAGACCTGGCGCTGAATGACGGCCGTCGCTTCCGCCTCAAACTGGATGACATTCCCACCGACAATCGGCGCAATCGGGGCGCACCACTGGCCGAAGAAGTAGCCACGGCCGGCCTGGGGGCGGTCCTGGCGACGGGGTTGTCGAGTACGTATACGTATCGGGGATCGTAGCATTGTTTTAGCCACGGATGAAACGGATAGAACAGATTCTTAGCTTTTCAAGAAATCGAGCAGCAACTGGTTGACTTGCTCTGGCTCTTCATGCTGCACCCAATGGCTGGCTTCGGGGACGAGGGCCAAACGGCCGTTTTCACACAAATCCACACTCGGCTGCGCCAGCTCCTGACCCAGAAATCTGTCTTGCGCCCCCCAGATCAGCAGCGTAGGTACACGGATGCGCGAGTCGGGTCTTTGGGTAGGCTGCCGGCGTATGACGGCCCGATACCAGTTGATCATGCCGGTCATAGCCCCCGACTGCGACCAGGCCTGGCGGTACTTCTCCAAATCTGCGGCTGAAAAGGTGCCGGGCCGGCTGCTCTCTTGCAGCGCCCGCGCCGCTAAGGCCCAGTTGTTGCGCCGCAACAGGGCTTCCGGCAGCCAGGGCAGTTGGAAGAAGAAGATGTACCAGCTTTTGCGCCGCTGCGCTTTGTTTTGGCGCAGTTGGCGGGCCATCACCGCCCAATGGGGGACGTTCAGCGCCACCATTTTGGAGAGCCGTTCGGGGTGTTTGGCGGCCAGCCACCAGGCAACGTTTGCCCCCCAATCATGACCCACGACAACGGCCGTTTCTTCCCCCGCCGGCTCAATCAAACCCACCACATCCTTAGCCAGCAGGTCCAGCGTGTAGTTCTCCAGACCAGCCGGCTTGTCACTCAAATTGTAGCCCCGCTGGTCAGGAACCCAGACGCGATAACCCGCCTCGGTCAATGCCGCAATTTGCTGTCGCCAGCCGTACCAGAACTCCGGGAAGCCGTGCAGCAAAATTACTAATGGCCCGTCCACCGGGCCGGCCTGCACTACATGCAAGCTAATGTCATTGGTTTTGATGTATTGATGATTCATTTTGTCCGTTGTTTTTTTCGGTCACGGTTCCACGAACAAGCGGTCGAAGCCGAGAGGAACCAATTGGATCACACTGTTGCCCGGTGCCAGAGGCAGCGGGTGGCCATCAAGGTCATAAAAAGTGAGCATCTCATCGGGATCGTAGCGCCGCCAACGGCCGTCGTAACGTTGGCCGTCACGGAACAGGGAAACCGGGCCTTCACCCCAAATCTGAATCTGAATAGAAAAACTACCCGGACTCTCCAAAATGTCCGTCACTTGATGGTGGGCGGCAACGACGGCGATATTCTTGAAACTGAGTTGCTCGCCAGTGTTGGCGTCCGTGTGGCGTTCGCCGTTGGTCCAACGTAGATAACGGCCGTTGTCATACCACCAATACACGTTGGTCCCATGATAAGCTATCTCCAGGCGGCGGGCCGGGCTGCCATCTGGCGGCGGATCCGGGTGGAACACCATGCCATTCTGCATCTGGGGCGGCCTGTTCTCGCCGCGCTGATCGAGGATGAAGCGCAGGTCGGCCGGATTGGTGAACAGGGTATGCTCAAAGGCGCGGTCGGGGTTGGGTATGCGGAAGAAGCCGCCGTGGCCAAAGTCGGGCGAAACGATGCGGTCGAAAAAGTCGCTGTCGCGGAACATGAGGCGCAGCGGGCCAACCGCGCCGGAATAAGCGAAGGCGGCATCGTACATGCGGGGGATTTCCAGGTCGATGAAACGGCCGCTGCGTATCGAACCGACTCGTTCAGGGAGTTGGCTGTAGTAAACGGCCGTAAACCGGGTCAATCCTCCTTCAGACAGATGCTCAAAGAGGAGGTCGGCGCTGTTGAGACCGTTCTGCGGGCGCACGATGGCTGGGGCGTTGGAGACTTTGATGGCTAACGGCCGTTGCTGGCGCATGGCGTCGCGGATGGGCAAGCCGGTAAGCGGGTTGATGTTATCGGGGAAAATGGGGCCGATTTGACCAGGGATAGTGGCCACTGGGGAGACAACGGCCGTTGCCGGTTCGGCTGTGGCCGTGGGCCGGGGTGTGGGGGTGTTGGTTGGGGTAACGGTCGGCGGAACGGCCGTTGGCGTCGCTGTCAACGTAGCAGTAGCTGTGGCAGTTGGTGGGACAGTTGGTTCGGCCGTTGGCGTAATCAGTTCAGCGACTGCGGTGGGCGTCAGGTCGGCTGCGGGTTGACTACACGCCAAAAGCCCCAGCACCAGGCTCAGCAAAAGCCAAAAAGAAACCAGCCATACCCACTTCATCCGTCTGCCTTCTAACTTTTGCCTTTGCCTAGCGCGTGCGCCGGTACCAATATTCTTTTGGTTCTAGCCTGGTCAGGTCATCACCGGCCAGAGAAAAATCGAGCAGCAGCCGGTTAAATTTAGCCGTCTCTTGCAGCATGGGGAAATGGTTGCAGTTCTCAAGCCCAACGTAAAAGCGATTACGGCCGTTTTCTTGCAGATGATCATAATCACCGGCAGGTGGCTGAATCAGCGGGTCTTGTTCACCAAATATCATCAAAAGCGGCCGTTCAGCGCGAATCAGATTATCGGCAAAGTTACGCTGACTGACTTCTTGTGCCAGTTGATTCATCGCCAATGGATCTGTCTTACGCAATTCGCTATCTATTTCCATAAAGCTGTTGTTACGGCCGATTACCCGATTGATTATCGTATCAGGATCATCTTTCAGCAGTCGCTCGTTCAAGCTACCGTGGTGAATAGGCAACGAGACAGTAACCAGCTTGGCAACCGATTGAGGCTTCTGCAAGGTATAAAGTAGCCCAACCACCGCGCCCAGAGCGTGACCAACCAACGTCACCGGTGTGGAGACGCCCAATCTCTCCATAAATTGATCCAGCATTTCCGTATAATGGGATAATGAGTACAGTTCCGGAGACTTACTTGAATCGCCGAATCCCCATAAATCGAGCGCGAACGAGCGATGGTGGAGCGACATGTCTTGCATCGAAGGCCACCAATAGCGCCACGAACCCAACCAGCCATGAATAAAAATGATCGGCTGTCCGCGTCCTACAACTTCGTAATGTATAAGATGGTTGCCTATGGTTGTAATGGACATTTCAGTGGTCAGTTAGTGGCAATCGGCAAACCTTGCGTAAGTTTCTAAGCACGACGGGCTAATAGGTCGTTGATAGTGTCTATTAAATCGTCCGGGGCAAACGGCTTCAAAATATAGGCTGCGGCCCCGGCCTCCATACCAGTCTGCACTTCCGCTTCCTGGCCTTTTGCCGATATAAAAACAATGGGTATATCACGAGTATGCTCCATTTCTTTAAGGCGTCGGCAGGCATCATAACCAGTCATGCGCGGCATTCGTACGTCCAGTAGAATCAGGTCAAAGGGTGTGTTAATAGCCTTTTCCAAAGCAGCAACCCCGTCTTCCACTGCCTCAACATCAAAACCGTTGAATTGCAGCGTTAAGACAATTAGCTCACGGATATCCTGGTCGTCTTCAGCAATAAGGATGTTTGCCATCAGTTTTACCCATCTTCTCCTGCGCCGCGGCGTAACAAGCAACTAGCTGCCGCGTTGCGACTGATCATGGCGACGCATTTCCGCAGCAGTCTCAGTAATTTCACGTATATCCGTAAACCGATGCGTCTTATCGGAAACGACGCCCATAGATAAACACATCAATGGTCCAGTAGAACCATCTGGTAGAGTCACCTGACCCTGTTCACGGTCCATAAAATTGTAATGGGACTGCACGCCTTCATCAAAGCGTTGACGCAGTTCCTTGACAAGGTCAGATAAATCTTCACTCCTGGTCACCACAACAAAGGATTCATTGCTGGCGTGGCCAATAAAGTCGTCCAGGGTGCCATACTGGTCAACCACTTCATTGAGCATCATGGTGGCATAGCGTAACACCTCGTCCCCGGCGACGAAGCCGTAAGCATCGGTAAACTTGTCGAAATGATCGATGCCAATCTGGATAAGCCCCCAACCGTCACTACGCATTAGCTCGCGCAGTTGGTCTTCGATAAGCCGACCACTAGGCAAACCGGTCACGGGATTGGTCTGATTTTTGCTTAGATGGTAACGAATGGCATTACGCACGCGTAATTTTAGCTCTTCGATATCGAAAGGCTTGGTAATATAGTCGTCGGCACCTCGCTCTAACCCGGCAATGCGGTCACTTCGGTCGTCTTTCTGGGTTAGAAAGATAATGGGAATGTGACTGGTGCGGGTCGTCGTTCTCAGTTGGGTGCAGACGTCGTACCCGTTCATGTCGGGCAGCATAATGTCCAGCACGATAAGGTCTGGCAGTTTGTGCCGGCATTGTTCCAACGCCTCATCGCCCCGGGCTGCTACTTCTACCTGGTACCCTTGACCGGTAAAAAAGATGCGCAGCATGTTGGAAATATCAAAATCGTCCTCTACTACCAAAATTCGGCCGTTGCTCATAAGCTTCTACCTCGGCTGGCTACGTACAACTTGGTTTAGAATAGTTGTTATGGTTTTATACAATGGTTGAAAAGCACTGGCAGGATGACGGGTCTGACAATGCGTCTCTACGCTGGCCATCGTGACGGCAATCACATTGCTCAACGCAATGAAGGCCACCAAACTTGAAACCATGCTTACCTGCGATTTTATCAATTGTCAGAATTTGTGACAATCTTATCCTGTATCCAATGGACCGTTGGGGATAGCTAATAAGTCCGACTTGTGTCTCACTTACGACTGGTTTTGCTGTCGTGGATACAATCGGGGATAGGTATAACGGTCGCTATGCTGATGATGATCACTGTCTTCATAGTAGACATTTTTCGTAATGTGCTGGCGTTCCGGTGAAGACAACACCACCACGTCTGATTCAATGGTACGGGCCGGGTAGATAATCAAGCCCGAACTCAAGCGGCAGTGATGGCCAACACAACCACCCAGCACCAACTGATTCGTTTCCGCCAGTTTGCTTTCCTGACCGTTGACAACAGCCCGTAGCGGTCCACCCAACAGATTAAAATCGGTAAACGTTGTGCCCGCGCCAATAAATGAATCGCGCCCAACCACACACAATTGCAGGCAGCTATTCTGGGCCACCATCGTGTTTTCCATCAGCGTGGTCATGAAAAGCGACGCCCGAAAGGGCAAAAAACAACCATCGCTGACCACGCTCAGCATCAGTTGGCAACCTTGTGACACGTTGACGTTGTTGCCAATAATGCAGTTATCAATCACGGCACCCGGCCCAATGGTTACGTTGTCCCCAATTGTCGTCATGCCATGAATAACGGCCGTAGGGTCAATACTGACATTCCTGCCTACCCGCACCAGTTCTGAATTGGATAACAAATGCTTTTGTTCCAGTAGGGCGCGGTACAGAATTTTCAGCTTATAGCGCCAGTCGGTTGCAGCCCGATCCTCAGTGTTGACCCCACGAGCAAATACCCCAAATAAGATGTCAGCCACAAACAAATGCACCCAGTTTTCAATAAGCACAAACGCCTTGCGGGGCAGTTGATAAACCAGATCGCCAAATTCGGTGGCCATGTAGGGCGGAATGTGGTAGAAGCCGCGCTCACGAGCCTCCATGTCAACCACCAGCGGCCTGGCCACGACGCTCTGCGCCACACCCTCCGGCAAATACCACATATCAGCCAGTAGCAAATCTTCTTTTACTAGCAGAGAGAAGGATAACGGCCGTACATGGGCAACTACAGCCGGATCGTCAGCGCGAAAGGCCAGACGCACCGGCTGCTTACCCTGCCTGGCCCGCGTCACAAACTCCGCAATGAGCGCTTCATTGAAAAAGAGATTATCGCGATGTACCAGGGATTCAATTGGCTCTTTTTCAACCGTGTGAGCTACACGCCAATTTAGATATTCGCGCTCTTCCAGAACGTAGGGAGCTAACAGATCGCGCTGCCACAACCAGAGCGGCTTGTTCTGTACCCGTAGGTCGCGCGCCGGTTCGTTAAACGGGCTGATATGGTTCGTATCATTTAGAATAACTCGGCGCATAGAGGAACCTTAATGTGTGCAAATGACCGGCAACAAACCGCTCTTATGCCTTATCCAGGAAATAAGAAAGGGTGTTGACAAACGCCTCCGGTTCATCGCTCATGGGAAAATGGCGGGACTTTTTCATCATAGCCACCTGGGAGGTTTGAATACCATCTTTGAGCAACCCGGCATTTCGTGGGGAAACAATATTGTCATTAACGCCATAAATGCCTAACGTCGGTTGCTTCAAGGTTGGCAACCGATCACGCAAATCTGTCTGGCGCAAATCGCCGATACTGCGAAAGAAGGATTCAAGCGTCGTCCGCTGCACGTCTCGTGATATCATCTGGCGCACTTTCTGCGAATCGCCCGCCAGCAAGATACGCATGACCATGTTTAACATGAAGGGGTAACGCCAGACCAGTTTGGCGATCATACCATAACCAGCAAGTTGTAAGAACAGATTAAGGGAGGAACCAATGATAGGTGAACCAACAACGGCTACCTTAGTTACACGTTCAGGATAGCTAAGGGCCATCTGTAAGGCAACTGTACCACCCATTGAGTGGCCAAAGATTGGGGCTTCTTGTATGCCAAGAGACGTCATGAACTGATGGACCATCTCAACATAGCTTACAATTTGAAATGTGTCAGAAGGGTTGGTAATACCTTTGGCCGAATCCCCAAAACCCCAAAAGTCAAGGGCATAAACACGATGATTGCCTTCGTAGCCGAGGGCAATCATTGAGTCACGCCAGACGTCCCATGAGTTAATCCAGCCATGAAGTAAAATGACCGGTGATCCCCGGCCAATTGATTCATAGTGAAGGATGCCCTGCTCTGTAACAATAGAACTCACGCTGACCTCAAAGCCTTCGCTGCATAACAGACCGTGTCTATCAACATGCAGTGTGGGCGATGGTAACATCAACCTTTTTTGTTAGCCATGAAAAGCGTGTAAAGGAGATGTAAACAGGGCGTTAAAGGAGTGTTTAGATTAAGATGCTCGCCTATCTGGGCCTAACCGGTGCTACCTTGATCGATTTCTTCCAAAATGGAGTAAAGCAACTCTAATAGTACCTGTTTGACGCTTTCTTTATCAGACGCAACGCAGGGCAAGACTTTGACATCTGGCTTAAGGCGCAAAATGATGCGGATATCTTCCGGTTCCCAGGCATCGTTAAGGTCTTGTTTGTTGGCCGCAACGACGTAGGGTGTTGAAGCATAGCTTTCGAACGTTTCCAGGATACGTTTGGCTTCGCGAAAGGTTTCGGGCTTGGTGCTATCGACCATGACCACGAAGCCCAACATGCCCTGAGACAAAATGTCCCACATGAAATCGAAACGCCGCTGGCCTGGTGTGCCAAACAAGTACAGCACCAGGTCATTATCCACCGTAATACGGCCGAAATCCATGGCTACCGTTGTCGTCTCTTTGACCTGTTCGGCAATGCTTGAGATTCTGCGTTCGGTAGACACGACATCGATCTCGCTAACGGCGCCAATAAATACCGTTTTACCCGCAGAAAAGGGGCCAGTAATGACCATTTTGACAGCTTGCATGGGCTTGTACCTTCAGCTTGGAGTTTGGCCCGGATACTCAGTCAACTTTGTATCCCTATAGACCACGAATGCGTTCTATCAGGCGGATAACAACGGAGCGTTTTTGCGCTGGCGATTGCTCTTCTGTACTCTTTTTGGAAGCACGCGCTGGCTTCTCGGCCGTCGTCTCTTTCTGCGGCGCTGGTGTGGGCTTGGGTTGGTCGACAAATTCGACCAGGCCTGCCTGTAACATGCCGTAAACAATTCTTCTAATCTCAAAATCGCTTAAGTTGTTGGCGCGGGCAATCTGACGTATCGAATTACGTGGATTGACAAAAGAGATAACGCGCCACTCTTCAACAGTGAGATTGATGTTGCGTAGGCGTGCGTCAGGCTGGTCGGCAAAACGAAGCGAGACATTCAGGTCAGGCAGTTCGTCCTGTAAGATTTCCCATTCTTTGAGACGACGACTACCCTCCATGATCACGCTTTCCAGATCAATGGGTATCGTTATATGTTCGGGCGTCGGCAGTTCGTTAGCTTCAAAACGGAACAGGCCATCACCCCACGTGAACAGCTTGTAAACGACGTCCAGAATGTACTGGCGCACGCTTTGAATAACATCGCTATTGGTCACGTAGCCTGCTTGAATAAGCAGGTGACCAAGCTGCTTGTTATTGGTGCCTTTGGCGCGTGTTTGAATAATCTTGGCCTGTTCTTGCGACAGTTTACCGGCATGGTGCAACATTTGGGCCAGGTGATTGCTGTTGCTGCCCATTTGGGCATAGATCAGCTTGCCTTCACGAAAAGCCATGCGGGCAACCTCGTCGCCCTGGATGGTCAACGTGCCTGTTTTGCGGGCAAGGTTAATCAGATTGAGTAGCTGGGTTGTAGAAAAATCGCGCAGGTTCCCTTTGAGGGCCATAGTCGTTTATTACTTTACTTGTTAGAATAGACCTATTTTAAGGCCAGAATTTCGCTGGGCATTATACCTTTAGAAAATAGGGTAGTCAAACCGCCAGCATGGGTTATTAGTACCGCAAACAAGCGGGTCAGCCTCTTGTTAGTGGCCCGTGGGCTGACTGATGATGACGCCATGCCGGTCTAGCCACTGTTACGTCGTAGCAATACGGCCGTCAGGCCACCGAGCAATATCAGGATAATACCAGCGATGGGCAGCCAATCACTGCTGGCCAGCGGGGGATCAGTAGCCAGCGGGGCGGGCGTTGGCTCAATATCACCAACGGGATCAGCCGCTGCTGTCGCCGGGGTTTGGGTCAGGCCAGGTTGAGCGGCAGCCGGTTCCATCGTAGTTGTAGGGGCTGTTCCCGGTCCCCCAGCAGCGTCCGAAGTGGCAGATGTGGGCGTGACGGCTGGCGTGGTTGCCTCATCAGTAGCGATTGGCGTGGTGGTCGGTGAAGCGGGGGGCGGCGTTGTGCCGGGCGCTGTCGTCTGGGTGGGCAGAGCCGTGGCCACGGCCGTTGTAGTCGGTGTAGCCGTGTTGGCGGGCGTTTGGGGCACGGGCGTATTGGTCGGCGGCTGAGACGCCGGCGTCGCTGTAGCCGGTGGCGGGGGCGGTGGTTGGGACGGCGTATTGGTTGCTGGCGGCGGCACCGGTGTATTGGTCGCCGGGCCGGGCGTCGGTGTAAACGTGGGAAAAGATTGGGCCAGGCCGGGGCCATTGGGCCGCAAGAACAACAGCAGCAGGGCTAATAACAAACCCAATCGAGTTATGTAGCGAACGCAAAAAGTGGTAGTTGAGGTCATGCGACGATTCCTCCCGTCGAAACTTGCCAGTGTGCCTGGTAATCGCGATTTAGTTAGCGGTAACTGACCATAAACTGTAAATCAGTATCCAGCATCATGTCAAATGTTATTATCCCGCTATTCACCCTGGCGGGGGCAGGCTGTGCTTCTAGCAGGGTGCGGCCAGACGGCAGGGTAATGGTGACGGTCAACGGCTGCGGGGGCAAACCGGCCTGCTTGTACAAGGTGAGCCGATAAACTTGTGTGCCATCTACTTCCTGCACGACGGTTGCCGGCAGTTGGTAGCGGGTATGAACAACGGCCGTTTCACCTTGCGCTAATAGCAAGAAGTTTGCAAACGTTGCCAGGCCGCTGGGATCATCCAGCAAATAGGCCTCACCCGACCAGGCCCGTTCGTTGATGAACGCCGACGCCGGGGCCGGGTGGCGGCTGGCCTCCAACAGCGTACTACCGGCAGGTGTGTAAATACGTAAGAAGTTCCAGTAGCAGCGGTCAACTAACTCCTCGTAACGAATTTCCATATGGTAGTTGACGCGCTGATCACACGCTGCCCCCGTTGGCGTACCCAGATGGGTGTAGGCCACGGTGACCGTTGCTTCCATTTGGGCCAGATCGACGTCATAAGTGTAGCTACGCTCAATCAGGCTGTTGACTTTATTGTAGCCGAAATTAGATTCCACAATCATCAGGCTATCCTGGTATGGTTGACCACGTAAACGGCCGTTCCAGCCCAATTTATCCACTATAGCTGCTGCTTCAGGCATATCACGCAGGTAGATTTGCAGGTGCTTTCCCTCTGCTGCGCGGTCCAGGTTTTGTATCAGCAACAAGAGGTCAATGTCCCCAACCTCTTCCTCTAGCTTATGACGCAGCGCCTGGGCAAACACGTCCAGAAAATCTTTGCGCTGTTGGATCCAGACGCCCGTCGCTGCCCCTTCCTCACGCTCATTCCAGGCTTCCCGCATGGCTGTGAGCAGGTTGCGGCTGGTAATCGTTTGACCATCCTCCAGTTCCAGAGGGCCTGTAGCCGCAACCAGCAATTGTAAGAAGAATTGGTCGATAGCAATGACGCCAGCAAACGGTGTGGGATCATCCTGGCCATACGCATAGAGCCTCAGTGCTTCTTCAGCCGACGTGGGAAAGTCGGGCCAGAAATTGGCGTCACGGAACAGATAGGGTTGAATACCCATAAAATCTTGATAAGGCTGTGGCGCAAAGTCATAAGGCTTTACCAGCGAAAAACCGGTGTCGGCCCAGGCATCAACGCGGCTGGCGTCTTGAAAATCAATCGACACGATCTGACCCTGATCCAGCACCAGGACACCCGCACCAGATAAAAACCCGCCCGTCGCCCGAATTTCATCCTCATTCTGGGCCAACAGCAGGTAGCGTCGCGGCTGATCGTGGCCCATGATGGCCGGGAGCGCCTGGGCCAGGGCCAGTCCGCGCTGCCCCGGCAGTAGCCATTCGTCGGCCTGGCCCAGCAGGGTGCGCACCCGCCAGGGCAGTTCTTCTTCGCGGGGCAGCGATTGCCGCGCCGCAATTGCCCGGCCCAGAGCCAGTTCAGCCTGGGCCAACTCTGGCTGGGCCTCGGCCAGTTGAGCCACCAGCGCTGGTGCCGGATTGCCGCTATCTTTAAACTGATCCAGCGCAGGATGTAGACCCTGGTGGACAAAAACGGCCGTTCGCGTACCCCAATCAGCCATTTCTATCAACTGGGGGCTGGCCTCCACCAGCGGCCCCACACGGGGCAGCCAGCCAAAATAGGGAGCCAGGGACATGAATACGGCCGTTTCCCGCTGCAACACCACCACATCCCGCCGTATACCCAGCACCAGTGCTTCGGCTGCGTCCGGGTCGATGCCGGTCAGGCCGTCGGCCAGCAGCATTTCCACGTTGGCTTGATGGGCTTGCAGACTGCTGGCGGCCTGGGCGATGCGGCAGCCTTTTAGCCCCAGCCAAAGCAGCAGCGTCGCCAGCCCTAACAGGAGGGCAAAGCGGGTCATTTGGGCGGTGGTGATTTTGGGTTTTGTTTCGTCCATACTGTTCAAACCTGACAGGTCTTACTCCTCACATTGCACAATTGGCTTAATCTGCTCGTCAAAACGGGCGTGGCAAAACGGCCGTTCGCCCTGGTTAGCCGTAACAAAAACGGCCGGATCACCCTGGTCCAACGCAGCCAAAAAAGGGAACTGCTCTCCCAAACGTGCCCGGTACCAGTCGAAGCCAAACAGGTTATGGTCCACCAGCACCAGGTCCGGGCGCTGACCTTCTACCGCCTGAAAATACCAGAGGGTCGAAATGGTCTGGTCCCCCGGCGTCAGCACAATGGCGTCTGGCGGCACGGCTTCTAACAGGGCTACTGCGGCCGGCCGCACCTGACGCTCCTGGCGCAAGTTCTGTGGGGAGAAGTGTAGCAAAAGCAGGGCCAAAGGCAAGAGCAGCGGCAGCCAGACGGGACCGCGCCGCGCCAGATCGCGCAGAGCCGGGTAGAGCAGCAGCGCCAGCGGCAGCAGCGCGGGCAGCAGAAAGACCTGGTAGTCGGGTACGTGGTAAATGGCGGCGTAGATAAAGTGGGCAACGGCCGTTGCCATCAGCAGCAGCCAGCCGGTCAGACTTTCAGGTCTTGTGGATTTCGGGGAGTCAACCGAGCGTGTTGCGTTACTTTCATTGGTCACGCAATACGCAATACGCAATACGCAATACGAAACACGACTAAACCATGAGGATTCCCCAGAAGCCAGGTTATTTATGCCCTGTCCAACCCCATACCCCACCAGCAGCAGCCCCAGCGGCGTAAACTGGACCACCAGCAGCCCCAACAACTGCCACGCCTGCTGAGCGCTGTAAGCCCAGCCGTGCGCCAGTAAATTGGGATGATAGATACGGGCCGTCACCAGCCACCACCAGCCGTCTAGCGTTTCCGGCCGGCCCCACACCAGCGGGCCATCGCTCTGCGCCAGCCAGGGCAGCGCCAAAAAGGGAGTCAGCCCCAGCGCCAGGCCGCCCGCCAGCGGCAGCCATTGGTTCGGCCGCAGCTTAAGCGCCACCAACGGCAGCCAGAATAAGGCCGTCAGGTGGGCCGTTACCGCCAGCCCCAACAGGCCGCCACACAACCAGGCATTCGGCACAGGCCGCCACACGGCCCACAGCATCGCCGCCAGCAAGGCCATATACAGGCCGTAGACTTCGGCCACCGTCGCCTGGCTCCACACCAGCGGGGCCAGGGCAAAGCTGAGGCCGACGGCGATTGAAACTGACGGAAGACGGAGGACCGAAGACGGAGGAGCCTCTTCCGTCATTGGTCTTCCGTCTTCCGTCACAATAGCCGCTACAAACCCCGCCGCTACGGCCATACCCACCGCCGAAAAGAGGTTGAAGCGAAAGGCAACCGTGCCCAGCGGCAACTGCCCAAACAGGTAGCCCAGCAGGGTGTAGGTAGGATAGCCGGGGGGATGGGGCACACCGAGGGTCATGGCGGCCGTAATTAGCTCCGGCCCGTCGCCGCTCTGGTTGGCCCAGGTTAAATCGGGGGCCAGCGTTAAGCCGTAGATTAGCAGCGCGAGAACGGCCGTTGTCAGCCCAACTAAGACGGGGGAGCGGGGTAAACTCATCATCAAGATTATCTGGCGCCGGTGCCTTTGATGACGGCGGGGATTGTTTTAGCCAGAATAGCCAGATCGCGCCAGAGGGAGTAGTTTTCAATGTAATCTAGCTCCAGGCGGACGCGATCATCGAGCGGCAGATCGCCACGGCCGTTTATCTGCATGGGACCGGTGATGCCCGGTTTAACAGCCAAACGGCGCCGATGCCAATCGCTGTAACGGGCCACCAGCCAGCTCTCTTCGGGACGTGGCCCGATCAGGCTCATCTCGCCCCGCAGCACGTTCCAAAACTGGGGCAGCTCATCCAGGCTCCAGCGGCGCAACCAGCGGCCCACGCGAGTCAGGCGCGGGTCATCCCGCAGCTTGAAAACAGGCTGGCTCAGGTCTTCCAGATTGAGCAGTTTTTCCAGATCGTTCTCAGCGCCAACCTTCATCGAGCGGAATTTGTAGACGGTAAACGGCCGTCCATCCTGCCCCACCCGCTCTTGCCGAAATATAACCGGTCCCGCCGAGTCCAGCCGAATGGCCAGGGCAATCAAGGGCGCAATGGGCAGCGTCAGCGCCAGCCCCAGCAGGCTGCCCACAATATCCAGCACCCGTTTGGCCAGGTAGTTGACGCCGCCAATCGTATTCTCCTGACGGGCGCTGATCTTGTGTTCCGGGCGCAGTAGGCCCCAGCCATAGCCCAGGCCGAGGGTCAGCGCCCGCACGGCCAGCAGCGGCGGCGAGGCCAGAGCTACCGCCCGGTCTTTGGGCCACGCTTTTTTGACAAAGGGGAGCGTCGTCGCCAAAAAGAGGAGCAGGGTCAGCAGCAGCAGGCCAGCGGCCAGAAACGCGCCGGGCGGCCAGAGCAGTTGTCCCAGCAGCCAGGCCGGCAGCAGGCCCAGCAGAGCCGCTACCAGCAGCATTTGCACCTTTAGCACCTGCGGCGTATGGGAATCTTTGACGACCCGGTTGGGAAAGCGACGAATAATCTGGGCTTTCCAATAGCCGATCTGGTATTTTTTACGGCCGTATTTAACCAACGTATCGCTGTGTTTATGAAAGACCCGCGCCCCCGGCTGAAAGACCATCTTGTAACCCCGCGCCGCCAGCCGAAAGCTCAGCTCCTGGTCTTCCACGTAGAACACGTTCTCGTCGAAGCCATCGTTGGCCAGCAGCACGTCGCGCCGGTAAGCCGCAGAATAGGTGTCGATGAAGTCTATCGTCTCCTGGCCGTAAAGCAGGTCGTATTTATCTTCGTATTCGATCTGGACAAAGCGGGCCACCAGTTGGCGCTGGTGGCTGCCGTAGATGCCCTTGCTGCCGATAATATCGGGCTGCTGGCAGAGGGGCTGGCTGATCTGGGCAATCCAGTCGGGATCGGGCTGGCAGTCGGCGTCGGTGAAGCAGATGATCGCGCCCTGGGCGGCCTGAATGCCGCTGTTGCGGGCGGCAGCGGCCCCGCGTCGCTGGCTGTGGCGGATGACGGTTGCGCCGTGGCTGGTGGCTAATACGGCCGTTTCGTCGGTCGAGCCATCATCCACCACAATGATCTCATAGCTGTCGGCGGCCACGGTCTGCCGCCGCAAGGCCGTCAAACAATCAGCAATGGTGCTGGCCGCATTCTGGGCGGGTATGACAACGGAAATCACGGTAATCGGTATACGGTGGTCGGTAATCGATTAACCGATGACGGATTACCGTTACGGATTACCGATCACCGATAACGGATCAGCGGCGTCGGCGGCGGCCCTTGCTTTTGCCACGTCCGCGCCGGTCGCCGTCACTGCGGCCGCGACCGCGGCTGACGCTGGTTACGTCGGGCTGGACCGGCGGATCGTGCAGGGATTGATGGTAGCTGTCGTCGAGCAGCATGGCCAGCAGCGAGAGTCCCTCCTCACTTTCGCTCAGTTCGCGGGCCAGAGGTAGAAAGCGCTGCATCCGCTCGACTTTCAAATTGTCACGCTGGCGCAGTTGGCCCTCAAGCTGGTTGACCAGCCGCTCGCCCACAATTTTGGCTACGTCTTCGTCAGTGGGCAACGGCCGTTCTGCAAACGGTACCTCATACTGCTTGCCAATGCGGTGCAGATTGACCTTCTCCATGCCCGCCACCAGCGAAATCGCTTCACCCGTCGCCCCGGCCCGTCCGGTACGGCCGGCGCGGTGGATGTAGGCTTCCAGATCGTCCGACAGTTCATACTGGAAAACGTGAGACAGCTCTGGCACGTCAATGCCGCGGGCGGCTACGTCGGTCGCCACCAGAAAGCGGAGTTTGCCTTCCCGAAGCTGGCCCAGCACGTTTTCCCGTGCCTGCTGCGTCAGGTCGGAACTCAGCTCATCGGCATTGTAGCCAAAGCGGCGCAGCACCACCGTGACGTAATGGACCCGCTGCCTGGTATTGCAGAAAATTAGGGCAGAGACAGGGTTTTCGATTTCGATGATGCGAATCAGCGCCCGGTCTTTTTCCATGGCGGGCACGGTGTAAAAGACGTGTTCGGTTTCGGTGACGTGGACCGTATCCTGGCTCAGGCTGAGCAGTTCCGGCTCGTCGAGAAAGACGTTGGCCAGCCGGATGACGCGCGGGGTGAAGGTAGCCGAAAACATGAAGCTGTCAATGTCCCGGTCGGGCAAAAAGCGCTGCACCTCCACCATGTCGGGGTAAAAGCCCATCGACAACATGCGGTCGGCTTCGTCGAATATGAGCAGCTTGAGGTTGTCGAGCTTAAGGTTGCCATTGATCAGGTGGTCGAGAATACGGCCGGGTGTGCCCACCACAATGTGGGCGCCTTCGCGGAACGCTCTGAGTTGGGGACCATAGCTGACGCCGCCGTAAACGGCCGTTACGCGCACATTGTCCCGATTACGGCTCAGCATCGTGGCTTCTTCTTCTACCTGGCGGGCCAGTTCGCGTGTCGGCACCAGGATAAGCGCCTGACAGTTTTCTTCCAGCGGATTGATTAGCTCCAGAATGGGCATCACAAACGCGCCCGTTTTACCGCTGCCGGTACGGGCCTGGACCATCATATCGCGGCCGGCGAAGAGGTAGGGCATGGCTTTGGACTGGACCGGGGTAAGGGTGGCCCAGCCGGCCGCCCGCACCGCTTCTTGCAGGCGCGGCGGCAAGTCGGCAATCGTCACCGACGGTAAAGGATCGGTTGGTTCAGTAAAAATAGGTTGTTGTTCATTCATAGGGGCAATTATAAAGGGAATCAGTGTAATTGGCGATGTTTGGCCAGTGCGGGGCGGGCAAAAAGGGCGTGATACCAGCAGACCAGCAGCATGGCGGCAAAGAGCAGGCCCGCGCCGCCGTAGAGCCAGCCAACGCTGACCCAGGTGAGCAGCCAGAAGGCGAGCAGCGGACCAATGGCGCTGCTGAAGTCGCCAATGGTGAAGAGGATGCCCAGGAAACGGCCGTGTTCTGCCGGTCTGGTCAAATCACCGATTAAGGCCGTTGCCAACCCCTGATTGCTGCCGCTGGTAACGGCCGTTAAAAGCAGCCCCATCATTACCGCCCACGGTGCCGCCCACAGCAGCAAGAGAAAACCCACCACACCGGGCAGCAAACCGGCCGTCACCATCCACCAGCGGTCGGCGTGCCCGTCTGACAAACGGCCTGTTACCCAGACAGCAACCATAGACAGGATGGTCATGCCGCCCAGACCGAGGCCGGTCATAGTAGCCACCCCCACGCTGCGGCCGGCCAGCAGCAGCGTCTCGCCAAATGTTTCCAGCAGGTAACGGCCGAATGTAGCCAGCAAGATGCCGGGAATGACCAGCCGGTTGACGGCGATGAGGCTCATGGCGGTGATGATCTGGCCCCAGGGGCGGCGGGGAGTGGGGAATGGGGCGTGGGGAGTGGGGGATGGCTCACTGCG
>SLGK01000138.1 GCA_007123775.1 Anaerolineae bacterium | reverse complement strand
CTTTATGGCCCTGGCCGAAACGCCCATCCAGGTCGAGTTTGACCTGGAAACGCTGGCGTCGGTGGGTGTTTACCAGCATGAAGAAAACCCGGTGGGGCAGATGACGACCGTGCATCCCCACTTCGATGAAGGCTCGGTCTATAACCTGGTGACGCGCTTTCACCGTGTCAGCCATTACCGGCTCTACCGCACGCAGGACGGCCGTTCCAACCAGTTAGTCGGCCAGATGCCGGTCATCCGGCCGGCCTACATCCACAGCTTTGGCCTGAGCCAGAATTACGCCATCGTGGCCGAGTTTCCGCTACGGGTCAATCCCATCCATTTGCTGCTCTGGCTACGGCCGTTTATCGAGAACTTCCGCTGGCAGCCGCAAAAAGGGACACCCTTCCACATTATGAACCGCCATACCGGCAAAGTTGTGGCCCGTATCGAGAGCGATCCCTTCTTCGCCTTTCACCACGTCAACGCCTTTGAGAAGGGGAATGAACTGATCGTGGACATCGTGGCCTATGCCGACGCCGACATCATCAACGCCTTTTACCTGAACCGGCTGGCCGAACCGGAGAGCGAAATCCCCTTCGGCCACCTGCGCCGCTACCGGCTGCCGCTCAAGGGCGGTCGCGCCAGCTACGAGCAGTTGTCGGACGTTTGTTTGGAGCTGCCCAGGTTTGATTACGGCCGTTTCAACATGGACGAGCGCTACAATTTTATCTACGGGTCCAGCATCAACCCGGCGCAGCGGCAGGGCTTTTACAACCAGATTGCCAAAGTGTCCCTCGGCAGCGGCCAGAGCCAGACCTGGTATGAAGCAGGCTGCTACCCCGGCGAACCTATCTTCGTGGGCGCACCCAACCGCACTGCCGAAGACGACGGCGTCGTCCTCTCCGTTGTCCTCGACGCCAACCAGGGCACCTCTTTCCTGCTGGTCCTGGACGCGGCCACGTTTGAAGAAATCGGCCGTGCCGAGCTACCCCAGGCGGTTTTATTCGGCTATCATGGGGAATACTTTGTCTAAAAAGCGGTTACGCGGAGAGGCACGGAGGACCGCAGAGTCTCGCGGAGAAAAGCGGAGAAAGAACTCTGCCTGCCAATTGCCTCCACTTGCCTGTCATTCCGAGAGACACCACGGCGCGGTGCGCCATTCCATAAGAGCAGAAACATGGCAAAAATTGTCATGTTTCTGAGTAGCGTAGTCTGCGGAGCGAGGAATCTTTCTACTCGACAGGCGAAAAGATTCCTCCTCGAAGACTCGTCGGAATGACAATTCTAAACTATTTGTAAAGGACAATACCGCCTTATAAACGACCTAAAAGTTCAAAAGAATCTCTGCTTTTCTCTGTGAATCTCTGTGGTCCTCCGCGTAACTCTGCGTTACTTTTTTCGCGTTACTTTTTTTATTATGAACAATCTCATCCAACTCAAAAACGTCTACAAAAGCTACCCCGTCGCTGATGATGAGGTGATGGTCCTGAAGGACGTGAGCTTTGCCGTCAGCGGCGGGGAGTTTGTGGCTATTGTAGGGCCGTCGGGCAACGGTAAATCGACCCTGCTCAACATGATCACCGGCATTGATCACCCCACGGCGGGAGAGGTGGTGGTCAACGGCCGTTCCCTGCCCGACATGAGCGAAAACCAACTGGCCGCCTGGCGCGGCGAGAGCGTGGGCATCGTCTTCCAATTCTTCCAGATGCTGCCTGCACTCAGCCTGCTGCAAAACGTGGTCCTGCCTATGGACTTCACCAGAAAGCTGTCGCCCGCCCAGCGGCGCGAGCGGGCCATGCACCTGTTAGAAATAGTCGGCCTGGCTGATCAGGCCCACAAGCTGCCCAGCACCGTTTCCGGCGGCCAGCAGCAGCGGGCGGCCATTGCCCGCGCCCTGGCCAACGACCCGCCCCTTATCGTGGCCGACGAGCCAACCGGCAACCTGGACGCCCGCACCTCCGACGAAGTGTTCACCCTGTTCAGCCGCCTGATCGACGAGGGCAAAACGCTGCTGATGGTGACCCATGACGAAGAAATGGCCGCCCAGGCGCAGCGCATCATGGAAATTGTCAACGGCCGTATCGTCCGCGACGGACCGCCTGTATTATGAAAAAGCCAACGCAGAGGCGCATAGGCGCAGAGATGCTTGAGAGAAAATCCTCTGCGTCTCTGCGTCTCTGCGTTAAAGTTTTACAACGATGAGCGTAATCTGGTACAAAGTCTGGCACGATTTATGGCACAACAAGGCCCGCACCCTGCTGGCCGTGTTGAGCATTGCCGCCGGCGTGTTTGCCATTGGCGCTATTTTTGGCCTGGTAGACCAACTGCTGACGGGCATGGACAACGCCCATCGCGCCGTGGCCCCCTCCCACATCAACATCATCATGCGCGACTTTATTGACCGGGATACGGCCGTAGATTTGCGCCGCGTGCCGGGGGTGGTAGACGTGGACCCGGTCAACCTGGTCAACGTGCGCTACCGCCAGAGCGAAGAGGAAGCCTGGCAGTCGGGCACGCTGGTCATGCGCGACGACTACGACGACCAGACCTACGACCTGATGCGGCTGACGGGTGGCGACTGGCCCGACGACCTGCAAATCGGCGTTGAGCGGCTGTCCGGCCAGCATTTTGGCCTGGGCCTGGGGGATGAGGTTATTTTCGACCTGCCCGGCACCGACCGCAGCTTCACCATTCATGGCACCATCCGCCACCCCTTTGTGCAGCCGCCCGCCTTTGGTGGCCAGGCCTACTTTTTCGCCGACGGGCCGGGGCTGACCCGCTTTGGCATCCCCCGCGACCGCTACGGCCAACTGCTGATCCAGGTCGAACCCTACAGCCGCGACTTTGCCGAAGAAGTGGCCGGAGAAATCCGCTCCCGGCTGGGGCGGCAGGGCTACGGCGTGGCCGTCACCATCTACCAGGAACCGGACGCCCATTGGGGACGCATGTTTGTTGAGGGCATTACGCTGGTGCTGCAAGTGATGGCCGTCGTCTCCCTCTTTCTCAGCGTGGTCCTGGTGACGAACACGATGACCGCCCTCATCACGCAGCAGACGGACCAGATTGGGGTAATTAAAGCCATCGGTGGCGGCAGCGGAATCGTGGTCAAGGTCTATCTGACGGGGGTGCTGATTTACGGGCTGCTGGCGCTGCTCATTTCGCTGCCGCTGGGGGCCTGGGTCTCCTTTGCCGCCAGTCGGTGGTTCCTCAATCTGTTCAACATTGACTACACCCTGTTTCAATTCTCGTCGCGTGCCCTGATTTTGCAGGTGGTGGCGGCCACGGCCGTTCCCCTTATGGCGGCTCTATGGCCCGTGCTGAAAGGGGCCACCATCAGCGTGCGCCAGGCGATTGCCACCTATGGTCTGGGGGGTGATTTTGGCTCAAGCTGGCTGGACCGGACGGTGGAGCGGCTGGGTGAACGGCTGCTGCCCTCCCCCTATCCCCTGTCGCTGGGCAACATGTTTCGGCGCAAGGGACGGCTGCTGCTGACGCTGCTGGTCCTGGTCACGGCCGGGGTCATGTTCCTGGTGGTGATGACCCTCATCTCCTCCACCAATTTGACGCTGAACAACGACATGGCCCGGCGCAACTACGACCTCTACCTGGGCTTTACGGCCGATCAGCGCAGCGAGCGGGTGGTTGAGATGGCCCTGGCTCAGCCGGGCGTGACGCAGGCCGAAGCCTGGTACAGCCGCAACGCCACCATCCTGCGCGAGGGGGAGCGGCTGCAAGATTCGGCCGGATTGGGGGCGCAGTTGACCGGCCTGCCCGTTGACTCCACGATGCGCCAACCGCTGATTGTCAACGGCCGTTGGCTGGCCCCAGGGGATGAGCAGGTGGTGGTTATCAGTCAGGATACGGCCGCTACCAACCGCATCCATGTGGGCGACCTCATCCGGCTCGATTTGGGCCAGGCGGGCGAGTCGGAGTGGGAGGTCGTCGGCACCTACCGGGTGGTCTACGGCGGCGGCTTTGTCACCGAAGCCATCTACGCCCCGCTGGAGGCTGTGGCCAGCGCCACGCGCCAGGTCAACCGGGCCACCCAGGTCTACATCCGCACCGATGGTGATGCGGCAGCAACGGCCGTCGCCCTGCGCGATTTGTATGAGGGGCAGCAGATGCAGGTGGATTTGTTCACAACGGCCGTTAAACAGGCCGAGCGCGAGGAAATTGACAACCAGTTTTACCCGGTCGTCTCCATGCTGCTCAGCCTGGCCGGGCTGATGGCGCTGGTGGGCGGTATCGGCCTGATGGGTTCGTTGGCTATCAGCGTCGTCGAGCGCACGCGGGAAATCGGCGTCATGCGGGCCATCGGCGCCCGCTCGCCCGCTATCATGGGGCTGTTTGTGATGGAGGGGGCGCTGCAAGGGGTGCTGAGCTGGCTGATCGCCATCCCCATCGCCTATGTCGTCAGCCGTCCCCTGGCCCGGCTGCTGGGGCAGACGATGATCGAGATTGAGCTGGATTATGCGTTTAGTGGAACGGCCGTACTCATCTGGCTTCTGGTGATTATCGTTATCTCCCTGCTGGCCTCTATCCTGCCGGCCCGCCAGGCCACCCGCATCAGCGTCCGCGAGAGCCTGGCGTATGGCTAGGGGGTAACGCCTTGTTAGGCGAGATGCCTGATCAATGCCTTTGCCGACTTGTTTGAGTAAAGGTGTTAAAACGCTACGCTGAAGTGGATTGCAGGTACATTGCCTCTTTAAGCTTTCCAATTTCAATAGGCACATACTGACCGTTTAAGACCAAATTACGTCCCAAGATTCCAGAAAAACTTGCTGTCTTCTCTTCCAATAATTGGGGATTGCTCTCTAATATCTGATTAATGCAATCTATATACTCTGGGGTAGTTAACCTTTCTAAAATTTTATGTCCCTCTAAGTATTCTGTAAGTGCATCTCCATTTTCAATGATACGTGCATTAGACAGTTTTCTTATCTTTGCAGTAAGCAGTGCCGAAAGAATAAACACATCAAGAAGTTCCCTCTGTGCTTCCTCACTAGTCATGTCGTTCATATACTTTTCATAAGCTTCTTCGAGTTCACGAGAGAACATATCTTGAACAATCTCATCAGCAGTAACAATTTCATTGGTATGCAAATTTGATTTTCTCTTGTCGTTTGGGGATGGTTCATCTTCTTCGTTATCTGTAAAGACTTCCCATTTTTTTCTAATGGTTGGTACAGCCTTGTTCTGCCACCAATGTTTAACACCTGGAGCCACATGTTCTGTAATAACATACATGGTAGCAGCTGCAAATAGTTCCCCAACAGCCTGAGCTAACTTTTGCATTTCTGGCGATAATTCTACCTCTTGTTGATCTAGTGGATAGTCATACGAATAGTCCCATCCATATTCACTAGCATCAACTTTTTCCCACTCAGCATGACCTACAAGCTTATTCGTTTTATCATCAAATACAGTCCCACGGAAAGTCTCAGGGTTATCACGTGATGGAGCAAGATGAGTTCCTTCCTTAAATATTGGCCTATACAAGTCTTCACTTTGTTCTCGTTTGCTCACATTAAACTCCTTCTTTTTTCAGTTGCGTTTGCTTTGCCAAACCTTGTTTTCAACATCCCAATTGTCAACTTCAAAGTGGGTAAACTCTTTCCTATCAAACCTACGCTTCAGGCGAACGCCAGAAAAGCAACTCGGTGTTTTTCGCCCAACGGCCGTTTTCCCCACCAAATCACAAATCCAACACCGGCTGCGGTAAGTCCCGCCAGGCCACCCGCATCAACGTCCGCGGGAGCCTGGCGTATGGTTAGGGCCAACGGCCGTCACCACCCACCAAATCACAAATCCAATACCCATCCCAACCAAAACCTGTCGTGGCTTGATCGAGTTCACGCATCTGTTGAAGGGGCCGGCGAGGTGACGCACTCAGTCGGCCCGTCCGGGTAGATAAAGGCTGCGCTGATACGGCCGTTTTGCAGCTTGTCACAGAACCCCATTTTGTAGCCGAGGTGTCCCTGCCTCGCCTCTGGGCAACTACAGTGGGTTCAAACGGCCGTTTCCCCCACCCCTATTTCCAAGTATAATGGGGTAAGCTGGCGCACCGCCCATACTTCTGAAAGTCCAGCAACCACATACGAGAATTGGAGCGTAACAGATGACACTAGAATTGACAGAAACGGCCGTGCCTGCCGGGGCCAAAGTCAAAATCGAATTCAGCCTGACGGCTGACGTCAACGTGACCGACTTTACCGCGCAGCGCAAGGTCAGCAAACTACTAT
>SLGK01000141.1 GCA_007123775.1 Anaerolineae bacterium | reverse complement strand
ATTAAATCCTTTTTTATCAGAGACCCGTATAAAGCATTCAGGAGGTAATAATGTTCAGCATGATGAATAGGAAAGTTAGATTGTTGTTTGGAGCATTGCTTCTCGCCATGTTTGTATTGCTCGCAAGTTTTTACTATATACAGCCGCGTACGGTGGAAGCCAGTTCTTGTGGAACAGTATATTTGTATCATGCTGTCTGTACGTCTGTATGTATTTGGGATAGTGGAGAGAATAAAACTACTTGTTATGGTCATCGATATGATCATTATACAGCGCCTCCTGCCAACCGATGGGTTGGCGGCTATTCTAAAACCTTCAACGGCCAGATGAACCCAACCGGTTGTCCAACATTTTGTGCTAATTAAGGCGATATGGTTGATAAGCGATTGACAATTTGTGGCCGCGGTTTCCTAATCACGTCTCTGGAACGCAGTTAGGAAACCGGGGCTACAGTCAATCAATTTTACAAATTGGTTTTGCCCAAAATGGACTATACCCCTGGGAGCGACAATATACAGAGGCATATGAATAGAAAATTTATGAATCTTTATCGCAAAGAAATTTTCATCTTGATTTTCGCAGTATTTTTCACAGTGGCTATAACTCTGACGAGTTGTGGGTCGAAAACCGAAGAAACTGTGGACAGATCGCCCACAGAGGTTGTGACTATTTATTTTGCCTGTCCAGAACAAGACCTGGATAAATTCAAGAGACTGGCTGAGATCTTCCACGAACAAAATCCATTCATATACGTTGAGGTTGTTTCACTGGACGATGTACGCAATGGCACAACAAACGAGGACATTGATCGCCTGGTAATGTCGCGGGTAGATACAGCCTATTATTGGCTTACCTACGAAGGGGCCGTTGACGGCTCTTTTCTTGATTTGAAACCATTTATTGACGCAGATAACAATTTTGACGTAGATGATTTTTTCCCCGATACGCTAACAACATTTGAACACCAGGGAGGTATCTGGGCCTTGCCCTCCGAGGCATTCGTTTCTTATTTATTGTATAACCGGGATTTATTTGACGAGGCCGGAGCTACTTACCCTGAGATCGGCTGGTCGCACGAAGATTTTTTATCCACGGCCGTGAAAATTGCCAATTATTACGAAGCGGGAACGCATTTCGGGTATACGGATGGGGCGCGTGGCGCATTCATTTCCTTTTTCACTGACAGACGGGCTAATGATAATATATCTTTGTTGTCGCCACCCATTGCTGATGATATCCGCTGGTATACGGACATGGCATCTGCTCCTAACGTCATGTTTTCGCCGCGCAGCGCCCAACAAGGGTTTGATAAACTGTACGAGTTGTTAGAAGATGGGCGCATAGCCATGTGGGAAGGGTCATGGTTGGATTACAAGTATCGCCAAAGCACCGGAAATATCGGCCTGACACTTTACCCTACTACAATGGGAGGATCCCACGCTCTGGCTTTTATGTATGGCTACGTTATCAGTTCCGGCTCAGAATACCCTCAAGAAAGCTGGCAGTGGCTCCAGTTTCTTTCACACCAGACATTATATGATGGTTTATATACTCTACCAACCCGCCGTTCGGTAGCGGAGGCAGCAGGTTTCTGGGAGCAATTCAACCCGGAAGATGAAGCGTTTTGGCGATTTGCTGCCGAAAACCTGCTTGTTTTAGCTCCTGTTAAGCCAGGAATACGGCAACTACACACAGCGATTGACGCAATCTTGAATGGCACACCTGTTGAAGATGCTTTAGCTGAGGCGGAAAATGACCTGGCTGGGCGAATGACCATTCTTTCGCAGGCCGGTCCTTTCATTGTGGATACGCCCGGAATGGAGGACGGGCAAAGGTCAATTACCATTCATTTTGCCGTTCCGCTAGATAACAATCCAATCTACCCTGCTTTAGTTACAGAATTTCATGAATTGCAGGAAGATATACAGGTTAATCTGCTTTCGTCTAACCAGGTTAGCCAGGCGGACTGTTTTGCCGGTCAGGAAATAATTGACCCCCTTGAACCGCCAGCCGAGTTGCTAAACCTGCAATTATTTCTGGCAAGAGATGGCCTTCTCCCATTGGATAATTTCCAACCTGCGCTGATAGACAGCCTGCGCTCACGTGGAGACCTGTATGGTTTACCATTGCAGGCAAAGGCTCGCGTCATATTTTTCAATACCAGGTTATTTGAGAAGGCGGGCGTTAACTTCCCTCAGGCAAACTGGACCCTTGATGATTTTTTGTTGACAGCAATTTCGCTTACCCATGTACAAGAAGAAACGAAACAATATGGATTTGTACCTTTAAATGGGGACACCAGTGATTTGCGGGTTTTTCTGGCCCTGCATGGGGCGTCAACAGTTGATTCGACCGGTCGCCCTTATCTTGATTCTGCACCAGTGGTAAACGCTCTGCAATGGTATGCCGACCTGGCCTTACAATCGGGCGTTGCCCCTTTGTTATATGCCGATGATGAGCTTGAAGCGACAAACCTGCTTGTACAAACCGGCAACGTAGCTATGTGGAGTGATTTTGTTGGCTTAGATCGTCATTATGTCTGGCCAGAAGAGACCGTCATTGGCATTGCCCCTTTGCCAGAAGGCAGCGTAAAAGGGACAGACATTTTGACAGAGGGGTTGTTTATTGCTTCGCATACATCGCACGCAGATGCGTGTTGGGAATGGCTAAAATTCCTGTCCGATCAATCAGAGCTGATTAGTGCCATGCCTGCGCGTCTTTCCACACTGCGAAAACCTGAATTTATTATGCACGCCAGACCGGGGGAGGTAGAAACCTACGAGGTCATGCAAAGCTACGAAAATTTATTGGCACAACCAAACATAGTTGCATATTATGACGAGTTAGTCGGAGCATTATACGAGGTTTACGCTGGCGGCGACCCGGCCACAGTGTTACAGCGAATACAAACGCAGATGGATGAATGAAAATAATGAATACACCTGATAATGCACAACATACAGTGCCAAACAAAGATGATGTGATAACCTTGCTCATTCTAGCAATCATGGTCTTACAGATTATCTTGTTAGCCGGGCTGCTTTTTCGCATCAATCAGGTCTATACAATCATTGCTGGTAGTAATCTCAGCACGGTTGTAGTTGAGAACATTCCAATCAATGATGCCCCTTTCCTTGGCCCGGTCGATGCCCCGGTTACCATAATTGAGTTTTCTGATTATACTTGTGGTTACTGTCGCCTAATCCAAGAAACACTAACGGAAGTTGTGGAGAAGTATGATGGACAGGTGCGAATAGTCTTCCGAGACTTTCCTCAAGGTGGTCAAGGCTCACTTGCTTTTAATGCGGCTCTTGCCACCCGGTGTTCGGCCGAACAGAAGAAATTTCAGGAGATGCGTACTTTGCTTTTCCAAAACCAACCCCGATTTGACTCTGGCAGATTGATTCGTTATGCTTCTAGCATAGAGTTAGATTTAGACGATTTTGAATACTGCATGAATCTGGAAACCAATTGGACAAAGGTACAAGCAGATTACGAAGATGGCGTAAAGTACGGGGTGTCGGCAACACCTACATTCTTCATCAACGGTCGTATATTAGTGGGCGCAGCGCCAATTTCGGAATTTGAGCGCTTAATCAATCTAGCCTTGCAAGAGCAAGAATAAGATACAGTGCCCTCTGCCAACAGGTTTGTTGATCGTTGGACGCCTCGTTACCCTGGTTTTAAGAGCCCAACTGGTTGTTCCATGCGACGTCTCCCTCTACCTGGCGGCCGTAACGTTGGTCCAAACTGCCCTGGTGACAATCACTGCCTCCCTGTCCAATTTGCATGAGAGCAGCCTCTTTTACCGCTATTACACCGACCTGGACGCATTGCCGGAGCCGCTGGCCACCCCCACGCCTATGAGCCAGCCGGCCGTACCGCCCCTGCAAACGGGCATCGAATTTCGCCACGTCTCCTTTCGTTATGGACCCCACCTGCCCTGGGTGCTGCAAGAGGTCAATCTCCACATTCCGGTGGGCCAATGCCTGGGGTTGGTCGGCGCCAACGGAGCCGGCAAAACGACCCTGGTCAAATTGCTTCTGCGTCTGTATGACCCCACCGAGGGAGAGATTCTATGGGATGGGGTGGACTGGACATTCGCCATTACGCTCCTCAAGCGCTGCGCCGGCGGCTTAGCGGCATCTTCCAAGACTTTCTGCAATATGACCTGACGGTGCAGGAAAACGTAGGCATTGGCGACGTGGCCCACATTGATAACCGGGAACGGGTGCGGCAGGCGGCTGCAAAGAGCGGCGCGGCCGGCCTTATTACCGGGCTGCCCCACCAATATGACACACTGCTCAGCCTGCAATATGGCAATGGAGAAACCGGCGTGGAACTGTCCGGCGGCCAGTGGCAGCGGTTGGCCACAGCCCGCATGTTGATGCGCGAGGAAGCGGATCTGTTGGTACTGGATGAACCCACTTCGGCCCTGGACGCGGCCGCCGAACATGAGTTGTATACCAGCTTTGCCACCCGAATGAACAACTGTACCAGCATCATTATTTCCCATCGTTTCAGCACGTTGTATATGGCTGATAAAATTGCGGTGCTGCAAGACGGCCGTATTTCCGAGTATGGCACGCACGAGGAACTGCTCCAACAGGCCGGCACCTATGCTCGCCTCTACCGGCTGCAAGCCAACAAGTACAACGGCCGAAATCCAGCCCAATCTGAGCGTCTGCCCCAATATCCCTAACTTTACGGCCGTGGCGCGTCTAATATATAAGGGCAGAAGGTAGAAGGCTGACCATCCTATGCCCTTTCAGTTCTGTGGTAAAATAGATGGTAGGATTTGTAAAGAATAGTTATGATTTTGAGGACACGACCAATGACTGAAACAATCACGCTCCAGCTACCTGAACCCGTCGCCCGCAGCGCCCGTGAGATTGCCGACCATACTCACCAAAGCCTGGAAGAAGTGTTGATCACCTGGCTAGGGCAGGCTGCAGCCGAGATACCGGTAACATCACTTGCTGACCACCAGGTTCTGGCCCTCTGTGATATGGAGATGGAACCTGACCAGCAGGTAGAACTCTCCCACCTGCTGGCCCAGAACCGGGAAGGCGCGGTGAGCCAAGAAGAACGAGAACGCCTCAACGAGCTGATGCAGCTTTACCGTCACGGCCTGGTCCGCAAAGCGGAAGCGTGGCAAGAAGCTGTCTCTCGTGGCTTAAGGCCCTCACCGCATAATTGATATGAGCCGCGTTTATATTCCGCTCGAAATGAAGCAGCGAGTACGGCTGGCAGCTCGCAATCGCTGCGGCTATTGTTTAAGTCCCCAACATCTTGTTATGGCACGTCTGGAATTGGAACACATCATTCCCCTGGTAAAAGGGGGCAGCAATGAGGAAGAAAATCTCTGGTTGGCCTGTCCGATCTGCAACCGATACAAAGGGGACAAAACGCAAGCAATTGATCCCGTTAGCGGTGAGGAGGTTCCCCTCTATAATCCACGAACGCAAAATTGGCTTGACCATTTCCGATGGAGTGAAGAGGGCCTTCACATTATCGGCTTAACTGCTATAGGTCGGGCAACAGTGGCCGCCTTGCACCTGAGCAGTGATCCTGACGTTTTCACTGTACGTAGCTACTGGGTTGCAGCCGGATGGCATCCACCTACAACTTAAGAGATAGCCATTGCCCGCGCCTTCATGCGGCCGGCGGACCTGATTCTACTCGACGAGCCGACGGCCGCCCTCGATTCAGAAACAGAGTCGCGCCTGGTGCAACTGCTGACCCAACTCAAAACGGGCCGCACCAGCCTGCTGATTTCCCATCGTTTCAGCACGGTGAAGCTGGCCGATAGGATTGTGGTCATGGATGCTGGCCGGGTGAGCGAATGTGGCCGCCACGCCGAGTTGATGGCCGCCGAAAAACTCTACTACCGGATGTACACCGCCCAGGCGGACCTGTTTTACCGGCAGGATACAGTACAGGTGACTGTTTCTGGCTATCCGCCGGTGGGTTAGAATAATCAATGTTTGAAGCTGTCATGCGTATATTCTGTTCAATTTTCACCAATATCCCTAACTTTACGGCCGTGGCGCGTCTAATACTATAGGCCAGTGCCAGGGCAGCAGGCGTGTCGTTGACCAAAGCCGTCCACCCCGTGCCTAGCACTACAGGAAGTAGTACTAAAGTACCATTGCGGGGGGGGGGTGAGGTTATGATAGGATGAGACTTGTTGTCAACCATGTGGCTTTTGTACAATTCTGCCAGAGAATTGTTTTTATCACTGCGACTGCCCATCACAACCATCACCAAACCCACAACCTGATCAGCACCAACAAGCCACATCGCGCATACCAATTAT
>SLGK01000009.1 GCA_007123775.1 Anaerolineae bacterium | reverse complement strand
TCATGGGACCGGTGATGATTGGGTCCCTGGCGGCGGAGACCGTCGAACCGCGTCAGGTCCGGAAGGAAGCAGCGCTAAGGCGTTTTCTCCGGGTGCCCAGGATTACCTGGTCGTCATCGGTCCCATGGGCATATTGTTTTCGTAGTGCGTAGTGCGTATTTCGTAAAAGCCACCTGCTACGCACTACGCACTACGCAATACGTCAAAACAGTTATGACTATTCTCTCCCATTTGCTGCGTAAAATATGGTTTTGGCTGCTGCTGGTTTTGGCCGGGATGCTGAGCCTGGGCATGGTCACCTATCTGGTGGTGGCGCAGCAGGATTACACAATTTATGATGGGGAAACGGCCGTTTCTATCTCCGGCCGTTACGCTACAGTCCAAGACGTAGTAAACGCCGCCAATATCACCCTCCGCCCCGAAGACATTGTTACCCCCCGTTTAGACGCTCCCGCCCCCATTGGCCTGGGCATTCAAATTCAGCGCGCCCGCGCCGTGACCCTCCGCACCGAAACGGACGGCACGCGCACGCTCTGGACGCAGCAAAACCGGCTGGGGCCTTTCCTGGCCGAAGCGGGTGTGACCGTGCAGCGCACCGACCAGATTTTTGCCAGCCGTCGTCAGGTAGCTTATGGCGATCTGGATGAGACTCCCCTGCCGACTGAGGTGGAAATCGGCCGTTTTCTGACCGTCACCATTGAGGATGGCAACAACCAACAGGTCCTCCGCACCGCCGCCCAGACGGTGGGCGCGGCTATCCAGGAGGCCGGTATCCAACTGTACGCCGCCGATGGCGTAACCCCTTCGTTAGGTAGCTGGCTAGAGCCGAATCTGACCATCAGGGTGCAGCGCTCGAAGCCGCTGACGATACATGTAGACGGCCGTGTTATCCAAACCCGCAGCCATCACAACAACGCCCAGGACGTGGTCGCCGAAGCCGGCATTGGGCTGGTGGGCTACGACTACACCCGCCCCGGCCCTGACACTTCCCTCCGGGCCGACGACGTGATTACCGTTATTCGCGTCACCGAAGATTTTCGCCTGGAAGACCAGCCTATCCCTTACCAGAGCCTCTTTCAGCCCACCGATGAACTGGAAATCGATCAGCGGGCCGTTATTAGCTACGGTGAGCCGGGCATCTTGCGCCAGCGCATCCGCGTCCGCTACGAAAATGGGACACCGGTGAGCGAAACGGTTGACGGCGAATGGGTTGCCCGTGAACCGGTCAATGAGGTTCTCGGTTACGGTACGCGCATCGAAATCCGTACCGTCGATACGCCCGAAGGTCCCCGCGAATATTGGCGGCTGGTGCGAATGCGCGTCACCTCTTATACGGCCGCCAGTTCCGGCAAACCGTTGGGCCATCCCACCTACGGCATTACCGCCAGCGGCGTCCCGGCCGGCACGGGAGTGGTGGCCATTGACCGCAGCGTGGTCCCTTTCCGCTCCGATGTCTACGTGCCGGGCTATGGTGTTGGCTTTGCCGGGGATACCGGCGGTGGCGTGCGCGGCCGCTGGATTGACCTGGGTTATGACGAGGACGAGTACGTCTCCTGGTCGGGCTACGTTGACGTCTATTACCTGACCCCCGTGCCGCCCCGGGAGCGGATCAACTTTTTGATACCAACCAATTTGCCGTAGCGAAGTGGCGCAGTGGCGGGGCAGCAGAGTGGCGCAGTGGCGGAGTGGCGAGGTATTAGACTGTGTGACCTGTGCTTGTGGTAAAATAGGCGCATGAGCATCCACAATCCCCACGATCACATCTTGCATCCTAAAGACCTGTTGGCCGCTTATGGCCTGCAACCGAAAAAGAGCCTGGGCCAGAACTTCTTGTTTGATGAGAATGTGCTGGCGCGGATTGCGGAATCGGCCGTTATCCACCCCACCGATCACGTCCTCGAAATTGGGCCGGGATTAGGCTCACTGACCCACTTTTTGGCCCGGCAAGCGGCGCAAGTGGTGGCCGTAGAGCTGGATGACCGGCTGTTGCCCATCTTGCAGGGACAATTGGCCCTGTATGAGAATGTGCGCCTGATTCATGGGGACATTCTGAAACAGCAGCCGGCCGATCTGTTCCAGCAGCCGTATAAAGTGGTCGCCAACGTGCCTTATTACATCACCGGGGCCATTTTGCGCCATTTGCTAACGGCCGTTCTCAAACCCCTCAGCCTCACCATGACCGTCCAGCAAGAAGTGGCCGAACGCATAACGGCCGAACCGCCCAACATGAGCCTACTGGCCGTCAGCGTCCAGTTTTACGGCAAGGCCACCATCGCCCACACCATCAAGGCCGGGGCTTTCTGGCCGCGCCCCGACGTGGATTCGGCCGTTGTTCACATCGACCTGACCCAACCGGCGGCTACCGGTGTTTCGCTGGCGCAAGAACGGCCGTTTATGCGGCTGGTCAAGGTCGGTTTTGCCCAAAAGCGGAAGCAGTTGCAGAAAAATCTACGCGCCCTGGGCCACGACCGATCACTGATCGATGCTGCTCTGGAACGTGCGGGGGTAGACGGCCGTCGTCGCGCCGAAACGCTGACGCTGGCGGAGTGGGGGGCGTTGTTTCAAGCAATGCCCATATGATATTCGTACAGTTTTGTATTATATGACCAGGGCCACTGGCAAAGTGAGCCGGGAGCAGATGGAACAGGTGCTGTTAGCGCAAGGACCGCAAGGAGAGCAAGTGATGACAACCATTGCCCAAGAATACATTGAATTAGGCTTAAAACAAGGCCTGGAACAGGGTCGTCTGGAAACAAAAGAGCGTATCCGTCGCATTGCCCGCCAACTGCTTGAACTACACGATGTTGTGACGGTTAGCGAGATTACCGGGTTGAGCCTGAAGGAAGTTCAAGAATTAGCCGAAAGCGCTAGTTCCGAAAACGACCGTTAATCCCTTCACACATTCGGCGACGCGCCAGCTTCATGCCAGGGGTAGCGTCACTGGCCAAGCGGGATAAGTTTGTCCAACCTGGATGACAACTGCAGCAACCGCCGTGCCAGAATAAGCAGCACCACACTGAGCGCAGTTACCAGCAGGCCGTTGACGATCATCTGCCAATAGTAGGAAACGGTAGCGGCTCTATGACGGTATAGCGTCGCTGTTGGCCCCTCGCTGGTTGTGCCCACAATCTTGTAGCAAAAGAGGTCCCCTCTGGCCATGCGGTAATTGTCTTGCAATCTGTATCTGCTTGCGCCAGACGGCTGGGAAGTGCCTTTGCTCAGGGAAAAATGGCGCGATGGCAGCTCGTGATAGTCTGCTGCAGCTACATCCCAACAGATGGTATCCCAATCGGCGTCTGCACGATAGACTTGCACTTTAGCTATAGCATCATGGTCGAACCACCAGTCAATAATTATAACCGGTCTGGCCAGTAGGCTATGGGGATTAACAGCAACAAAATATAATCCCCAAGCTAAAGCCAGTAAAGCAATACCACCCAAAACGGCCGTAGTCAGGCGTAAAAGTTGTTTATCGTTAAACAATGACATGTTTCCCCTCCCGGCGCTAAGCGACCAAAGCAGGCTTTCCTAATCTGGTTGCCAGTCCCCATAAACGCCGCATCAATAAGACAAGGCCCCAGGCAAGCAGAACGGCCGTAAAACCGGATGCGATTACCCCCCAGTGATAACCGGGGACACCAAACTTATAGTTTCGGGCTATCGTTTCTGTGTTACCGGTACTCAACAACCGCTCAACTTTGTAACAAAATTGATCTCCCCTTTTCACCTGGTAATCATCTTCCAGTTGGTACCTTCTGGCTATGATACTTTCCTCTGACAGAGCAAGCCCCTGAGAAAACCCTCCAGCCCGCGAGATATTTTGCGGGATGGGGACATAGTCTGCCGGCGATACTGACATACACGGTATCGCCTCTTCTTGTTCGACCGGTGCCCGGTAGACGATAAACTCTGACGTCACCGAATCGGGAGGCGCGTGCCAGTTGACCGTTATGGTCGGCCGTACCAGCAAACCATTGGCATGGAAAGCTGTGGCATAGATACCCCAGCCCAGAGCAAATATCGCCAGAAAGCCACACAGTATTGCTACCAGGCGCAGCAGTTTGCTATCATCCTCAAAAGACATTTTGTCCCTCCAAAGCAACCAATGTTGTTCCCCAACTGAAACGGCCAGATCGGAAGCCGTTCGCCACCAGACCAGCAACAGGCCCGAATAACCGGCCTGGGCCACAGCATCCCGGCAAAGCAGGCCAAACAGCCAGACCATTTCCGCTGCAAATTCGGTTCGAAATCGGGTGGGGTAGAGCTTAACGGCCGTTTTATACAGCCAATATGAAAAAGCAAGCAACCAGTTAGATAATCCCATCAACTTGCCTCCGGCAGCAGGTTTTTGATCCGGGCGTCATGCACCATGTCGGCCAGACGCCTGGCTTCGGCAATGGCCACTTTTTGTCCTTGTTCGGTCAATTTGTAATAGCGGCGGCGCGGATCATCATCCTCGACTCCGGCGGGCTTTTGACTTTCCTCAATCAAGCCGTCGGCCATCATTTTCTTGACGTTGCCGTATAAGGTTCCCGGCCCTAACTGGATTTTGTCTCCACTGCGCTCGGCGACTTCTTGCATAATGCCGTAGCCATGCCGCGCTTCGTCGGCCAGAGAGAGGAGAATCTGGAATTGTGCCTGTGATAAAGGGGTATATTGTTTCATCGCTTGACCTGTTGGATGGATATATCCAGTAGAGATATATCATAATACGGTATATCAATACTCGATATATTAGCAAAGAAATATCCGTGTGTCAAGTAGTTGCCGGCGACGCAGGCGTCGTGGCTGAGTCCCTTGGGCCCATTACCTGCCGAAACGTGGCCGCAGCGCCAGGCTGATTAGATTGCTGGTTATGAACGCCTGGCAGCCATTAATAGTTAAAAACAGAGCGGTTTACATTCGGCGTGAATGTGCCAATTGCCGCCAGTAAATATCTGTTGTTATAATAGAACCAGACGTTGAGCATGATCAGGTGAGGACGCGCGATGGATGTCATACAGAGCATTGATCTGATTACGAAAAATACGGCCGTTCGTGGCGGGAAACCTTGCATTGCCGGAACAGGACTGCGCGTGACCGATCTGGTTATCGCCCACCTGTTCCACAAACGATCAGCAGAGGAACTTACCGCCGACTATGAGCTATCCCTGTCGCAAGTGTATGCTGCCCTGGCCTATTATTACCAGCATAAAGATGATTTAGACAAAGACATTCGGCACCAAGTTCTAAACGCTCGTATGATTAAAGAAAGAACTGTCAGCATCCAGCACTAAAGCAATCTTTGCTAATTCTTTGGTACATGCTTGCACTCAAGCGTTTATTTTTCAAATCACTTATGTCAACTAAAAAACCTCAAACCATAGACAGCATTAGAGAGCTTTCCAATACAGCATTTCTTGATTTTGAACATCTTGGAGACTACATTTGGAAAAGCATGAGACTCATTGATCATGAAAGAAAAATTGAACTTGAAAAGTTACAAGCATACTATCCAAATGATCTTGAAATGCAAAACATTCGATGGAAAAGAGAAAGTCAAAAACTTGACTCAACATTTCCATTTTTGATCGCTCAAGGCAATTTCCTAAACGCTACAGCAATGTTTGAAATCTATGTTCTACTGTTGGTCAAAAGCGTAGAGACAGAAAGTCTAAGGCAGCTAAAAGATATAAAAGGCCAAGGCGTTACTCGCGCACTTAACTTTCTAAAGGCAAATAGTGTCTTATACGCAAACATGCAAAACTGGGAACAAGTTTCCATTGCAATAACATTTCGCAATTGTATTGTACATGCAAGTGGATCCCTGGCCTATTTTAGAAATGGCTCTCAAATCAAAAATATTGTAGAAAACAAACGGTTCCTTTCACCTGATATCTTGAAATGGCGTCAAGAATTAGGAAGTGATGTAAATGAGGTTTTCTTAGGCATTCATCCAATACTGGGAGAGCGACTTGTAATCACTAACAGCTATTCTCATTGGATTACATTTGTCCTACGCGGGTTCTTCAGTGGCTTATGTTTAAATGTCTTGGAAAAAATAGATAAGTGATTTGTTTGCAGAAAAAAGTTCGTCCAGGCAATTTCAATACATATAATTTGCACGATTGCCGTTCTTCCCCACCCTCAACCCCATAATCACACATTCCGCCACGCACCCGCCTCGTGCCAGGGGTCGATTGTCTGCGGCTGGTCGCCGTTGGTTGAAGTGGTCCGCACACGGCCGTTTCCCCCCAAAGCCTCCACCACGGCCGCCGCCAGCCACAGCTCCTCATCCGGCTCGGCTGCGGGCGACCAGTCGGCCATATGCTCCTCCAGGTAGCCAGTGCTGGTTTGCCCAGCCATGAAGTGGGGTTCTTGCAGGATGGCCAGCAGGTAGGGGATATTGGTCGTCACGCCGAGGATGACCGTCTGGCGCAGGGCGAGAACCATTTTGCGGATCGCTTTGTCCCGGTCCCGGCCCCAGGTGATGACTTTGGCCAGCATCGGGTCGTAATAGGGGGAAACGGCCGTGCCCGTCTCAAACCCATCATCCACCCGAATACCCGGCCCGGCCGGCGGGCGATAGTAGGCAATCTCCCCAATCGAAGGCAAGAAGTTTTGGGCCGGGTCTTCGGCGTAAACGCGGCACTCCAGGGCGTGGCCGCGCTGTGCCAGGTCAGATTGGGCAAAGGGTAACGCTTCCCCGGCGGCAATGCGAATCTGCCAGGCAGCCAAGTCCAGCCCCGTCACCAGTTCCGTCACCGGATGCTCCACTTGCAGCCGGGTGTTCATCTCCAGGAAGTAAAAGCCGCCCTCCGCATCGACAATAAACTCAACCGTGCCCGCGCTGACGTAGCCGACAGCTTCGGCCAACGCCACGGCCGCCTGAGCCATCTTCTGGCGCAGGTCGTCGTTGGCCCCCACTTTGGGCGATGGGCTTTCCTCGATAATCTTCTGGTGGCGGCGCTGCACGGAACATTCCCGCTCGAACAGGTGCAGCACCTTGCCCTGCTGGTCGCCCAACACCTGGATTTCGACATGGTGGACGCGGGTAAAGTAACGTTCGACCAGGACGTGGTCGCTGCCAAAGGCGGATTTGGATTCGGCGCGGGCCTGCTGCACGGCATCCTCAAATTCTGACTCGTCCCAGACGACGCGCATCCCTTTGCCCCCGCCGCCGGCACTGGCTTTGATGAGCAGGGGATAGGGGATGTGGGCCACGGCCGTTTTCAACTCCGCCCCATCCATCCCCAACCCATCCACGCCGGGCACCACAGGCACGCCGGCCTGCTCGGCCACTTCACGGGCGGCCGCCTTGCTGCCCATCACCCGCATCGCCTCTGGGCCGGGACCAATGAAGGTCAGGCCGTGATCGGCGCACGCCTGGGCAAAGTTGGGATTCTCGCTCAAGAAGCCGTAGCCGGGATGGATGGCGGCTGCGCCGCATCGTTGGGCTACCTCGAAAACGGCCGTTTGGTTCAAATAGGTCTCAACGGCCGTTACGCCCGGCAGCAGGTAGCGCTCGTCAGCATCCCGCGTCCAGGGGGCATCGGCATCGGCCTCGGAGTAAATGGCCACCGAAGGGATGCCTAACTCGCGGCAGGCGGCAAAAATGCGCCGGGCAATCTCGCCCCGGTTGGCGACGAGGATTTTGGGGAATAGGGGGGAATTATGCATATGAATACCTATCAATTGACGCAGAGGCGCGGAGGCGCAGAGGCAAAAACTTTCTCTGCGTCTCTGCGCCTCTGCGTTAAATCTTTTCCAACAAATTCTCTCGAAGTTGCGCCACCGTTTGCTTATCCAGGCCGGCCTGCTGGCGCACGTATTGCTCGATGGAGCCGTACTGCCGGCGCAAATAGGCCAGCGTGTCGGCCATCATCTGGGGCTGAGCCAGGAAGATGGGGTGAAGCTGCTGTTCATCAAAACCGAGACTGCCCATGCGCTGCACGTCCTGGTTGAGGGTGGCGTAAAATTGGCCGTAGTGGGCGTTGGTCAATGAGTAATCGGCAATGATCGTCTCGTCGTCTACACCCAACAGGCCGAGCAACACGGCCGTTACCACCCCCGTCCGATCCTTACCCGCCGTGCAGTGATAGAGGAAAGGCAAGTTATCCGGGTCGGCCAGATGGCGCAAAATGTCGCCAATGATGGCCGCGTTGTTGTCTAGCATAACGCGAGTATAAATCTCAAAAAGGATCTGGTCGAGCTGGTTGCGGTTGCGCCAGACAGAAAAGAGCTGGCGCATACGGGAATCGGGGCTTTGTACAGGTCGGGGCAGCGGAGATACGGCCGTTCCCTGCGGCAGCGGAGTCGGATTCTGTTCCACTTCCGTCTCGCTGCGTAAATCACACACCCAGCGCAGCCCCAGGTCGGCCAACGTCTGCCAGCCAATGGGCGTCAACTGGTGCAGCATCCCGGAGCGATAAACACGACCCCAGCGTAGGGGACGGCCGGCCAGCCCCACATAGCCCCCCAAATCCCGCAAATTGATGGCTCCCTCAACGGGCAAAACGCGCTCGGCAACGGTCAAGAAACGATTATTTGTCCGCTCTTCATCAACAAAACGCAGTCCAAAATAAGGGCGTGGCCAGTTCGCGGTCAGCAGAATTTCAGTGGATTGGCTCTCTTTGACCTGGGCGATAGGTTTGCCAGTTGCCAGGCGATCCGGCTCAGGCGCGGCCAGAATATCAACCCGTTCGGCCTGGCGCTGCCAGGTTGCCTGGTGCTGCCAGGTAGCCTGGTGCTGCCAGGTAAGGCGAAAACGGCCGTTTGCCAGGCGATCAACCTCCGCCAGGAGATTAGGTGGGATTATCAATGACTTCGGGTCAGGCTGCAAATTCATCAGAACCCCATACTGACTATCGACTATCTGACTATCGACTATCTGACTAACGACTATCTGACTATCGACTAACGACTAATACCTATTGACCGCTCTGCCACCAGGGCAGCCGCTTTTCCAGAAACGCGCTCATGCCCTCTTTACCTTCGTCGCTGGCGCGGCGTTGGGCAATTAACTCGGCGGTGTAGGCACGAACGGCCGTTCTCTCCTGATAGGCCACGGTGCGAATCAATGCTTTGGCGGCCGCCTGCGCTCCCGGCGCGGCCGCCAAAAGCTGCGCTACCCGCTCGGCCACTTTGGCATCCAGCGCGGCCTCATCGGCCAGCACGTGATGGACCAGGCCTATCTGCTGTGCCTCGGCTGCCTTAAACCGTTCGCCGGTGAGGAAATACTGCCGGCCGTTGCTCACCCCAATTTTAGCCAGCACAAAAGGAGAAATAACGGCCGGTACAATGCCCAGTCGGACCTCGCTAAAGCCAAAGGTGGCCCGTTCCACGGCGACCACGATGTCGCAGCAGCTTACCAGCCCCGTGCCGCCGCCAATGGCCGCGCCGTTTACACGCCCCACCACCGGCTTAGGACACTCATCCACCGCCCGCATCAGGTCAAAGATGGCCTGCCCGTCGGTCACGTTCTGCTCAAAGGTATAGTCGGCGGCCGAGCGCATAAAGGCTAAATCAGCCCCGGCACAGAAGGAACGGCCGTTGCCAGTCAGCACAATCACGCGCACATCGTCACGGTCGGCGGCCTGAACAAACAATTCATGCAGCGCGGCCATCATCTCCGGCGTAAAGGCGTTATGGCTCTCTGGCCGATTCAGGGCCAGCGTCACCACATCCCCCTCCTGCCGCCATTCAACTACGTCATTCATCAGTTACCCTCCTGCAAGAATTACGAATTAGGAATGAAAACGCCCTGCCTGTATATAACATACCAGCAAGGCGTCAAAATCTCTACGCAATACGCACTACGTACTACGTCAATCAGTTGTTTCCAGCGAGGACTCGGCATAAACGGGCCTGCTACTGCGAACCGCTTCACTGCTGGCTTCGCCGTTACCCGACTCATTCATCAACCGCTCAAACGTCTCCCGGTCAATCGTTTCTACTTCAATCAGCTTTTGGGCTAACGCTACCATCTTCTGCCGGTTATCACGGACAATGTTCAAGGCCCGCTTATAGTTGTCTTCCAGCAAGCGGCGTACCTCTTCATCAATGGCGCGGGCCGCTTCTTCGCTATAATCGCGCCCGCCCAGACCATAGCCCATCTCACGGCCCAAAAACGGATTGCTTGAATCATCGCCATAGGTCGGCAGTCCCAGCGTATCTGACATGCCATACTCACGCACCATCGCCTTAGCCATGCGCGTTGACTGGCGTAGATCGTTAGACGCACCGGTCGTCACGCGGCCAAAGAAGACTTCCTCCGCGGCTCGACCACCCAGGGCCATCGTGATCTGGTCCTCAAAGTATTCCCGGCTGTAGACAAAGCGATCTTCGGGCAGAGGCATCACATACCCACCGGCTCGACCGCGCGGCACAATGGTAATCTTTTGCACCGGGTCGGTATTGACCAGATGGAAGCTAACCACAGCGTGGCCCGCTTCATGATAGGCTACCGTTTCCTTATCTTCCTCGCTCATGACGCGGCTCTTGCGCTCCGGTCCCATAACAATACGGTCAAAAGCATCTTGGAACTCAAGCAGGCCGATGGTGCGCTGGTTGCGCCGGGCGGCAAAGATGGCCGCCTCGTTGAGCAGATTCTCCAAATCCGCCCCAGAGAATCCGGCCGTCAGGCGGGCCAAATCCTCGAACGAAACCTCTTTGGCTACCGGTTTGCCACGGGCATGTACTTTCAAAATGGCCTGGCGACCCTTTACGTCGGGCAAATCAACAAAGACCTTGCGGTCAAAGCGACCAGGGCGCATCAAGGCCGGGTCCAGAATGTCGGCCCGGTTGGTAGCCGCCATAACGATAACGTTGGTGTCATTATCAAAGCCATCCATTTCCACCAGAATTTGGTTAAGGGTCTGCTCGCGCTCATCGTGACCACCACCCATGCCCGCGCCACGCTGCCGGCCGACGGCGTCAATTTCATCTACAAAGACAATTGAGGGGGCACTTTGCTTGGCCTTGTCGAACAGGTCGCGCACGCGGCTGGCACCGACGCCGACAAACATTTCCACAAATTCAGAGCCGGAGATATGGAAGAAGGGGACACCGGCCTCACCGGCCACGGCGCGGGCCAGCAATGTTTTACCGGTACCGGGCGGGCCAACCATCAGCACGCCTTTCGGAATGCGTGCCCCCACCTGGACAAACTTCTCCGGTTCACGTAAGAATTGGACCACCTCGGCCAGCTCAAGTTTGGCCTCATCCACACCGGCTACATCTTCAAAGGTGACAGTGGGCCGGTCGGCATCGTTCAAATTCTTGGCCCGGCTGCGGCCAAAGCCAAAGATGCTGTTGCCGCCGCCCCCCTGCATCTGCCTGAAGCCCCTGGTAAATATCCAGATAAGCAGCAAAATCGGACCAACAATAATAAGAGCGCTAAACAGGTTGTTCCAGGCCGTCTGGTCTCTGACCTGCACCTGCACGTTACCATCTTGTAAAACTTCTGGCGTAACGCCATAAAACCTGAAAGCATCTTCCAGGCTACCACGCGTGTCAATGGTGGTGGCTACTTCATTATTGTTATTGAGGGTAAGGGTTAGCCGACTGCCCGTCAAGGTGACGCGCTGTACCTGCCCATTGCGAATGCGGTTCATAGCATCGGGCAGGCCGATTTGTTCGGGACTGTTGAATTGGCCGCTCAAGAAAAATTGAAGCCCCAGTATTAATGCGAAAATACCGAGAATCCAAACCCAGGTCGGAATTTGCGGACGTGATTCGTTGGGTTGTTCTTCCATAATTGATTATTGCTCCTGTTTGCCAACCGATAGACCAATTGAGGCGGGTAATCTAGTTGCTGTACCAAACGATTTGGCCTGTATGGCCCGCTTTCGTTTGTCTTAGGGCTGGTTGGCTCAAGTTATCAGCCATTGTACGCTTTTTTCGGCTGCTGTCCATTATGTGTTTTACCATCAAGCAAAATCTGATCCAATAATTCTTATGTAACTCCTATTGCACCGTTGGCGACTCCGGCTATTCTCCAGAAATTGGTTTGATCTGGGGAGGCACTAATCGTTGTCTAAGTCATGCTTGAAACGTGAAGCAGCGTCGAGTAAGATCACTGATTAGGATTATTTTCAGGTGCAAGGCACTGGTTGTAGAAGTTACGCCTAACCAAAGTCATTCAGCCAGGGCCTCGCACCACTTCAGGACTTCGAGGAAAGATAGCTATGGACAAAATTGAAAAGACAGATGCTGAATGGCAAGCACAACTGACACCGGAACAGTATCAGGTGGCCCGCAAGAAGGGGACAGAGCGGGCATTTACCGGCGAGTATTGGGACAATAAGGACACGGGAACTTACACCTGCATCTGCTGTGGCTTGGCTTTGTTTAGCTCAGAGACCAAGTTTGAATCGGGTACGGGCTGGCCCAGCTTTTGGGCACCATTGGCAGAGGAACACGTGCGGGAAGAAAGTGATTGGAGCTGGTTTATGCGGCGCACGGAAGTGGTTTGCGCCCGCTGCGATGCCCATTTGGGCCACGTTTTCAGCGATGGGCCAAAGCCGACCGGCCTACGCTATTGTCTGAACTCGGCCGCGCTTGATTTTGTGAAGAGTGAAGCGTAAAACGTAAAGCGTAAAACGTGATGCCTCTCTGTTTACGTTTTACGTTTTTTTAGAAAATAGCCAGGAAAGCGGCCGTATCTACGTCACCCAGGTATTGGCTCAATTCGATCTGGGTCAGGGTGTCAATCAGGCTGTCGCGGTCATAGCGCAGACCGGTCAGACGGGCCTCTAGCTCAGCAATGGGCTGCCGACCGCTAAAATTACCGTAGATTTTGCAGCTTAAAATACGGCCGTTTTCCACCTGAAAGCGCACGTCTACCTTGCCACCGGGCAGGTCTTCCTGGTGGCGCGCGTTGAATTGGGGAGAACGGCCGTAATTCCATGCCCAGGTACGATAACGCTCGTCGGCCAACTTTTCCACCCCGGCCCAGGCGGCCGCATCCAGTTCATACGTGGCGACAGGACCACCGCCAAAGATGCCGTCTAAAAGCGTTTGGCGAAAGGTGAGAATGTCCATATCTTTGGCCAGCAATTCCCGAATATTGACCACAAAATTACGCACCGACTGCACCGCTCGCGACTCGATGACCGCCTGGCGCGGGTTGAGTGCCTTGAGCATGGTGGGGATGTCGGTATCAAACAGCAGCGTGCCGTGGCTGAACATGCGCTGTTGGGTCACGTATTGGGCATTGCCCGAAATCTTTTTGCCCTCGGCGAAGATGTCACTTTTGCCGCGCAGTTCGGCGGCCACGCCCAACTGACGCAAAACGGCCACCACCGGCTCGGTAAATTTGACAAAGTTATGTAAATCCTGACGACTGGGCGTAATGAAGCTAAAGTTGAGATTACCCAGATCGTGGAAAACCGCCCCGCCCCCGGACAGACGGCGCACCACATGGATGCCGTTAGCCTTAATAAAGTCGGGGTCGATTTCTTCCAGCGTGTTTTGATTGCGGCCGATTATCACCGCCGGTTGGTTGATGTAAAACAGTAACAGGGGCTGGTCGGTAGCGGCGTGGCGCAGCAGATACTCTTCCAGCGCTAGATTGAGGTGGGGATCAGTTTGGGTGTTGTCTACGAATAGCATGGCAAATTACAAAGTACGAATTACGAATTATGAATTACGAAGGCCTTGTCTACTGCCTCACGCTAAGGGAAAAACGGCCGTTATCACCCAGCCAAAAAAGAGCGCGTTGCCTAAGGCATAGGCCCAGGGGCGGTCAATAGCGCCGCCCATGACGGTCATCAGGCCTAGTACAACGGGAATAACGGGCAGTGTCAGCATGATAAATCCGAGCGCGGGCGTCAAGGCAATGGCGGCCACCAAACCCATGATAATCAGGCTGCTCTGGCCAAACCACCAGTAAAAACGGGACCAGGGCGTGGCACCCTGTTGGACCAATCCCGCCGCCAGGCCCCAGGGCAGGCAAGCCACAGCCAGCAGCGGCCAGCGCAGCAGTCGCTCTGGCCCTAACCACCAGGGCAGCCAGGTCAATTGGGCCATGGCGCCAAAGGCAATCCACAGCAGGGCAAACAGCAGCAGCCCCCACAGCAGTTCCTTGCCTTGCGGCCAACGCGGCCGAAAGCCAGCCACCAGCCAGATCAGGCCAAAGAGCCAGAACCAGAGGCCCAACGCGCCGCCCACTAACAGCCCACCCATTGTACTCAATTCCAGCATCCGGCCCAGCAGGGCCAGCAGCAGGGCGGCCAGAAAGGGGGCCAGCAGCAGCCCTAACCCGTACCACAGACCGCGCAGGCGACCGGGTTGGGGCGGGATAGGATTGGCTAACAGGGGAGAAACGGCCGTTACCAGCAGCAACCAGCCCAGTAAATGGAGCCCATACCAGACCATACGCCGGTCAGGTTGGACGGAGGACGAAGGACCGAGGACGGAAGCACCCTCTCCGTCCTCGGTCCTCGGTCCTCCGTCATTCTGCGCGTAGAATGTCTCATTAAACCAGTCCAAAGCAGCCGAATGGCTCAATGTGCTAAACAGAATGGTAATATGTTCAGCACGCGGCACCAACAAAAATGAGCGACCCTGCCCGTCTGCCAGGTCGCCCTGTTCACCCCCGGCCCGCTCGAGCAAATCACGGGCATTTGCCACAAAATTGGCTTCCCATTCTCCCGCTTGCAGGTGCAGGTTAGGCGGCAGCGTCGGCGTTACCTCGGCTCCGGTAGGTGAGACAGCCACCACCGCCTGATATTGGTCCGGCTGCTCAATGGCGGCCGTCATGACCGCGCCGGACCCCATCGAATGGCCCAGCAAGGCAATGCGTTCGCCATCTATTTCGGGCTGGGCGATAAGCAAATCGTAGGCAGCGGCGACATTTCGCTGCAAAGCGTCACCTTGACGGTCAAGCGGCCAGGGATTGGCGCCGTGTCCGTCAAAATCCCACAGCATGACGCCGTAGCCAGCCTGGGCCAGCACAGTGCCGTAGCCGAACATCAACTGTTGTGATCCGGCAAAACCGTGCGCGACCAAAATGCCGGGAACGGCCGTTGCCTCTTCGGCCACCATAAAGCGCAGCGGCATATCGTCTACCGTAAAGGTACGCACCACCAGGCCACGTTCACCGGCTCTGACCTGTACCCAGGCCAATAAAATGAGCAACAAAGCTGTCAGGAGTAAGAGACCGCGCTGGCGGCTCAGGGATAGGTTGGGCATATTGTTCCTCATCTTAGCACACAGGACTTTAATACTAATTTAGTGATATAGGCTGTATTGTAACAATAATTGTAACGGTGGCCGCCTATAGTAAAGGTGGGTTGGATAAAGCCTGAAGAGAGTAGTGTGAAGGCATTAACATCATAGCCGAACGTACGTTGACACCATAACCACATCGCAACAAACATCACAGCATCATCACTGCGTACGACATAGTAGCCTTAATGCACCAACATTGTTGTCAATACCTTTGCTAACATCGTTACAACACGGTTTCACCATTGTTAAAATTCGCGCTACTCTCTTTATAGGCCATTCAGGTTAAACTGATAACCAACCAAATCGGCCGTGATGCCACAAAGTATCGCCGCAACAAACGATTGTTGCCAACATCGCACAAGCTTTGGACACACATCACCCATATCCGTCGCGTTCCCACGCAAAAGAGTCTGAGTAAGCTCAGGCTCTTTTGCTTTCTGTCAATACCTCCAATTCCTCTAGCAATGCCAGCAGACCCAGCCGGTAACTGCGCCAGCCAAAACCGCCGATCTGACCCAAACAGATGGGAGCTATGACGGACCGGTGACGAAACGATTCGCGGGCATGAACGTTAGAAAGGTGTACTTCGACAACCGGCAAGGCCACGGCCGCTAACCCATCGCGCAGGGCGTAGCTGTAATGGGTTAAGGCACCGGGGTTGATAAGAATGCCCGCAGCCCAGTCACGGTTTTCGTGAATTGTATCAATTAGAGCGCCTTCGTGATTAGATTGGTAAAAGCGAAGCCGGGCCGACCGCGTCTGGGCCACGGCCGTTAATTCACGTTCAATATCAGCGAGGGTGTAACGGCCGTATACCTCTGGTTCCCGCGTACCAAGCAAATTCAAATTAGGTCCATGCAGCACAAGAATATTGGTCATGTTTACTCCAGGATGGTCGTGCGCCCCGTTTACTGTCCGCTCTGCCAGGCGGCCAAAAAGAGGCGCAGCCAGCCAGCCAGAAAAGCCACACCCCCTAACGGCGTAATGGCCCCCAGCCAGCGCAGGCGGGTAGCCACCAGCAAGTACAAACTGCCGGAAAATAGAATAATGCCGGCCACAAAAAGATAACCAGCCCAGGTGGGTAAAGGCCCGGCCCATCTGTCCGCAGCCCAGGCGGCCACAAAAATAGCCAAACCGTGAATCATGTGATAGCGAACGGCCGTTTCAAACGTGTTCGTCAATTCATGTCGCGCCAGATACGCGCTCAAACCATGCGCGCCAAAAGCACCGACGGCCACGCCCAAAAACATAAAAGCGGCTCCAAGCATTACCAAAACTTTTTCCATAGCAAACAACGTCCTTTCTTAACTTTTATCAGCCCACAGACGGCGCAGCCAGCCGGTATCAGCTTGTCCCTCCGCCTGCACCTGGTCCGCTGGGGCTACCGTGGCGGACTGCGGGTGGTCTCTTTCTAACCACTGGGCAAAGGCACTGCTAAACGGTCGATATTGCGCTCCATCCGGCACCAGCAGTCCGCGCCCGGCCAGGAAACGATACACGACTTTGGCTGCCGGCGTCGTAGGCGTTGTTGGCCGACGTGGAAAAGCGTGCCGGGCCTCAGCCGACAACGCTTGCCACATGCGGTGCCAGTAGGGCTTGGCCCACTGACGGAACTTGTACTGCAAAGCAGCTTCGACACCTGAACTAACAAATCCTTGATCAGCCAATGTCTCCCATAGCAGACTGCCCGCCATCTGCAAAAAAATGGGGTAGGCACCGCAATAGTCAAGCCAGCGTTCGACCAGCGGGGACGGCATGTCTATGCCCCGCTTCCGGGCTGGTTCAGTTAACAGCGACCAGGCCGACTCTGGCGACAACAAACCGATTTCTAGCTGGTAAAAAATGGTGTCAAAACCAGTGCGAAGCCATGTGTTAGGCAGTATGCTGGCTAACGGCCGTTCAGCCGTCAACACAAAAGCGATATGTCCAGTGTTACCCAAATCATGCCACGCGGTCAACAAAGCCTCATCCACCAAACCGGCCTGACCGGCCGCCGGCATAAACCCGTCCAGGCACACAACAGGCCGATAGCCCTGCTGCTGCAGGGTTTGGACGTGGTGGGCAAAGTCAGACAACTGGCCGATGGCAGCCACTGCCGGCAGGTCCGCCTGCTGGTGCATCCGTCTGACATGGCCCAACCATTGTAACCAGATAGCATTGAGCAGTTCAACCTGAGATTGATAAGGAAAACGGCCGTTTTCTAACGAAACATAGGCCAGCAAAAAATGATGCTCCGGCGGGAGCGGTTCGTCAAAAACCAGCGCATGGAGCAGCGATGACTTACCGCTATACGGCAAACCCACAATGACACTGCTGCCCATTTCCAACAGGCGAGTACGCAGCCATTGACGCTCCGACTCTCGGCCGAAAAAATAAGCTGGCGAGCTGATACGCCCGCCCACCTGATATGGTGGCAGCGTGGTCGCATCATCTTCCTCCAGCCAGGTCATTGTCGGTTCCTCTTCCACAGACAAACCGCTGCCCTGAGCCAGACTGTCAATCCAGCTTAACTTGGAATCAGGCTGGGCGCGGGGTTCGGTGTTTTGTTGGGTTGGCCAGGTAGTGGTGGGGGGTTCTTCCAGCGCGGCGCCTTGACCGGCAGCCAGCTCATCCAGCCAGCTCAGGGCATCGTCAATCGCTGCTGCCTGCGAGCGAATGCGATCCAATTCGCGCAAAAGGGACTGATATTGGGGAGCTAAATGGGGTTGCAGTGTTACCAACTGCCTGGCGAGGCGTCGCCGCCGCCCGCGTCGTTCCAGATAATTGACCAGGTGGGTAATTTTGGTATGTGGCTCGTCACCGGCCAAATCATCGTATGCGACTTCACCCAATTGCTGACAAAACTGGCGCAATTCCGGTTCGTCAAAGTGGTTTAGCAAATCATCTATGAGCGTGGCGTTAATATCATCCATGATCACCTACTTCTGACTTTTCAACCAACCTGGCAAACAAATCCTCTTTGCTCTCGCGGTTGCTATGCGTTACAAATATAGGATGCAGGCATGAACAAAGTATACCAGTTAACGATGGGCAGGACGACCACTGCCCCTATTTTGAGGATAGTCACAATGCCCAATTGGTGGCCTTTTAAGCGCAAGAATGAAGTTGACCCCGATGAGGTGTTCCGTCAGACAGAAGCGGAATTACGAGAGAATCTGGCTGAGGCAGAGCGGGCTGGCGAATCGCGTCAGGCCTTGCTGGCAGCCCTGCAGGCCGAAGCACAGGCGTTGGAGCAGGCAGAAACAACGGCCGTTAACAAAGCCAAACTCCGTGCCTACGACTTGCTTTATAGCGACCTGCGCCAGGCGCTGCTGCATAATCTAAGTGAAGGCAAAGCCCGAGAGATGGCCGGAGATGTAGCCGGCGCCATTGGCTATTATGAAACGGCCGTTGCCGACCAGGTATCCAGCCGCTTTCCCTACGAACATCTGCGCGTCATCTACCGCCGCCAGGAAGAATATGAAGACGCCCGCCGTATCTGCCTGGCCGCCGTAGATAACCCTTTCCTCAGCGAAAGTGACCACGAGCATTTTCGCAACTGGGCCGAGAAATTTGGCAAGCAGTAATCGGTGTTTGGTATCTGGCTAACCCATTGCCATTGACGGTTCACCAATCTGCGCCAGCAGCGACTCAAACTCAGCGAGCGATTGGATTGTCAATAACGCTGGCACTATTGGCTCAGCCTCCGGTAGATCGGCCAGATATTGCTTCAGATGCTTGCGAAACTGAATCAGGCCATGCGGTGCGCCATAATAGGCCACCATCTCGCGGGCGTGTAGGCGCACCGCGTCCAGCAAATCGGCCGGCCTGACCTCTTCCCGGCAGCGACGCGCAAAAATCCAGGGATTGCCAATAGCTGCCCGGCCAATCATCACTGCTTCGCAGCCGGTATGGGCTTTCAGGCGCTCAATATCAGCCGGGGTTCGCACATCGCCGTTGCCGATGACCGGCACCGACACCCGCGCCCGCAGGTCAGCAATGGCGTCCCAATCGGCCTGGCCGCCGTACTTTTGCGTCTTGGTGCGGGCGTGCATGGCAATCAGGGCCGCGCCGTTATCTTCCATAATGCGGGCAATGTCAGCATAATTTTGCTGTGATTCGTCCCAACCCAACCGAATTTTGCCCGTAACCGGCACGCTGAGATGCTGCGTCAGCAGGCTAAACGTGTCGCGTACCAACTCTGGTTGGGGCATCATGCCCACGCCGGCCCCGCGACCGCTGACCCGCCGCGTGGAGCAGCCCATGTTAATGTCGATGATGTCTGGCCCCCAGGCTTCAATGCGCTGAGCGGCCTCTAATATCATCCGGGCATCGTTGCCAAAAATCTGAAAGACCATCGGCCGTTCATCGGGCTGTTTATCGAGACGGCGACGAAAGCGTTCATGCACGTTACGGCCGATTAGCGCTTCAACCGGCACAAATTCCGTATAGTGCATGGCCGAGCCATAAGCTCGACAGAGGGCGCGGTAGGGCACGTCAGAATAGCCGGCCATTGGGGACAAAATAACGTCCCCATAGACCGGCACATCACCAACGTAGAAGTAAGGCGTCATCGTTGCACTCATGGATCACAGACCTTAGACCATAGACGATAGACCACTCGACTACCAGACTACCAGACCACTCGACTACCAGACCACTCGACTACCAGACTACACGACTACTCAACTACCAGACTACTCAACCACCGCCTCACCAAAGCTATCATGGCGGACCATAACGCTGCTGGCGTCGTGCTGGCGCAGGATACCGGCAGCGGCAGAGGCTTGTTCGGGCGAGGCTTTGACGGCCAACAGGGTTTCACCGCGCCGGATGCCTTCCAGGTAACGCTGGACATCCTCTTCACCAATGCCCATGCCTATTAGCGTGCCAAATATGCCGCCGTAGGTCGCGCCAATGCCGGCCCCGATGGCCGTAATACCCAGGGCAGCCAACCAGGGACCGGTCACGAGGGCCACACCAACCCCTGCCGTCAGCCCAAAGACTGTACCCACGGCACCACCGCCCAACGCGCTGGCCCCGGCCGTTTCTCTGGTCGTTTCTTGAATATTCTCGCGCAGGGCCTCAGCCACGTCGGTTTTCTCCTCATCATCCTGCCTGATCAAGCCAATGTCGTCGGCTTCAAAGCCCGCTTCTTTGAGGGCGGTAATGGTTTGTTGGGCAACGGCCGTATCCTGAAACAAGCCGACCGCCACTGCCCAATCGGTGCGAATGGTGGTGCTGTCAATGTACGCATAGGCCACCTGCACCTGTTCGTACTGATGGCTCAACGTGGCCTCGACTGAGGTCGGCCAATCCGCTTCTTCCAGCAGCGTTTTGTATGTGGAGAGCAGCCGTTTTTCGGCCGCCTGGCACTCTTGCAACAAGGTCTCGTCTGTTTTGTCTCGCTCAATCGTCATAGCGGCCTTAACGGTCATCAGGCCCCGTTTGATGCTTTCTTCCAGCGTGAGTAACGGTTCTACCGGATCAGATTCGGCCGCTTCTTCCGCACCATAACGCGCCAGGGCCTCTTCCAATTCATCAATAAAGCCGTCTCGCTGCTGTGCCCGCTGCTCAAACATATCCTGTAACCGCGTTTCGTAGACATTTTGAACGGCCGTTTCATAAAACTCACGGCTCTCATCTAGCTCCGCCATCAACCGCTGTAGCGCTTCAACCATATCTTGCTCGATTGTTTGCGTGTTGCTCATACTTACCTCCATTACCTAACCCTAACAAGTCATCGTGCGCTTGTGGGTTGGGTGCTGATTGTCAATTGTACACACAATCATAAGCAAAGTGCGGGCCATCTGCCATGTGCCATGATACAAACAGCGGGTATAAACGGCGTCATATTATGCTTTGTCGGACCGGTGCAGCGTAATATCCTGCCAGGAAACAGGGTCTTCTAGCGGTTCTAAATGGGTGAAAACCGATAGGGCAGGCAGTTCGCGCCGCAGATCGGCTTCAATCAATTCCAGCATGGTGTGGCCCTGTTGCACTGTCCAGGCACCGGGTACTTGAATATGCACCGAGACAAAGCGGCGTGCCCCAGAGCGGCGCGAGCGCAGGGCGTGATAAGCCACGCCTTGTTCTCGATAGCTATCTAAAATCCGCTCAACACGGGCTATCTCAGCGGGCGGCAGGGATTCGTCCATCAGGCCGCCTACTGCCTTGCTGACCAGTTTAAGACCGGAACGGAGGATATGGGCGGCAACGGCCAGAGCGATGAGCGGATCGAAGATATACCAACCGGTAAGGGCTACCACACCAATGCCCAGCACCACCGCCACGGAAGTCCAGACATCGGCCATCAGATGGCGGGCTTCAGCTTCTAAAGTCATGGAGTCATACTGCTGACCTGTTTTTAGCAGTATACGGGCGGTAGCGTAATTGCCCAACGTAGCCAACATGACAATGAAAAGCCCGAAGCCAATTTGTTGGAAGGGTTGCGGATCTAACAGGCCACGAACGGCCGTCACTGCTACCGTTATCGCCGCTATCACAACCAAGGTTCCCACCACCCCGCCGGCAAAGTATTCTGCCTTATCATGGCCATAGGGATGGTCTTCATCGGGCGGGCGAGCGGCTATGGTGAGGGCAAACAGAGCCATCAAAGCCGACGCCAGGTTAATGCCAGACTCAAGCGCATCTGATAGCAGACCGACAGAACCAGTAAGCCAAAAGGCACCTGCTTTGAGTGTTATGATAAGAACGGCCGTCGCTATCGTTAACCAGGCATAGCGGGTCAGTCTACGTCTCTCTAGCAAAGCATTTTCCTCAGGGCGGGTAGTGGGTAGCGAGTGGCGGATAGCACATTGTTTACGACCCATTACGCAATACGCAACACGCAATACTCATCTATAGCGCTCCCGAATATTGGGTACCAGGTATTCCGCAAAGGCCCGGTCTATGTCATAGGCCGGCTGCCAACCCCAATCTTTACGGGCGGCTTCATCATTCAATCCGGCCGGCCAGCTATCCACAATCGCCTGTCGTTTAGCGTCTGGCTCAAAGGTAATCTCAGCGTTGGGAAAAGCATTTAACACCTGAGACCTGAATTCTCCTGCCGACAGGCTGAAACTGGTAATGTTATAGATACGCCGCGATAGGGCTTCTTGAGGAACCTGCGCCAACGCCCGTAGACCAGTCACAGCATCAGGCATAGCCATAAAGGGAATGGTCGCCTCTTCGCGCACAAAACAGGCGTACGGCCGGCGTTGAGCAGCGGCATGGAGCATCTCCGGGCCATAGTCGCTGGTGCCGCCGGCCGGAACGGTAAACGCACTGATCAACCCCGGAAAACGCACGCAGCGAAAATCAAGGCGCGTCCCCGGATTAGCGGCTAACTGCTGGTAATTGTGGCTAAAATAAACGCCAAGCCGTTCGCAATACAGCTTGTTGCAGCCATACATGGTGGCCGGTTCATTCCACTCCCACTCTTTTACCTGGGGATTGATCTGCTTGACCGTCTGGTCCGGCATACCATAAACCGCAATCGAGCTGGGGAAGATGAATTTGACCGGCACGCCGCGCCGTTCTGACTGCTCTGCCGCCAGTTGCAGCAGGGCCAGCGTGCCATCCACGTTTACCCGATGGGCCAACTCTGGCGCAAATTCAGCCCGGGTCGAGAGCAGCGCGGCCAGATGATAGATGGTATCCACGTCATACTCGGTAATCAGCCGCCGCAACAGCGATTGATTCAGAATGTCACCCTGAATGTGATGAGACAATCCCTGCAGCTCTCTGGGCAGGGGCTGCAAATCCAGCGTAACAACTTGATAGCCCTCGGCTTGGGCTACTTCTTTCAGGAGAGCCTGGCCGATTTCGCCAGCCACGCCGGTGATAAAAACGACTCTTTTACGCATAAAACACGCTCCTTGTGAGAATATGGGAAAGGGCAAAGCTAAATTACGTTCGGCGTAATTTATATGCTTAATCTTAACGCAAAACGGGTGGATTAGAAAACAGTTATTGGTGTCGTCAAATTGGCGGCAAACTGATAGGCTTACGCGCCTGACGTTCGATAAATATCTAACAGTAGACTACAGCTATGGGCATGATTCACTGCTCCCTAGCAGCTAACTTTACAAATTTTGACGAAGGACGGAAGACGAAGGACGGAATTAGACTGGCTATCGGTCTTCCGTCTTCCGTCCTCGGTCAGTAAATTGTCAAGCTAATTTGAACCATGCCCAGATATGAGATCATAGTATGCGACAGCGTGACATTTTTTGGTTCTGGCTGCCTTTATTTGCCAGTTGGCTGCTGATGACGGCCGAAGGGCCGATCATTACCGCCGCTATCAATCGGCTGCCAAATCAGGTTGTTATGCTGGCGGCTCAGGGCATTGTGCTTAGCCTGTCGGTGACTATCGAAAGCCCGATTATTAACCTGCTGGCCACGTCAACGGCTCAGGTGAAAGATTACGCCTCTTACCGGCTGGTGCGCCGCTTTACCATCCATTGGATAATTGGCCTGACACTGGTCACGATTCTGGTTGCCTTCACGCCCCTGTTTGACGTCGTTGTACGCCAATGGTTGGATGTGCCGGAGCCGGTAGCGGTTTGGGTGCAGCCAGGGATGCAAATTATGACCCTGTGGAGCGCGGCTATTGCCTGGCGTCGCTTTTTGCAAGGGGTTTTGATTCGCTTTAATCGTCCGCGCCAGATGGCCTGGGGAACGGCCGTTCGTCTGTTAGCGTCAGGGGGTACGGTTATTGGGTTGGCCGTCTGGACCGATTTGCCGGGGGTCATTAACGGCTCTACCGCGCTGATGGTAGGCGTCATCGCCGAGGCGATTTACGCCACCATTGCCGTGCAGCCCATCCTGCGCCATGAACTGCGGCCCGATCAGCCGCAGAAAAGCAACCTGACCTACAGCTACCTGTTCTGGTTCCATCTGCCGCTGGCGGCCACCTCGCTGCTGGTGCTGCTGGCCCAACCATTGATTACCTTTAGCCTGGCCCGCCTGGACCAGCCCACTGAGTCGCTGGCGGCCTGGCCGGTGCTGTTCCAGATTATGCTGATGGCGCGGGCGGCGGCCCTGGCGTTGCCCGAAGCGGTTATCGCCTTGAGCCAGGGGCCGCACACGTTCAAACCGATTCGCCGTTTTAGCATCACGCTGGCCATGGGGTTGACCATTCTCATGACCATTTTTGTCTTCACGCCGCTGTCTGAACTGTATGTGTTTGTGGTGCAGGAGATGACGCCGCTGACGGGAGAGTTGACACTATCAGGATTGCTGCTATTTTTACCTTTCCCGGCCCTGGCGACGATTACGGCATGGCTGCGGGGCCTGTTGATCAATGAGCAGGCCACCAAAGCGGTCAATATGGGCATGGCGATCAATTTGCTGGTAACGGCCGTTGTGTTGGGTATTGGTCTACAGCAGCGCTTACCCGGCTTACCCACCGCCGCCGTTGCCCTCAATCTCGCCGCTTTTGTCGAGATCATTTACCTGACCTGGCGTACGGAGCGGGCGCTGCCGGTTGGTTTGTCCCTGTGGCGCGACCCACAACCGCTTGCCGGTCAGGCTGCTGACTAAAAATTGGGGCATGGTTCACTGCTCCCTGGCAGCCAACTTTACAAATTTTGACGGAGGACCGAAGACCAAGGACGGAATTACGCTTAGCTTATCGGCCCATCGGTCCTTCGTCCTCCGTCATCGGTCAGCAAATTGTCAAGCTGACTTAAACCATGCCAAAATTGGAGAAAAATAGATGATTGATATTTTGCAACTGCCATTAGGACCTATTGAGACCAATTGTTATATTGTGGCTTGCCAGGAGACGATGATGGCGGCCGTGATTGACCCGGCGTGGGACGGCCGTGCCATCGCCGCCACGGCCGATGAGCGGGGATATGAAATCAGCCATATCTTGTTGACCCACAGCCATTTTGACCATGTGGGGGGATTGGCCGATGTGAAGGCAGAAACGGCCGTTTCTATCTACATCCACCCCGAAGCCATCCCCATGCTCAATGTAGCCACCCAGGCCGCCAACCGTTGGCAAATGAATATCCCTGAGCCGCCTGAACCAGACGAAATGCTCAGCGACAACCAGACGCTCAAAGTGGGCAACATTACGCTCAAAGTACTGTACACGCCCGGCCACGCGCCCGGCCATGTGGCTTTTTACCTGCCCGACTACAACGTGGTCTTCAGCGGCGACGCCCTGTTCCGGCAGGGAATCGGCCGTACCGATCTACCCGGCGGCGATATGCCCACCCTGCTCGCCAGCATCCGCGACCGGCTACTCATTCTGCCCGATGAGACCCAGGTCTTCTCCGGGCACGGCCCGGCCACAACCATTGGTGATGAAAAAAGGGGGAATCCGTGGTTGCAGGGGTGAGGGGCGTAGTGCGTAGTGCGTAAGGGCAATTTGGGCATGGTTCAAGTCAGCTTGACAATTCGCTGACCGATGACGGAGGACGAAAGACCGATGGGCCGATAAGCTAAGCGCAATTCCGTCCTTCGTCTTCGGTCCTCCGTCAAAATTTGTAAAGTTGGCTGCTAGGGAACAGTGAAACGTGCCGCAATTTGATTACGTTTTACGCTTTACGTTTTACGTCTTGCGCCTTGCGTACACATCACCACTCGGCCCGCTGGGGTCTATGGTGCGGAGATGATCGAGGAGGGCAACGGCCGTTACCCACTGCTCCGCCTGAAAACGGGGCCGCTCGGCCACAGTCCAGTTGAATTCATAATCACCCAATTCAGCCAGACGTGCCAGGCAGGCGGCTGTCAGATCCGCAGTGGACGGCGTATACTCAAACGAGAGAGCGGGCAGCGGTTGGTCCAGCCCTTGCAGCACCGCCAGTTCAAAGCCCTCCACATCAATCTTGCAAAAGTCAGGACGGCCGTATTGGGCAATCAGTTCGGCCAGCGTCGTCACCGGCACGTCGATCTGCCCATCCCAGGCCACATCGGCAAATGAATCAACCTGCTGCACCCGCTCCATCCAGGCCCGCGACAGGCTGGTAACGGTGGGTGTGCGGCGGCTGACGTGGAGCGTAGCCTGCCCCAGCTCAGACCCTACGGCCTGGGCTAATAGGGTGATATGGGGGGAACGGCCGTAACACCAGCGCAGCCACTTGAACAGGTGTGGCTGCGGTTCCAGGGCCACCACCCGCGCCTTGAGCAAACGCCAGGCCGCCAGCCGGCTGCCCACATGCGCCCCCACATCAAAACAAAGTCCACCGGCCGGTACAAACGGCCGATACAGCGCCGCCATCTGCCAGATACGCCAGGGCAGCCCATAATACATCAACAAAGAACGTAGCAAACCCGTCAGCTCATGTCTATCCATACCCTTCATTGTAAGCGAAAATGGCTACTGCTCCACAAAACAGGTTTTATGAGCCATTTTTTTCATAATTGACAGCTTTTGGCCTCTATGCTATTCTAGTGAGATGTAAAAAAGGCAGCACATTTTGGCCATATTCTTTTCTCTTGTTAGATTTAAGATTTCGTCAGTCAGAATTACCTGCCAGAGAAGATTTTAGTTTTTGTTTGTACGGAGGTACGTATTATGATGTCGGCAGGACGCGAAACTGGTACTGTCAAATGGTTTAACAACGAGAAAGGCTATGGCTTTATTGCCCGCGATGAGGATGATGGTGACATCTTCGTTCACTACAGCGCGATTCGTGGCCAGGGCTACCGCTCTTTAGAAGAAGGGCAGCGTGTTGAATACACGCCAGGCCAGGGTCAGAAAGGACCAGCCGCTCAAGATGTCGTTTTAATCGGCTAGAAAGAGTTGCTTTAACCAGAGACTAAAGAAGCGATGCATTACGGTGCATCGCTTTTTTTATTGCAGTACAATTGAGGCATGAACATCGTCTCCACAATCCCCAAAATAAAAGAGAATAAGTTGATCAGCGGCCTGATTATTGCCTGGGTGCTAACCATGATCTCCCTGCCCATTGTGCGGGCCGTCGCCAGTGAATCCTTTTTCTATGGCGCTATTACCTTCGGCGTCTTGATGCAGGCCACGGCCGTTTTCGTTATCGTCCAAAATGCCTGGGGCTGGTCACGCACGTTGCAAGCACTCCTGATTGTTGCCGTATTGACCTGGCTGGCTGAGGCCATCGGCTCGGCCACCGGCCTGCCTTTTGGCCAATACAGCTACACTGAAAATCTACAACCTCAACTGGCCCATGTGCCCCTGATCATTCCCCTGGCCTGGTTTATGATGCTGCCCCCGGCCTGGGCCATTGCCCAAAAGGTGGCCGGCAGCAATCGCCTGGCGTTCATCTTAGTCAGCGCCCTGGCCCTGACCGCCTGGGACCTGTTTCTGGATCCGCAAATGGTGGCCTGGAATTTGTGGGTATGGGAACAACCGGGTGGTTATTTTGGTATTCCCTGGCTGAATTATGGGGGCTGGTTGCTAACGGCGGTGGTGGTAACGGCCGTTATCATAGCCCTTCTTGGTCCCCCTCGCCTGCCGTTATACCCTCTGCTGCTCATCTACACCATCACCTGGGCCTTAGAAACCATCGGTCTTATATTCTTTTGGCAACTCATCGGCCCCGGCCTGATTGGTTTTGTAGGGATGGGGCTGTTTGTCTACCTCGGCTGGCGGGGGAGCAGGGTAGCGGAGTGGCGGAGTGGCGAAGTGGCGGGGCGGCGAAGTGGCGGGGTGGCGAAGTAGCTACCCACTGTCCACTGTCTACTGACTACTGTCTACTGACCACCTCATGCTCTGGATAATAATCGCTTTTCTCTCCGGTTCACTCCCTTCTTCCGTCTGGTTGGGACGGCTGGCGCTGCGGCAGGATATTCGCGGCTATGGCGATCGCAATCCGGGCGCGACCAACGTGCTGCGGGCCGGTGGCTGGCCCTGGTTTGTGCTGGCCCTGATGCTGGATATTTCTAAAGCGGCCGCGCCGGTAGGTTACACCTATCAGATTCTAGGCATTCGCGGCTGGGAGATGGCGGCCATTGCCATGGCGCCGGTGCTGGGCCATGCTTACTCTCCCTTTTTGCGCGGGCAGGGCGGCAAAGCGATTGCCGCTACATTGGGGGCCTGGATTGGCCTGACGCTCTATACCGTGCCCCTGGTGGGCATTGTGGGATTGGGGATGGCGTTTAGCCTGTTGACCATTTCTGGCTGGGCGGTAATGAGTGCGCTTACGGCCGTTTTCATCTACCTCCTCTTTTTCCAACCCGACCCGCTGCTGCTGACCGTGCTGGCCGGTCACACGCTCATTCTTATCATCAAACATTGGCCAGACTTGCGGCACTGGCCGGGGATACGGCCGTTTTGGCGGAGGCGTAAGACGTAGTGCGTAGTGCGTAGTGCGTAGACAAGTCGGCTTACGTTTTACGTTTTACGCATTACGTTCAGCCCGTTCGCAACGAACCTTCTATGACTATCATTACTATTTTTGTGGGCGTGGCTCTGGTGATTGTGGGGCTAACGGCCGTTATCAACATCCTCACCCTACTGCGCCTGACACCGGTCCAGGCTGCACCAGCGGCCCGGCGCGTCTCGCTGCTCATCCCGGCCCGCAATGAAGCGGCGGTCATCGGCCAGACCATTGAGCGGCTGCTGCGGCAGGAATTCCCCTTTAGCGAACTGCTGATTTTAGATGACAATTCGACGGATGAAACGGCCGTTATCATCCAGCAAGCCGCCCAGCAAGACAGCCGGGTACGGCTGCTCTCCGGCCAGCCCTTGCCGACCGGCTGGCTGGGCAAAAATTGGGCCTGTCACCAACTGGCCCAGGCCGCCACGGGCGATCTACTCATCTTTACAGACGCCGACGTGGGTTGGCAGCCGGGCGCACTGGCCGCGCTAATCAATCAGATGGAGCAAAGGCAGGCCGACTTGTTAAGCGTCTGGCCCACGCAGCAAACGGAAAGCTGGGGCGAACGGCTGGTCGTGCCGCTGATGGCGTTAGCTATTTTGGGCTATTTGCCCCTGCCCGCCGTTCATTATTGGCCCTGGTCAATTTTCGCAGCGGCCAACGGCCAATGTATGGCCTTCCGCCGCCGGGCTTATGAGGCTGTGGGCGGTCATGCGGCCGTGCGGGCCAATGTGGTCGAAGATGTGGCCCTGGCTAAACGGATTAAACAAGCCGGGCTGCGTCTGCGTCTGCTCGACGGGGCCGGCCTGATTACCTGCCGCATGTACCAAAACTGGTCTGAGGTAAGGGATGGCTTTGCCAAGAATATTTTGGCCGGACACGGCCGTTCCGTCCCTTTTCTGCTGCTCTCCACCCTGTTCCACTGGCTGGTATTTGTGCTGCCCTGGCTCATGCTGCTGTCGCCAGCGGCCTGGCAGATGGGCTGGTTTTGGCTCTGGCTGTTAAGTGTAGGGGTGCGGGCAGGAACGGCCGTTGCCACCCGCCAGCGACCCTGGGATGCTCTGCTGATGCCCATTTCCGTCATCCTCATGACGCGCATTGCCATCCAATCAATCAAATGGCACTATAGCGGCGGTTCCCGCTGGAAAGGACGCCAATTGTAGGTGCAAACCTGACGGGTCTTGTGCTAAACTAACTTCTATGCCACCAATCATCATCGTCGGGGCCGGTATTGGCGGCCTGAGCGCGGCCATCCGGCTGGCCACTGCCGGTAAACGAGTTATCGTTTACGAAAAAAACAGCCAGGTCGGGGGCAAAATGGGCCAGGTCTACCAGGACGGCTTCCGCTGGGATACCGGCCCCTCGGTCATCACCATGCGCCACGTGCTGGCAGAGCTGTTCGCCAGCGCCGGCCGCAACCTGGACGACTACCTCACCCTGCAACCCATTGATCCCCTGACCCGCTACTTTTACGCCGACGGCACGGTGCTAGACGTCAGCCGCGACTGGCCCACATTGGCCCAACAGATTGCCGCCCTCGACGAGCGGGATGTGACCGGTTATCTGAATTATCTGGCCTATGCCGCCCGCATTCATGACATTACCGGCCCGATTTTCATTTACGATGAGCCACCCACCCCACGCTCCTTTTTGCGCGTACCGCTGACCCAGTGGCTCAAGGCCGACCCGCTGCGGACCATGCAGCAGGCGATTGAGGGGCATGTCCGTTCGCCCCATTTGCGCCAACTGCTGGGCCGCTTTGCCACCTATGTGGGGGGCAGTCCCTATGAAGCCCCGGCCACGCTCAACGTCATCGCCCATGTGGAGCTGACGGGTGGGGTCTGGTATCCACGCGGCGGAATTTATGCCATTGCTGAGGCGATGGCACGATTAGCGACCGAGTTGGGCATTGAGATATATACCGATACGCCGGTTGAGCAGCTTGTGGTGAAAAACGGCCGTATTAGCGGCATCCAACTCACCAATGGGCAAACAGTACAGGCTGCGGCCGTGATCGCCAATGTAGATGTTGCCACAACATACCAACAGTTGCTGCCTAACACGGCCGTTTCTCAGCGTCGTCTGCAAAAATTAAGCCAGCAAGAACCTTCCTGCTCTGGTTTTGTGCTGCTGCTGGGGGTAGAAACGGCCGATCAACCCGGCCCGGCGCTGGCCCATCACAACATCTTTTTCAGCCAGAACTACCGACGCGAATTTGAGCAAATCTTTAAGCAGGGTCAGCCGCCCGACGACCCCACCATCTACCTGGCTATCACCAGTAAAAGCGACCCGCAAGATGCGCCGCCCGGCTGCGAGAACTGGTTTATTTTGGTTAACGCCCCGGCCCTGGACGAGCGGTTTGATTGGTCAGCCAACAAGGCAGCCTATGGCGAGCGGGTTTTGGCGAAATTGGCGGATTATGGGCTGGCTGTAAACGGCCGTATTCGCCACCAAACCAGCCTTACCCCTCATGATCTGGCTGCCCAAACTGGGGCCTGGCGCGGCGCACTCTACGGCGCGTCGGCCAACAGCCGCTGGACCGCCTTCCGCCGCCCCCACAACCGCTGCCCCGACTACGAAAGGCTCTACTTTGCCGGTGGCACTACCCACCCCGGCGGCGGCGTGCCCATGGTCACGCTCTCCGGCGGCGTGGCCGCTCGCTTGCTCCTACAAGATTTAGACGGCGCATGAAACTGTTCTACTACGACCAGCACCCCGTCTCTCTGCCACCCAACCACCGCTTTCCCATCGAAAAATACCGCTTGCTACGCGAATCGCTGCTGGCTGAGGGCCTGGCCGAACGGCACGAACTGCTGCCCGGCCCGGCCGCAACCACGGACCAACTACGGCTGGCTCACGCGGACGATTACCTGACGCGACTGGCTGAGGGTCAGCTTACAGCGGCCGAAATCCGGCGCATTGGCCTGCCCTGGTCACCCCAACTGGTGCAGCGAGTGCGGCATACGGTTGGCTCAACCATCGCCGCCGCACGGGCCGCCCTGACCGATGGCGTGGCCGTCAGTTTGGGCGGGGGTACGCACCACGCCTGCTCAGATCATGGAGAGGGCTATTGTTTGTACAACGATACGGCCGTTGCCGCTCGCGTCCTCCGGTCAGAAAACAAAGTGCGGCGGGTGGTGGTCATTGACTGTGACGTCCATCAAGGCAACGGCACGGCCGAAATCACCCGCAGCGACAACACCATCTACACCTTCTCTATCCACGCCGAGAAAAACTTCCCCTACCGCAAAATCCCCAGCAATCTGGACTTGGGACTGGCCGACGGTACCGGCGACGCCGAATACCTCCCTTTGCTGGAAATTGCGTTAGAGCGGGTGCTGGCCCAGGCTACGGCCGATTTTGCTTTCTATCTGGCGGGGGCAGACCCGCATGTGAATGATAAGTTGGGGCGTTTGGCCTTAACGGCCGACGGGTTAGCACAGCGGGATAGGCTGGTCCTGGATGCCTGCCGCACGGCCGGGCTGCCGGTAGCGGTCACCATGGCGGGGGGATACGGCCGTGACATTCAGGAAACAGTCGGCCTCTACCGCCAAACCGTTAACATTACGGCCGAATTTGCGAATCAGTCATCCGCTTCAGCTTCAACAGCCATGGAACGCTCAAACTGACGCTTGCCAATAACGGCCAGCCCGATGCTAAAGCCGTACAGTATGAGCAAAGGCACCATTGTCAGCAACATTGTAACCGGGTCAGCCGACGGCGTGATAGCCGCTGCCAGCACGGCAATGCCCACAACGGCATAGCGCCAATGCTCGCGCAGCGACTCAGGTTCAACAAATCCCAGGCGGGCTACAAAATAGATAATGATGGGCATCTCAAAACTGATACCCAGCCAGAAGAGCATGGTCAGCATAAAGCTGACGTAGGCCTGCGCCGTCCAGTCAGTGCGGAAAATATTGGGCATGAAATCGGCCAGGAAGAAGACGGCCGCTGGGGCTACCACAAACCAGGCAAACCCCAATCCCAACAAAAAGAGGGCCGTAGCACTGGGCACAAAGATATAAACGAATCGTTTTTCTTTTTTGCTCAGGCCCGGCGCAATAAAGAGCCAGAACTGGTAGAGGGTGAAGGGCATAGACAGCACAAAGCCAATGAGGAAGGCGACTTTGAAGTAGGTTTCCAAACCCTCGGTAGGGCCGATGGTTTGTAACTGACCGCGATACGGCCGTAACAGCGCATCCAGTACATTCTGGGCAAAAAAGAAGCCAATGACAGTAGCCACAAAAATGCCACCCGCCACCCAGGTTAGCCGCCGCCGCAGCTCACCCAAATGTTCCAAAATCGACATGGGGATAGCGTCAAACTCGTCCTCGGTAGCAACCGGGGCGGGCGTTTTTACGTCATTGGTCATGAGTTAGTTTTGGCTCAACAACGGGTTGGCCCAATCTGGGATTGGGCCAACTTGAAACGATCAAGCTGCTTCTTTCTCCTCAGCGTCACCAGACGACTCCCCGTCAGACTGGGCTTCGCTGACACCCTTACGAAAGGCCTTGATACCTTTGCCTAACTCTTCACCCAGCTTGCCGATACGGCCAACGCCGAAGACCAGCAGCACGATGATCAAAATTATGACCCATTCCCATCCGTGTATCATCTCAATTCTCCTTCAAACTATTAACAGTGTGGGCCGACGCCATATTGGCAGGGGTCTTCGGGAATTCAGGGGGTTTTGACCAATGTAGGGGCGAACCCATGTGTTCGCCCAGAGAGGGCAGACACGTGGGTCTGCCCCTACCCCGCGAAATCCAAAAGACCCATTGTCAGACGACAAAAGTGTGGAAGACTTTTGTAGTTTGTCTGAGCCTACGACCATGAAACAGTGCCTACACATTATTAATTGCCGAACCTGTATCCCTATCAAAAGCGATAGAGCCTGTATTAACTGTAACTATTATACCAAATTATCGGGCTGTTACCGGCAATCATTAGTGAAGGATGACACCTTTTCGGGTGAAATCTGACACATTTAGGACCGTATTCGTGGGCTAACTCTCGTCGGGGCAGGCAATGGTGACGTCCCGATAAAGCAGGAACCAGTCGGCCATGGTCCTGTACCGGTCGCGTGGCGTATGAATACGGCCGATTTCCGCCTCATTTACTTCTTCACTTAAGCCATACACATAGACGTGCTGGAAGAGGGTCAGGGCGGGTAAATCGGCATCGTAGAGGCGCAGGAAGGTGTCGTAAAACGGCCGTCTTTCAGCCTGTCCCCACGTTTGCCGGGCCTGCTCCAGGGCTTCGCTGGCGCGACGATTGTTCCAACCGGCAAAATTTTGTCCCCGGATAATCGCTTCCTGGCTCCAAAAGTCGTAGAGGTCGGGGTCGCGTGGCGGGCGCACATCAACCAGAGCCACGTCAAACTGGCGTTCAGCCAACTGCTGGCGCAGTTCGGGCAAATTGCTGGCCAGCGACAACTGAACGCCAATGCCCAATGCCGACCACTGATCGCCAATCGCTTCGGCCAAAAGCCGCTGCGTGGGGGTATCTAAAGCCAGCAGTTGCAGGGTGAGTGGCTCTCCATCCTGCTGGCGGACGGTTGCTCCCTCCGGCAAGTTCCAGCCGTTGCCAGCCAGCAGATTGGTAGCCGTTACGACTGACGTGGGGTAAGGCGTGATGAGGTTCGGGTTATAGGCCCATGACGTTGGCAAATAAGGACCATCCAGTAGCACACCTTGACCACTGAGGGCCTCATCAACCAGCAAATCGCGGTCCAGCCCGTAGGCCAACGCCTGCCGCATCTCGACCGGCTGCCAGGCAGGGCTACCCTGAGCCGTGAGGTCAAAAAAGAGGGTGGTATACAGATCGTTTGGCGCACTGAAGAGGCGCATGTCAGACACGGCCGTTACCTGCGGCAGCAGGCTGGGCGTAATGCTGTTGATAGCATAGATTTCGCCATTCGCAAACGCCTGCAAAAGCGTCTCTTCATCCGGGTAGAAGCGGAATTCAAGACCAGCTATCTGCGTACCCTGCCGCCAATAGTCGGCGTGAGGGGCCAGGCGCAGGCGGCGGGTGCGCTGCCATTCCTGGTCGGCTTCCACGACAAAGGGACCGGTACCAATGGGGGTGCGGTTAAGAGCATGATCGGGCAGGGAAGCGGCCGTTACGCCCTGCCAGCGATGAGCGGGTAAAATACCGCGTGTAGTTGCTTCCAATAACGGGGAATAAGGTTCGTCCAGCCCAAGCAGAATGGTACGTTCGTCCAGAACAGTGATAGTGACGGCCTGCCATAACTGGTGCAGCGCGGTGGGGCCGGGAAAGGCTTCGTCTTGGATCAGGCCGTAGGTGAAAGCGACATCATCAGCCGTTACCGGCTGGCCATCATGCCAGGTCAACCCTTCACGCAGAATAAACTGGACGGAACGGCCGTCTTCGGCCACCTGCCAAGACTCAGCCAGCGCCGGTTCTAGCAAACCCGCTTCGTTATAGCGGGTCAGGCCATCAAATATCAAGGCGACCAGCTCCCGGTCTACTGGATTGGCGTCACTCAGCAGAGGGTTTAGATGGACAGGCGCACCAACAACTCCTTCCGTCACCCTACCCCCAGAGGCGGGGACGGTAACGGTACAAAAGCTGGCCGTCTGCACCTGAAAAGTCAATAAAGCCAGTACCAACCCCAGGCTAAGCAAGGCCAGCAACAATTGCCAGCGCAACGTTGTTTTCATCAAAACAGGGGGATAACGGGGATAGATGAAGCATCTGTACGGGCTTCAGCCACCCCACTTCTAAACCGCTTGTCCCCAGGCGATAAATGTCAGCACCGTAAAAACGAAAAAGGCAACGGCAATGCCAATGGTGATTTTGTGTAGAGTGGCTTCCACACCGCGCTTGGTGCGGAAAGACCCCATATCACCACCACCGCCTAAAAAACCACCCAGGTCAGACCCTTTGGACTGAACCAAAATCAGGGTGACTAACGTCACGGCCAGGATAATTAAGATCACGCTCAGGTAAGGCGCTAAGGGTTGTAGAAACATTTATTTACCTCTATCCTCTTGCTCAACTTAACGACATTTCAGTTTCATAAAGACAGTCGAGGATTATAACAAGCTTCATAAACAGCGTCGAGCCGTCACATTTGCTGTTAAAATAGAGCCGTTGCCCCTCGTTTGGGCTGTGGTAAACTAGCCAGGTTAATTTTTTGGCGCAAAGGCACGAAGAAAGCAGAGACACAAGGATGACCAAGAGAAACTGAGTTGTTTCTTTGTCTCTTGGCTCGCTCTGCCTCTTTGCGTTAACTTTTTTGGTGGTTACGCCACATTAGGCACGACGAACTACGCACTATTCTTTATGATCGAAATCATAAATGTCACCAAACTGTATTATGAACTAGCGGCCCTGGACAATGTTTCATTGACCATTCCACGCGGCGAAGTGGTTGGTTTATTAGGCCCAAATGGTGCTGGCAAGACAACCTTGATGAAGGTAATTGCTGGCCTGCTAAAACCAAATCAGGGACAGTTACGGCCGTTGCACCAAAGCTGGCCCAGTATCGGCTATAAACCGGAAAGGTTGCTCTACCCCAACCATTTGCGGGTCAAGGAGTATCTACGGCTGATTGCGGGTTTGAGTAATTTAGCAGGCAGCCAGGCAGAAACGGCCGTTGCCCACAGCCTGCAACAGGTCCAGCTAACCCCCCACGCCCACAAAAAGATCGGCCATTGTTCCAAAGGCATGAGGCAGCGCATTGGGCTGGCGCAGGTGCTTATCGGCAACCCCAGCCTGCTGCTGCTCGACGAGCCATCTAACGGCCTGGACCCCGACGGGCAGCAAGAGATTCTGAACACGATTCGCACCATTCAGGCCAGCGGACGGACCATTATCATTAGCTCCCACCAGCTTGAAGAAGTGACCAACATTTGCACTTACCTGATTATCCTAAACGAGGGACGGGTACTGTACCAAAGCCACATGGCCGAGGCGCTGGCCATACGGCCGCACACGGTCATTTACACCGACAAGGATTTGGCCCCCATGCGCGACCTGCTGACGCGGGTAACGCCGCACCTGACGATTGAAGGAGACAAACTGGTTATCGAAGAAGAGGCGATGATGCTGCGGCGACAGTTGATGGTCATTCTACTCAACTCTAACTACGATATTGTGCGCGTGGACCAAAAAAGGATGACGCTGGGCGAACTGTACAAGAGGGTTATCGTATGATGCGGCGAATTTGGGTATTGACAGGCTATCTTGGTCGTCGCGGCTTGTTTTCGCTCAGCGGGTTGCTTTATCTAATTGGTACGCTGCTCTTCTGGTTCTTGTTCTTTCCGCCACACCAGGGCACGCCCAACATAGCGAACTATATGCTGCTAATTGGTGCTTTTGGTGCGGCCGTTGCTTTTTTGCTCACGCTGACAATTACCAATCAGGCCAATCGTGCCGTTAACTATCCATTGCTGGTTCGTTTACCCAGCCGCGTGGAGTATTTAACGGCCGTTCTTCTGGCAGTGCTGTTCATCACCCTGCTGCTTCAGGGACTACTGGCGCTTTTAGCCATGTATCGCGGGCCAGGGCTGACGCTGCGCTTACTGGAGCTGCCCCCTTTATGGTTGGCCCTGAATATGCTGGCTATCGTGCTGGCGCTCCACGCCTCTGATTTTGTTACAGATGGTTGGTCGCGGGTCTACGTCTACGGCGTATTGGCCCTGCTGCTCATCAGCCAGAACAGCGGCCCCCTGATGAGCCAGTGGGTGGCTGGCCGCCTGGGTGTCTTTAGTCGTTATCTGATTCGCCAGGAAATGGTTGGGATTGGTAATCAGATATCCCAATTAGCCAACTGGATTCAGGGGAGTGGCACGGAGGGCATAACGGCCGTTCTGGGCATCGTTTTCTGGCCCTTCCAGGCAATATTGGAGGCGATTATTGCCGGTAGCTTTAATACAGTGCAAGCACTGGCCCCGGCCGTCTTACTGCTGTATGCCACGATTCTATTCATGTTGGCGGCCGATTTGTTCGCCACCAAAGATACACAATTTGTAGAGTAAGTCGGTTTCAGGCCATGTTACTGTGGTTAACGGCCGTTATTAGGAGAAAACTATGTCTGACGCATCTGTAAATGAAATTATCAAACGAGCCAACGAAGACGCGGCCTTCAGGCAGCAATTGTTCATCGATCCCATTGCAACGTTAAAAGCGTTCGACCTGACCGATGAAGAGCGTGAATTGCTGTCGCAACTGGATGAAGACAGCTTTGAGGAGTTGGCGGGCGGCCCCATGGAGCGCAACACAGGAGGTACCAACAACTGATTACGAGCGACGTCGTAGCGTTTCTGGTGACTGGTCGGTTGGGGTATAGCCGGCCGTCAAAATGCGTCGGGGTCGTAGTCAGGGAAGAAACGGCCGTTTAAGAACGCCACCAGCGCGTTACCCTCTGTCTCGGTCAACTTCTGAGCGAAATAAACGTGCTGAAAGCCGTAGTCAAAAGCGGGGCATTTATGTTTGTCACTGTAATAAAAGGGACTGACATGATCCATGCCATAAGCATCCGTCAACCCTAAGATTGAGACAGGACGGCGCACAATCAGCTCTTCCTGATTGATAAACAGGATTTCCCGATTAGCCACAAAATACTGCCAGCGGTTCCACAGCACTTTGCCCAACCGGTACCACAAATAAAGCCAGATCAGCATCAAAACCGGGAAAGCCAGGGGATACCGTCCGCCCGCGCCGAACACATCCTGAACGGTAAAAATGACCATCCAGACAGCGCCAACCAGCCAGGCCAACAGCGCCAGGTTGAGCAAAGCCACGATTAGCCAGTTACGCGGCTCCGGGATAACGATCTTGAGGCGTTCCTCCAGTGGTTCAAAAACGATATTACCAATCTGCGGATAATTAACTGTTGCCATACCTCCCTATTGTAACGCACACGGGCCGTTGTTGCATCAGGAGCTAGAGGATAGAGCTAGAGCTAGAGCTAGAGCTAGAGCTAGAGCTAGAGCTAGAGCTAGAGTGTAGAGTGTAGAGATAGAGTAGTGTTTATAGTTACCTTGATACTTCGCCACCCCGCCACTTCGCCACTTCGCCACTTCGCCGCTTCGCTACCCCGCCACCTCGCTACTCCGCCCCACTTTGCCACATGGCCGCCATGCAGTACAATCCCGCCCCATGATTCGAGCAAAACATCTATTTCAATCCTCGGTGATCGTTATCATCTTTTTTGGATTGGGCAAACTGACCGGCCTCTATCGCATTCAGCAGGTAGGGCAGGCCTTTGGCACGGGGCTGGAATTCGACGCCTTTACGGCCGCTAACCAGATTCCCGAAGTCTTCTTTATCGTCATCGCTGGCGGGTCATTGGCGGCCGCTTTTATTCCCGTCTATTCGGCCTATCTGATGGCCGGCCGCAAAGATGGGCTGCAATTGGCCAACACCATTCTAACGCTGGTTATGCTGGTATTGGGCGGCGTTTGTCTGATAGCGGCCATTTTTGCCCCCTGGCTGACGCAAGTCATCCTGGTCCCCGAATTTAGCCCCGAAAGCCAGGCATTAACGGCCGATCTGATGCGAATCGTCCTCATCCAGACCACCATTTTCGGCCTGAGTGGTGTCCTGAGCAGCATCTTAAACACCCACCAACATTTTGCCTTACCCGCCCTGGCCCCACTGATGCTGGATGCGGGCTACCTGATCGGCATCTGGTTTTTAGTGCCCTCTATGGGCGTTTACGGGCTGGCCTGGGGCACCGTTATCGGCGCTGTGCTGCATGTCGGGGTGCAGGTGCCGGCCCTGATACGCCACCGAATCAAGATCAAGCCGATGCTGATGGTCAGGCTAGACGGCGTGCGGGAGATCATCTACCTGATGGGGCCGCGCATTGTGGCCCTGGGAGCCATTCAGGTGGCCGACGTGTTCATTATCCGCCTGGCCTCGCGCCTGCCGGAGGGGAGCATGTCGGGCTATTTCTATGGCTACGCCCTGATGCAGGTGCCAGAGACACTTTTTGGTACGGCCATTGCCCTGGTGATGTTCCCTACCATGGCTGAAATGTTTAACGCGGGCAATATTGAGGGGATGAAGAAAACGGCCGCTCAAGCCCTAAGCATTATCTGGACGCTGACCATACCGGCCGCCGCTGCCCTGGTGCTGCTCGGCGAACCGGCCATTAGCTTTTTCTTAGAAAGGGGCGCGTTCGATGCGGCCGCTACCCGTCTGGTCTACAGCATTATGCTGGCCTTTAGCTTCCGCATTGTGGCCGAAGCCACGCTGGAAATTGTGGCCCGCCTCTTTTACGCCCAGCACAATACGCGCATTCCTATGTTTTGTTACCTCGGCTGGCTGGTCATTCATATCGGTTTGGCTTATTTGTGGGTTGAGCCATACGGCATCGTGGGTATCGCCTTTTCCAGCACGGTCGCCTTTACGGTCTTGTCTACCGCCCTCTTTTTGCTAAACCGGCGAGCCGTTGGCAGTCTGTATGAAAAAATGTTGGCGATTAGTGCGGGGCGGGCGTTGGCAGCAACGGCCGTTATGTCGCTCGTCATTTGGGTGGTGGGCCAGTTTGTTACCGGCATCTTCCTCTTCCTGGCGGTAGCCACCCTGCTCGGCGGCGGTACGTACATTCTGGTCAACCTGCTGCTAGGCGGCCAGGAAATCCCCCGCCTCATTCGTCTGGTGCGCTCACGGGCGGTCTAACCAGGGTCTTCTGGATTTCGCGGGGTTTGGCGTAAAACGTAATGCGTAAGGTCTTTCTGGTTACGTTTTACGTTTTACGCATTACTGAAATTAGGACCGTAACCGCTGCTGCAACTCTTGCCAATCTGGCGGCTGGCGCTCGGCCAAGATTTTTATCTCCTGCTCAACGTCGTACTCTATGTAACGCTGCTCAATTTGCCACTGGCCGCTGTTGGGGCCGCTGGCGCGCCAGGTAAGCAGCCCATATTTGGCCCGGTGGTCACCATCCAGCGGCAGACTAACAGAGCTGATATTCGCCAACTGCATCCCTTGCCAGCGGCGCACGCTAGGCACGTGGAAATGCCCAAACGCCAACACCGCCACTAATGTATCCTTCATAATGGCCCACAGAGCGCTGTCCGGCTGGCGTACTTCGCCCCACATCGCCTTTTGTTGAGCCGTTGGCGCATAGATGGGCTGGTCTAAATCCTGGGGATTGGCGTGGACAAGCAGCAGGTCGTGGTGCGGATTGGTTGTCGGCGAAATGCGCCGCCGGAAGGGCAAGCCCTCCAGCCAGTTACGGTCCAGGGCGGTAAGTTGAAAGGCGGTCCACTCGCGCAAATTTTGGGCATTACGCTGGCGTTCCCCCTTTTCGGCCTTGATATTGCCTGATAATAAGGCGTGACTGGCAACCATTTTGTCGGTATTGCCCTGCACACAAATCATGCCCTGGTCCCGAATCAGGTCCAGGCAGGCTTTGGGGCGAGCGCCAAACAGGCAGGCATCTCCAGCAAAGGCGATGGCGTCGGGAGCCTGCTGCTTGATGTCGGCCAATACCGCTTCCAGGGCGGTCAGGTTGCCGTGAACGTCGGAAAAAATAGCGATACGCATGGTGTTGCTCCTATGAGAATGTAGGTCAAGCATCCCTGCTTGACCGCGCAAACAGGGATGTTTGCGCTACAAATTTTCGTTTTACGCCTAACCAGCCAGCAGCAAGCTTTCCGGGTCTTCGATCAACTCTTTGACGCGCACCAAAAACAAGACCGCCTCACGGCCGTCTACGATGCGGTGGTCATAAGAGAGGGCCAGGTACATAATCGGCCGTATCTCGACCGCGCCATTGATGACAATCGGCCGTTCCACGATGTTGTGCAGCCCCAAAATACCCACCTGCGGCGGATTGAGAATGGGCGTACTGAGCATCGAGCCAAAAATACCGCCGTTGGTGATGGTAAACGTACCACCGCGCAGGTCGTCCAGGCTGAGGCTGCCTTCGCGGGCTTTGGTGGCCATATCCTTCACATCCTGCTCAATCTGGGCGAATGATTTGCGGTCGGCGTCGCGCACCACGGGCACAACCAGCCCTTCTTCGGCCCCCACAGCAATGCCAATATCGTAATAATGCTTGATGACCATCTCGTCGCCGTCAATTTCAGCGTTGAGGCGGGGGAACGCTTTGAGCGCACCAATGGTCGCCTTGACAAAGAAGGAGGTAAAGCCGAGCTTAACACCGTGCCGCTCAACGAAGCCTTCTTGCCGCCGTTTACGCATATCCATAACCGCGCTCATGTCTACTTCGTTGAAGGTGGTGAGCATGGCGGCCGTTTGTTGAGCCTCGACCAGCCGCTGGGCAATGGTACGGCGGCGGCGGGACATGCGAATCCGTTCTTCGCGGTCAGGCTGGCTGGCGGCGGATGGGGCTGGTTGGGCTTCTTTAGCCGGGGCAGCCGGAGCGGGCGATGGCTTCAGCTCTGCCTGGGACGCGGGCTGGCTTTCTTTTTGCTGGCTGAGATAGCCTGCTACGTCTTGCTTGGTGATACGGCCGCTGCTGCCCGTGCCTTCTATCTGGCTTAAATCAACCCCTTCATCCTCAGCCAGACGGCGAGCAACAGGGGTGACTTTTTCTTTGTCAGATGGGGGTGAAGTGGGTTCGGATACGGCCGTTTCCGTCTCCGGCTCATCAGGTTCATCAGCACTGGTTTCACCGACCGCTTCTGTGTCCAGCAGGGCCAACACATCCCCCACCGCCACATCCGCGCCCGATTCGTGCTTAATCTCCGTCAGAACACCAGACGCTTCCGCGCCGACTTCCACATCAACCTTGTCCGTCTCCAGGGAAACCAGCACATCCCCCACCGAAACCTGGTCGCCGACCTCTATTAACCATTCACCCACCGTTGCTTCCACGACCGATTCGCCCATTTGGGGCACTTTTACCTCTCTCGTTGGCATGTAGTCTCTCCTCAATGTTGCGGAGTGGCGGAGCGGCGGAGTGGCGAAGTAACTTCGCCGCCACGCCACTTCGCCACCTCGCTACTCTTCAAAATTAAACGCATGTTCCGTAATAGCCTGCTGATTGCGGTTGTGCCAGGCGGTTGAGCCTTCGGCGGGGCTGGCCCGACGCGGCCGGCCGATATAGCGCAAAGACCAACGGCCGTTTATCAGGCGATTCAAACGGGGCTGCATATAAATCCAGGCCCCCATATTGGCCGGTTCTTCCTGCATCCAGACCACTTCCTCAATGTTAGGGTAGCTGTCCAAAATCTGGCCGATCTCCTTTTCGGGGAACGAGTAAAGCTGCTCCACCCGCACCAGAGCCACATCCAGCCGATCATCCTCTGCCAGCAAACGCTGCTGCACGTTGAATAAGTCCACATGCACCTTGCCACTGCAAAATACCAGGCGACGGATTTTGTCCGGCTGGGCAGCGGCCAGTTCATCATCAATCACCGGCTGCCATCTCCCCTCAAACTCTTTCAGGGCCGAGGCCGAGCGGGGATGGCGCAGCAGGCTCTTAGGGGTCATCACAATCAGGGGCAGCGGGTCGGTCTTGAGCAGCAGGGCTTGTCGCCGCAGCAGATGGAAATATTGAACGGCCGTTGTCGGGTTAGCAATCCGCATATTGGTCTTAGCCGCCATGTTCAAGAAACGCTCCAGCCGGCCGGTCGAATGGTCCGGCCCCTGCCCCTCATAGCCGTGCGGCAGCAGCAGCACCAGCGAAGGCGTCTGCTCCCACTTCGCCTTGCCGCTGACCACAAACTCATCAATGATCGCCTGGGCAGTGTTAATAAAGTCACCATATTGGGCTTCCCAAATTACCAGCCGCTCCGGAGCCTGAATGTTGTAGCCATACTCAAAGCCGATGGCCGCATTTTCTGACAGGGGACTGTTGCGAATTTCAAAGGCGGCTTTGGCCTGCGGAATTTGTTGCAGGGGTACATGGACCTTGCCGGTTTCCATGTCGTGCCAGATGGCGTGGCGGTGGCTGAATGTGCCCCGCTCTACGTCCTCGCCAGTAAAGCGGATAGCGATGCCGTCGGCCAAAATGGAGGCCAGGGCCAAATCTTCGGCAGTGGCCCAATCAACCACTTTTTCGTCAACCTGCTCAAACGCTTGCTGGCGACGTTTCATACCACGCACCAGCTTGGGGTTAATGTTGAAGCCGTCGGGAATTTGCAGGAGGGATTGGTTGAGTTGGCGCAGGGATGGGATGGAAACGGCCGTTTCCACTTTTTGCGCCGCGCCCTCCGGGGGTAACTCTAACTGCGGCTCCAACTTGTCAGCAATTTCGGCCACTTGCAGCGATTCATAGATCGTCTGCATCTTATTCATATGATCCTGCACCAGTTGCTCCGGCAGATCAGCCCCAATCTTGCCCGCCTGGACCAACTGCTCGCCCAACAAATGGCGCACCGTAGGATGATTTTCAACCTTGCGGTACATCATCGGCTGGGTAAAACGCGGCTCATCCCCCTCATTATGACCATAGCGACGATAGCCCACCAGGTCAATCAGAAAATCTTTGTGGAATTTTTGGCGGTAGGCAATCGCCAGCCGCGCCACCTCAATGCAGGCATACGGGTCATCGGCGTTCACATGCACCACCGGGAATTTGAACCCTTTAGCCAGGTCGCTGGCATAGAGCATACTGCGGGCTGCCCAATCATCTGTGGTAAACCCAACCTGATTATTAGCGATAATATGAATCGTACCGCCAATGCGATAGCCGCGCAGCCGGTACATATTCAGCGTCTCGGCCACAATCCCCTGGCCGGGGAAGGCCGCATCTCCATGAATGAGCAGGGGCAGCGTAATTGAGTGATCGAAGCGGGGATGGCCCGGCTGGTCTACAAACGTGCCATCCGCCCGCGCCATGCCCGCCACTACCGGGTTAACATGCTCCAAATGGCTGGGATTAGGGGCCATTTTGACCACCACATCCACCGCCTCCTTGTGGGCTATGCCCAGCGTGTGGCGGGCGCCCGCATGATATTTCACGTCGCCCGTCCAGCCGCGTGTGTTCCGCAGGTTGTAATTGTCCTGGGGATCGGGGTCTTTGAACTGGGTCAAAATCTCTTCGTAGGACTGGTTGAGAACGTGGGCCAAAACGTTAAGCCGGCCGCGATGGGCCATGCCCAGCAAAACGGTGTAAATACCGGCCTCGGCCCCGCCGCCGATCATCTCATCAATCATCGGCACCATCATATCCAGCCCTTCGATAGAAAAGCGGGTTTTGCCGGGGAAGATGCGGTGCAGGAACAGCTCGAAAGTTTCCACTTCGGTCAGACGGCGCAGCAGGGCTTCATCGTCACACGGCTGGTTGGGAGGGCGAAAACGGCGGGTTTCGGCCGCCTCGCGCAGCCAGTCCCGCTCGGTGGCGTGGCGCAGATGGTCATAATCGTAGCCGATGGTGCTGGAATAGATGTCGCGTAGGGCCTGGATGGCTTCGTAGGCGTTGCTGGCCGGCTGGGCCGGCGGGCCGCCAATCAGACTGGCGGGCAGTTGGCGCAGGTCGTCGGCCGTCAGGTTGTGATATGCCAGCGTCAGGGAGGCTTCGCCGGGAGGCGAGCCGCCTAGCGGATCGAGTTGGGCATCTAAATGGCCATACTCGCGGATGGTTTGGGCCAGATTGACAGCCCCGATGATTTTATCGAGGGGCAGCGGCAGATCGGCCGGGGCGGTCGCTTCTATCGTCTCTATCTGGTCCAGGCGCTGCAGTTCATGCCCGTTTTGTTCAAAAAAGCGGCGTGTTTCCGCATCAACGGCATCGGGGTTTTGTTGATACCGTTCGTACAATTCTAAAATATAGCCAGCGTTGGGTCCGTGAAATTCTTGCCAAAGAGTCATGGGATTGTTTGAAATTAGCTACTCATCTGTGATGAGAGGAAATCAAGAATGTCGATCTTGCTCAAAATGCCCTGTACCTTGTCGTCGGTGGTGAGAATAACGACATTGTTGTGGCCCAAAATGCCCATCAGGGTTTCTAGCGGGGCGTTGGGGCTGACGACGGGTACGTTGGTATCAATGACCGATTCGATGGTCTCGTCGGGCTGGTGAACGTGGTCGGAAAGGAGCAAATGGTTGAGCAAGTCGATTTCAGTGACAATGCCGAGCAAACGGCCGTTTTCAGCCACCACCGGCAGTTGCGACACATTATACTCCTTCATGCGACGTACCACATCAGTCATACGGTCAGTGGGAACGGCCGTAATCAACTCGCGCTCCCCCTTCACCTCCTGCACGTCATGCGCCCGATAATCTACCCAGGCCCGCTCCAGAAAACCATTCTCCCGCATCCAATCATCGTCAAAGACTTTGCTCAAATAGCGCGAGCCAGAATCCGGCAGTAGCACCACCACCACTTCCTGCGGCCCCAGCCGCTGCTCGCGGGCATACTTGATCGCCCCGGCCACAGCCGAGCCACACGATCCGCCCGAAAAAATACCTTCCTCGCGCACCAGCCGCCGCGTCATCATAAAGCTCTCCCTGTCCGTCACCTGCACAATGTGGTCAATGACGCTGAGGTCGGTCGTCGTGGGTAGAAAATCTTCACCAATGCCCTCGACCTTGTAGCTTTCCGCTTTGACCTCCTGGCCGCTGCGGTGCAGTTCATACAAGATAGAGCCAACGGGGTCTACGCCCACAATTTGAATCTTGGGATTACGCTCTTTGAGGTAACGGCCGACCCCCGTAATCGTTCCCCCCGTGCCCATGCCGGCCACAAAATGGGCAATGCGACCGCGCGTTTGCCGCCACAGCTCTGGCCCGGTCGTTTCGTAGTGGGTTTGAGGATTGACCGGATTGTGATACTGGTTGGCTAAAATAGCGTTGGGCGTCTCTTCTACCAGTCGATCGGCTACCGAATAATAACTGCGGGGATCATCTGGCTCAACGGCCGTTGGCGTCACCACCACCCGCGCCCCATACGCCCGCAGCAGCAAAATCTTCTCCTGCGACATCTTGTCGGGCATCACGAAAATGCAGCGATACCCTTTTAGGGCAGCAGCGATAGCCAGACCCACACCCGTATTGCCCGACGTGGCTTCCACAATGGTACCGCCCGGCTTGAGCAGCCCCTGCCGCTCAGCGTCCTCAATAATGGTCCAGCCGATACGATCTTTGACCGAGCCACCAGGGTTAAAGAACTCCACCTTGGCCAAGACAGGACAGGGCAAATCACGAACTACGGCATTGAGCCTCACCAACGGGGTGTTGCCTATGGTTTCCACAATGTTGTTGTAATATTCTATCTCTTCAAAATCAATATCTTTGGTCAAATTGGAGTCTCGTTCTAAGGTTAGCATCTCTCACCTACCTGGAGTTTAGCCGCAGAAAACGGCTAGTTTGAACTAACCATCTTCCGAATGACGGGAAATAGTTTACCTTAATTGTTAAATCATTAGGCCAAATTGTCAATCTATAGGGACCGGAAACGGATATTTCGCCAAAAACCCGGCTTGGAAGCGCTCAGGCAGCAGCACATGGTCCACAGGTGACAGATAGCGGGCATCTGGTAAAATAGGCAAGAGCAAGTCTAATATTCGGAGGTTTGACTTCAGTTAAAAGGAGTGTGCCAGATGCAACAGAGACGTTGGTTCGTGATTTCCTTTGTTCTAATCTTGTTGTTAGGGTCAGCAACGGCCGTTTCCGCCCTAACCTACACCGTACAGTGGGGCGATACCTTGACCGGCATTGCCAATCGCTTTAACACCACTGTTCAGGCGATTGTTCAGTTAAACAACATTCCCAACCCTAACCTCATCTATGCCGGGCAGTTGCTAGAAATACCGGAGGCTGGCCAGCCGCCAGCACCGCCCCCGCCGGCCCCCACCCCACCACCATCACCGCCACCGCCCGGTGGCCAAACCACCTATGTGGTCCAACGGGGTGACACTTTGTCTCGCATTGCCAGCCGTTTTGGTACGACGGTAGCCCTACTGGCCCAAATCAACAATATTCCCAACCCCAACCTGATTTACGTCGGGCAAGTGCTGGTCATTCCCGGCACAGGCCAGCCCCCGCCCCCGCCATCACCGGCCGACTTTGCTTTGGGCGGCCAGACACTCGGCCTGGGTAATCACCAATTGATGCGTGATGCCGGTATGAGCTGGGTTAAGATCCAGCACAAATGGCACCCCGGCCAATCGGCCAGCATGTTAGCCCCCATTATCAACGAAGCCCACCAAAACAACTTTAAAATCCTGCTTTCCATTAGCGGGGCAACGGCCTTTCCGCCGCCGGGCAGCATTGATTTTGGCGCTTACGTCGCTTTTGTCGGTGAAGTAGCTGCTCTCGGCCCGGACGCCATCGAAGTTTGGAACGAGATGAATATAGACTTCGAATGGCCTGCCGGCGAGATCAACCCTACCACTTATGTTAACCAGATGTTGGCCCCATCTTACAATGCTATCAAGAGCGCCAATGCCAATGTGATGGTGATCAGTGGTGCACTGGCCCCTACCGGCTTTGACAACGGCCACAACGCCTGGTCAGACAGCCGCTATCTGGCCGGTATGCGAGCGGCCGGGGCTGTCAACTACATGGACTGTATTGGTGCCCATCACAACGCTGGCGCAACCTCGCCATTAGTCTCTAGCGGCCATCCCGGTGGCTCTCACTATAGCTGGTATTTTCGTCCAACATTGGATTTGTATTACAATACCTTCAACGGGGCACGTAAGGTATGCTTTACCGAATTGGGCTACCTGTCGGGCGAGGGCTTTCCCGGCCTACCACCCGCTTTTTCTTGGGCGTCGAATACAACGGTAGGCCAACACGCACAATGGTTGGGTGAAGCAGTGACGTCGGCGCGTAACACGGGCCGGGTTTCGCTTTTCATTGTTTATAACGTAGACTTTACCCACTATGATCCCAATGGTGATCCGCAAGCCGGTTACGCTATTTTACGCCCTGACGGAAGCTGCCCGGCTTGCAGCCAGTTGCAGCAGGCCATGGGCAATTAGGGAGCCACTATCAGTAGGCCGGTGGCAGGCAGCCATCTGACGGCCGCTCTGTCACCGGCCACTTACAACGTGAAGGAGGTCCCACATGAAAGTAAGCCGTATCTTATCGACCAAGCGTCGTGACATTATCACTATCAGGCCCGACCAGACAATCCGGGAGGCGTTGGTCTTGCTGCACCAGCACAACATTGGCGTGTTGGTCATTCTGGATGAAGCCGGCAGTCTGTCCGGTATTTTATCGGAACGGGATATCGTGCGTTTTGCCATCGAGGATGAAAACTTGTTCGCACGCCCTGTCTCTGACGTCATGACCAAACAGGTCATCACCGGATTACCCCAGGACGAAATTGCCCAGGTCATTCATACGATGACCGAGCGCCGCTTTCGCCACCTGCCCATCGTCGACGAGGGAAAGCTAATCGGTATCATCTCCATCGGCGACATCATTAAGGCGCAGCGTGATGAATATTTGGGCGAGATTGACACGCTTGAGACGCAAATTATGGCGGAAGATAGCTAAAAAAGGACGAATTAGGAAGGACAAAGGACGAACAAAACTGACCCATCCTTCGTAATTCATAATTCGTAATTCGAAAAACTTCCCAGGAGCAACCTATGACCCACATTGGCAGTAATGAAAATCCCCTGCGTGTTGCCATTATTGGCGCGGGGCCGGCCGGATTTTACGCCGCCGAACATTTATTTAAGCAGAACGAAACGGCCGTGTCTGTTGACATGTTCGACCGTTTACCTACCCCCTATGGCCTGGTACGGGCTGGCGTCGCCCCCGACCACCAAAAGATCAAATCCGTTACCAAAATTTTCGACCGCGTTGCCCAGAAAGATAATTTTCGCTTTTTTGGCTACGTCGAGATCGGCAAAGACCTTAGCGTGGCCGACCTGGCCAACCATTATCATCAAATCATCTACACAACCGGCGCCCAAACGGACCGCAACCTGAACATTCCCGGCATTGACCTGGAAAACAGTCACGCCGCCACCGAATTTGTGGCCTGGTATAACGGCCATCCTGACTACCGTGATTATGAATTTGACCTGACCCAGGAGCGGGTGGCCGTCATTGGCGTGGGTAACGTGGCTGTGGATGTGTGCCGCATCTTGTGCCGCACCACCGCTGAGTTAGCCAAAACCGACATCGCCGACTACGCGCTAGAAGCCCTTAGCCAGAGCCGCGTCAAAGAGGTTTACATGATCGGCCGGCGCGGACCGGCCCAGGCCGCATTTACCACGCCTGAAATGAAAGAGCTGGGCGAGATGGAAGATGCGGACATCATCATTTTGCCGGAAGAGGCGGAGTTGGACCCGCTGAGCCGGGCCGCCATGGACAGTGCCGACCGGGGCACAACGCGCAAGGTAGAGTTAATTCAGAGCCATGCCCGACGGGAACCAATCGGAAGATCGCGCCGCCTGCATCTGCGCTTTTTGGTCTCACCCACCGAACTGATTGGTGATGAAAACGGCCGTGTGGCGCAAATTCGTCTGGTCAAAAACGAACTATACCAAACAGATGCCGGTACGCTGCGTCCCCGCGCCACCGACCAATACGAGACGATGCCGGTGGGCCTGGTCTTCCGTTCGATTGGTTATCATGGCGTACCCATAGCCGGTGTGCCTTTTAACGAAAGCTGGGGCGTCATTCTTAATGAAGCCGGTCGGGTGATGAGTGACAATAGAGAAGTGATGGTGGGGCATTATACGGCCGGCTGGATCAAACGCGGGCCGTCGGGTGTTATCGGCACCAATAAGCCCGACGCTGTAGAAACGGTCGAGCTGATGCTGGCGGACGCGGCCCAGGGTCAACACCTACACCCCGCTCAGCCAGACCCGGCCGCCATCGTTGATCTCATTGCCGAACGACAACCCCTTTACTTTACTTACGACGACTGGCTAAAGCTAGATGAAGTTGAAGTGACACGCGGAGCCAAACTCGGCCGGCCGCGCCTCAAATTCACCACGGTTGAGCAAATGCTAACAGCGGCCGGCAAAAGATAGAGTACGGAGTGTAGAGATAGAGAGAGTACGGAGTGTAGAGATAGAGAAAGAAGTCTCTATACTCTATACTCTACACTCTA
>SLGK01000308.1 GCA_007123775.1 Anaerolineae bacterium | reverse complement strand
GCAGGACTCCAGTTGCAACGATAGCTGCACCCAACAGCACGTTATCAACGGAGAGCGAAACGACCAGCGCAATGTCGATAGGTTAAATCGCTGGGGATAAGTGGGTGCATATATTTGCATATATTTGCATACATTTTTGGTAACAGTCGCCGGACATCTCCTCACCCGGCTGACCGTGTCCTAATCCACAAAGTTACGAATGAAGGCAGCAATGAACTGCTGAGCCTGCAAACGGCCGTTGATGACGTCCCACAAACCTTTGGCCAGCGGCGCCGCCACGTGCAGCTTTTCGGCAATGTAGAGCGTGGCTTTCAGCGTGTTGTAGCCCTCGGGCAGTACACCCATTTCGGCTCGGATTTTCTCCAGAGCCGCGCCTTGTGCCAGCCGCTCGCCCAGGTGGCGATTGTGGCTGTGCTGGCTGAGGGAGGTCGCCAGCAGGTCGCCAATTCCGGCCAGGTAGAGAAAGGTTTCCAGCCTGGCGCCCATGGCCACGCCAATACGCGCCATCTCCTCCAGGGCCAGCGTCAGATAGACGGCGCGGAAATAATCGTTGTCGAGAATTTGGGCCACGTGCAGCAGATCGCGACGGTCGTCGCCGCCTAAGATGTACTTATGCGGCTCGTCGCCCGCCACTGGAGCTTACAAAAGGCGCTTATCAACGGCCATGCCTCATTTGCGGTCATTTTTGCTCCCAATAGCCCGCCCCTCTTCCAGAAAAGGGGGAGCGGGCGGGCAAATTGGCAGATAATTACCAGAAGAGAAAGATTTCTAACGACGGCGCACGATCGCTCGCGTGCCAGCTAATAAACTCACGCCCATAAGCATGACGAACAAGGCTGTAAACGCGATTAGCGGCATATTGGCGTTGCTGTTGACCGCCAGGTGAACGAGACTGACAGCCGTAGGGCTAAACGCCCAAACGTAATCCTCCACCTCGCCGCCTATGACAATGCCGGTTGGCTGCGGATCGGTCGGTTCCGTTTCGTACAGGCGGAAGCGAACGTGTACCGTCGTGCCCGTTACGTAGCCGCTGGGGATCGTGAGCGTCAGATTATGACTGCCCACCAGGAGCGGGTCAAAGACAATCATCTGGCTAAAGGACCCATTATCCTCCCAGTCAATCCAGGCCACCAAGTAGCCGGTCGCTCCCGCTGTGCCGGATATTTCGACCGTTAGCGTCACGGTGTTGCCCGGCTGCCACCGGCTATCAGGGTCGCGGACGACGCCGTCGTTGTCGGCCGGGGTTGTATCTGGCTCGCCATCGGTGTTGGCCTCCCATGCAGCGCCCAGCGTCAAACTGCCCAATACGTGCCCTGGCCCGCTGCTGTTGAAGAGCGTGTTGTAGCTGTCGGGCAGATTGCCTGTATCCACGGGCCCAGTAAAGCCAAAGTCGTAGGTGTTGTTTGTCTGCCCCTGAACTGCAGTCGCTTCCGTGCCAGCAGGATCATCAGAATCAACCGCGCCATCGCTGCCAGCGTTGATTGGGGAGGGGGTCAGGCCGGCTAGCGCAGGCTGGGTCGTATCCACGGAGATGGTATACACGGGTTGGCCACTGCCGCCGCTGCCGTTGAAATCCTCATCCAGCAGCAGGTTGCCGAAGCTGTAATAGCCGTTGGCATCGGTCACCGTCGTCACCGTTATCGTATCCCCGTTGGGATAATCAATGACCAGCGTCACCAGCACGCCGGGCAGCCCCGGTTCGTTCGGGTCCTGAAGGCCGTCGCCGTTGACGTCCAGCCAGATGAGGTCGCCCAGGGTTGCCGGTTGGGCATAGTAGCCAAAATCGGCCGTGGTATTGGTCTGGCCGCCGCTGACCGTAACCGTGTAGGGATCCGATTGGCTGTTGTTGTCGTCACCCGGGTTGGGGCCGGCGCTGTGCCAGTAGCCATTGAGGACGTTGTTTGCGTCAGTGACGTCAACGGTGTAGGTGCCGTCGGGCAGACCGGTGAAGCTGTAATCACCGTTGCCATCAGTCATTGTGGTGGCGACGACGTTGCCAGCGCTGTCGCGCAGAACCACCGTCACGCCGGCAAAACGGCCGGCTTCGTCGCCATCGAGCGCGCCGTCAGCGTTGGCGTCATTCCAGATTGTGCCGCCAATGGTGTTGGGGGTGGTCGCCGTGTAGCCGAAGTCCTGGTCGAGGTTGATATTGCCGCCGCTGATGGTGACGCTGGATTCGTGGGCCGTACCGCCATCAGGGTCTACGCTATTCGTCAACCCCACGCCGCCGTTAGGCAGGGTAGTTGTATCCACCCGCACCACGTAGTCGCCGTCGACCAGGCCGCCGAAGTAGTAGTTGCCATTGAGATCGGTGATGGTAGTCGCCAGCAGGGTTGTGCCATCGCTGGCATATAGGTTGACAACTACCCCTTGCAGCCCTTCGCCGGGACCAGGCTGGCCGTCGCCATCTCGATCCAAGAAGATGGTGTCGCCGATCAGGCCGGCGCTGCCGGTGTGGCCAGCTGACGTGTAACCAAAGTCCAGATCGGTGACGCTGTCGTTGTTAACGGTGATCGGGGTCTGCCCGTCACATACGGTACATACACCAGCCTCATCCGGGTCGCCTGTTTGCCGCAGCCCGTTGAGGACGTGGGCCGTATCCCCCACGACCACGGTGTAACTGCCGTTGGGCACGCCGCTGAAGGCGTAGTTGCCGTTCGCGTCGGTGGTGGCGGTGGCGATGATGTTGCCCGCGCTGTCCACCAGGTTGACCGTCACCCCGGCAATGCCCGGCTCGCCCACGTTCGGGCTGCCGTCTACATTGGCGTCCAGGTAAACCGAGCCGCTCACGTCGTAGATGGCGTCTGGCCGGTAGCCGAAGTCAGCGTTGACGTACACGTCGCCTGGAGCCAGGATGATAGGCGTCGTGGTGCGATTGTCGCAGACGGCGCAAGGCTGGCCGAACTGATCGGGATCGCCCGTTTGGGTGTAACCGGCGGGAGGGTTGCCGCCGTTGACGACAATGACGTAAGCGCCAGGCGGCAGGTTGTAGAAAACGTAGCTGCCGTCCGGGTTGGTCGCGGTTGTGCCGGTACCGGTGATGCCGTTCTGGTCGATGGCATCGGTGTAGAGGGTGTCGTACACGCCGTCGCCGTTGGCATCATAGTAGATGGCCACCGGCACGCCGCCCAGGCCCGGCTCGCCGGGGTCCTGGATGCCGTCGCCGTTGGCGTCAATCCAGACCCGGTCGCCGATCGCGCCGGTAGCGCCTGGCGCCGGATTACCGGTCGCCGCTGGGGAGGACCAGTTGTAGCCGAAGTCGGCGGTGGTGTGGGTCTGACCGCTGGTCAGCGTGACGCTTGTCTGATGGGGCGTCGCAATACCATCTTCGTCAAAAGTGGGATTGGCCGCCAGCCCGGCCGGCATGGAGCTGGTGTCTACCCGCACCAGGTAGTCGCCGGGCGGTAGATTGGTGAAGAGGTAATTGCCGTTGCTGTCGGTGCTGGTTGTGGCCAGGAGCGTAACGCCATCGGCCGCGTAGAGCTGAACCAGGACGTTGGCAATACCCGCTTCCCCGGCGTCCTGAATGCCGTCGCCGTTTTCATCCAGCCAGATACGGTCGCCGATAGCGCCGAGTTGGGCCGTTAAACCGGCGTCCACCGATGTAAGCGTTTGGCCGGCCGCCAGGCTGAAGACAGGCGTACGGCCGTTGGCGTCAGCGTCGGAGTTATTTTCGCCCGTTACGCCCTGGCCATCCGCATCTTGGGGGCTGAAGGCGTATCCGGGCGGAGCTACAAACTCAACGTAATAGTCGCCGGCAGGCAAATTGGTGAAGACGTAGGCGCCGTTAGCGTCGGTGGTGGTGGTGGCGATCAGATTGTCGGCGGCATCGTAGAGCCGGACTGTGACGCCGGCAATCCCCGGTTCGCCACTGTCTTGCAGGCCGTCGCCGTTCAGGTCGAACCAGACAAAATCGCCAATGGAGCCGCGTGGCAAAGCGTCGCTGGTGGAGGCGATTTGGGGCAGCGGCTGCTGGTCGCTGGTCACCGAGGCCGTGTTGTCAATGCTGGCCAGGTATACCGGGTCGTCGACCACAACCTGGAAGGTGACGGTCATCTCCTGCCCTGGCAGCAACCCGAAGCCGTCGGCGGGCGTTACCAGGTTAGCGGGGACGCCGTCTGTCAGGTCGGGATTGACGCCGCCGGGAATGTTGTCTTTGACCGCAGGTGTTATGAAGGCGACCTGCACATTGTCGAAGTAGGCATAATTACCGCTCGCCCAGTTTACTGATCCTGGCGGCGGCTCAAACCGGATGATGGTGTTACTCGCCAGGTAACTATCCAGACTGATAGAAGCGCTGCCTGTTTGGCTGCCGTTGTAGGTTTCTAGCGTGGTAAAGGTGGCGCCATTGTCGGTCGAAACCCGCACAGCGATACGCCTGTCGCCGGTTAGCCCCACCGTTTGCCAGTCAAAAGTGAGGGTGGCGCTGCTTGCCGCACCCAGGTCAACGGCACGCTCAACCCTTTCGTCGTCTACATATGCATAATGGAGGAAAAGGCGCTCATCGGGTGAGGGTGTGATGCCCACATAGTTGCCAATTGGTCCAGCATTACCATACGGATCATTTTCTATCCAATCAGTGGCCCAGTTAACCGTCCCATCATTATTGCTGTAGGATTGTGTGGCAAACTCATCCCGCACGGTCTCTAAAGCGTAACCGGTGACAAGGGTGCTTTCCGGCACGTAGCCTGTGCCGGCCGGGAGGGCATCCAGCACAGAGATACTGGTATGAACGCCTGCGGTATTGTTGCGCACCAGCAAGGTGTAGGTGATAGTATCGCCGGGCTGTACGCTGCCGCCGGCGCTGGAGGTCTTGGAAATAGTGAGCGCGGCCGCTTGCAGGCCAAAATCGGCGTCCAGGAATGTGTCGCCGGCAGCCAGGGTAACGTTGAACTGGCCAGGGGTGGTCAGGCTAAAGCCCACTGGGATGGAGCCGGCATCCAACTCGACTCTGTAGCTGCCGGCGGGCAGGTTGGGGAAGAGATAGTCGCCGTTGGCGTCGGTGGTCGTCGAGGCTACCAGGTTGTTGGCGGCATCGTACAGCAGGACCGTCACCCCGGCGATGCCGCCTTCGAGGGGGTCTTGCAGGCCGTCGCCGTTGATGTCATGCCAGACCCGGTCGCCGATGGCGGCTGTGCCCCGATAACCAAAGTCGGCATCCAGGTAAGGCAGTGTGCCCAATTGCACCAGGTGTTGGTTATCAAGCACACCATCGGGGTCGTAGGTTTGCACCACGCCAGCGGGCAACGTTGCGGTATCCACCCGCACCAGGTAGTTGGTGTTGGGCTGCACACCGGTGGTGAAGAGGTAGTTGCCGTTAGCGTCGGTGGTGGTAGTAGCCAGCAGCGTCGTGCCGGTAGCATCGTACAGTTCAACGGTCACGCCGGCAAGGCCCGGCTCGCCGGGGTCTTGTACGCCGTCGCCATTCGAGTCTAGCCAGATACGGTCGCCAATGAACAGAGAAGCCAGGCCGGCATCCACCGCCAGGAAGGGCTGGCCGGCGGCCAGGGTGAAAACAGGGGTCAGGCCGTTGGCGTCGGCGTCGGAATTGTTTTCGCCCGCCACGCCTGCGCCATCCGCATTCTGCGTGGTAAAGGAACCGGGCGGGGCGACAAACTGAACCTGGTAGTCGCCGGGGAGCAAGCCGGTGAAGAGGTAATTACCGTTGGCGTCGGTCACCGTGGTGGCAACCAGATTGCCGCTGCCGTCCAACAGATTGACCGTCAGGCCGGCAATGCCCGGCTCGCCGGAGTCTTGCAGGCCGTTGCCGTCGCTGTCAAACCAGACCCGGTCACCGATACGGCCGTAAAGCGGCTGGTTATCTTGCGCCCCTACCGGATCGGGAATTAAAGTTGAGTTAATGGACGCCTGGTTTTGGATAGTAATGGTGCCCGACGGTAATTGATCAAAGGGCAAAATCAGCACGCGATAATTCACTGACCAACTCTGCAGGGGCGGCAGCGAGCCGGGCAGGGTGTACCCCCCTTCATCTAACGGAAAGGGGGTGGCTCCGTCATCGGCAATCGGCACGGTGACAGAGAGATGGTTGGTAAACGTGGTACTATTCAGTTCATAGGTAACTGAGGCTGGCAGAACATCTTCCACGAGCAAATCGTCTATCGGCAGGCGGCTGACGTTTTCAATTGTAATCTCGTATTCCAATACGTCGCCGGGGCTGATGACGCCATCGCCATCATTGTCAATGAACAAAACCGACCTCTTGGTCGCCACAAAGTATGGCAGCGGCGGGATGCCGGTGCCCATGTCCAGGCCCGGCTGTCCGGGTGAGGAAGTAAGCACATCCTGCCCCCAGGCCGCGGCCAATTTGACGCCTGAATCGAGGGTGTAAACCAGCATACCGCTCTGGTCGCCGGAGGGATTATAAATCTTGAGCTGATCCAGCTC
>SLGK01000074.1 GCA_007123775.1 Anaerolineae bacterium | reverse complement strand
CGGCGAAACGGGGATTGATCTGGTCCCCGTAACACAAACGGGCGTGGTGACGGTGGGCGAGCGACTGACCTATACGCTGACGATCAGCAACAGCGGCGTGGTGACGACGGCCTATGGTCTGGCGCTGGAATCGGGCTGGCCGGCCGAATTAGCCAGTCCGCAAACGCCTGTATTGTCGCCGCAAACGGCCGTTACTATCTCATTCTGGGTGACGCCAACCCTGGCCGGGCAAGAAACCTTGACACTGACCGCCCGTTCCCTCTATGATGGCGGTACAACCGCCTGGGCCAATGCCCTCACTAGCGCCACCGACCCACCGCCGCCACCGCCGCCACCGCCACCGCCGCCGCCGGACAGCTACACCATTTACTTACCCAAAATCAGGAGCTAGAGATAGAGTGTAGAGTATAGAGATAGAGTTAGAGTGTAGCGTGTAGACTCCTCTAGCTCTAGCTCCACCCTCTACACTCCGTACTCTACACTCTACACTAGGAGACACCATGACCACTTTTCCTATTACCCGCCTGACGCTGTACAAACATGGCGTTGGTTTTTTTGAACGACGGGCCAGATTGACCGGCGAGGCCATCAGCCTGACCTTTCGTGTAGAAGAAATGAATGACGTTCTCAAGAGTCTGACGGCCATCGACTGGGGGGACGGCCAGGTTTTGGGCGTGGAATATGCCACGCCGCAAAGCCGGGAGGAGCGGTTGGCCGGCTGCTCGGTGCGGCTGCGCGATGACCGCAGCCTGCGGGATTTGCTGGTGGGTTTGCGCGGCCGGCCGGTCACGCTGCATCTGGACCAGGGGGAAACGGCCGTTGGCCGGCTGCTTGGTCTCGATGAACTACCCGAACGCCAACCGGTGGGCGATTCGCTTGTCTCGCTGCTGCACGAGGCCGATGATCTGGTCAAGACGGCGCCGCTTAGCCGCGTGCAGAGCGTGTCCATTGCCGATGAGCGGGGCGCGGCCGATTTGCGCTTCTTTTTGGAGGTGGCCCAAACCCAGGAAGATTACCGCCAGGTAACGATTCGCCTGACGCCCGGCGAGCATGATCTCTCTGTCAGCTACATCGCCCCGGCCCCCACCTGGCGCGTTAGCTACCGGCTGGTGGCCGACCCCGACGGTGACGACGGCCCCACCGCCCTGCTGATGGGCTGGGGGATTTTTGACAATCAGATGGAAGAGCCGCTGGAGGAAATCGAGCTGTCGCTGGTGGCCGGGATGCCCATCTCGTTTGTCTATGACCTGTACAACCCGTTTACGCCTGAACGGCCGGTGGTCGAGGAGGAGGCTCGCGTAGCAGCGGCGCCGGTTGCTTTTGAGGCGGCCCCTAAATATGCGGCCGCCCTGGCCGAGCCGGAGGCGCGAGCCTTAACCATGCGTCGGGCTGCGCTGGCCCCTGCGCCTGAATCATTGCGGGCAGATGTACTGGAGGCCACAACGGCTGTTCACGCCAGCGGCCGAGACATGGGCGAACTGTTCCAATATCGTATTGAGACCCCCGTCAGCGTCGGGCGCGGCCAGTCGGCCATGGTGCCGATTCTGATGACCCGGCTGCCTTACCGCAAGGAATTGCTCTACAATGGGGCCAAACTGCCCGGCCATCCCGTAGCCACGCTGCGGCTGGACAACGAGACAGGACTAACCCTGGAACGAGGCCCGCTGACCGTGATTGAGTCTGGCGAATATGTGGGTGAGGCGCTGCTGCCGTTTACGGCCGTTGCCGCTGAGATGGTCATTGCCTATGCCGTCGAATTAGGGGCGAAGGTCCGCGAGCAGAGCGGGTCGCGTCGTGAAATCCACAGCCTGTCGCTCAAGAACGCCTACCTGCTGGTTGAGGAATGGGAGATTGAGTGGCGCGACTATCAGATCAACAACAGCGCTAACCGCGCCCTGACGGTCCTGGTTGAGCATCCCCGCCGCACCGGTTATGAGCTGTTTGACTCGCCCGACCCGGCCGAGCAAACGGCCGAAACCTACCGCTTTGCCGTTGAGATACCGCCCCAGAGCGAGACTACCCGGCGCGTCCAGACGCGCCGCCTGCGCCACCGTCAGGAGCAAATCGAGCGGCAGTCTTACGCCAACTTGCGCCAATATTTGCAGAAAGGGTTGATCGACCAGTCTACCCACGACCTGATCGCCGCCATGCTGGGTTTGGTAGAGCAAATCGCGGCCCAAAAGGAGCGCCTGGCCGCGCTGGACAAAGAGCGGAAGCAGGGCTATGAGGCCCAAAAGCAGATACGAGACAACATGCGGGCGTTGGGCAGCAGCGGCAAAGAGGGTGAGGTGCGGGCCGAGTATGTGGCCCGTCTGGAAAAATCCCAGCAGCAGTTGGATGAGATGGCGCGGGAGGAAACGGCCGTGCAGTCCGAAATTACCCGTCTGGAAGCGCAACTGGCCGCGCTGGTAGCCAGCGGACCATAAACGACAGACGATCATCGTCATTGTTTTCCCCTCCAGCAGGCGTACCATCAGCTTATGGACGCCTGGGGTACTCCCCTGGTTCGCAGCCTGCTGCTTGGTGTTGGTAACGGCCGTTACCCCGTGTTAAAATCAACGTCATGGCTAATTCAAGTTTACGGCAGCGATACCTGTTCATAAGCGGCTTGGTTTTCCTTTTACTGGCCACCGCCTGCGGCCGCAGCAGCGGCCCAACTGCCGACACCAGCCCAGCCCCGCTGGACCTGGCCGCAGTAGAGATCGTTGTCGAAGGCTTGCTCACCCCGGCCGGTTTGGCCGCCCTGCCCGACGGCGGCCTGCTGATCGCCGAACGGGGCAGCGGCCATTGGGACCACAGCGGCGGCGTCACTTTGCTCACGGCCGACGGGGAAATCGGCCGTTACCTCTCCGGCATCCCCACCCGGCGCCATGCCGACGATCTGGTTGGGGTTAATTTTGTGACGCTGGACCCAGACGGCCGTTTCCTCTACCTGGGCAATTTAGGCCAGGGCCACCTGTGGCAAAAGCCACTGCCCGCGTCATCCTTGGGCCTCAAGCCCATCCCCTACAGCCCGGCCGACCTGACCCCCATCATGCTGCCCCAGGGCAACGTCCGGCTGGACAACCCGGTGGCCCTCACCTTTGACCCCCAGGGCAACCCCGTCGTCAGCGACGCCAACGGCAACGGCGTGGCTACCCTGACCGCCGACGGCCGTACCCACTTCATCCACCGCTTTGCCCCCCTGACCAACCCGGACCGCTCTGGCCTGACTGTAGACGCAGCCCCCAGCGGCATCGCCCGCGTGGGCGACGACTATTACGTTACCCTGATGGGCCGCTGTCCTTATCCGGCCGGCAGCGGCCAGTTGGTAGCCATTGACGGCCGGGGACAGCAGCGCATCGTTGCCAATGGCCTCGATATGCCCATTGACGTGGCTTTGGCCGCCGACGGCACCGTCTGGCTGCTGGAATTTGGTCGCTTTACCGCCGAATCTGGCTGTTGGGGGCGCGAGGGCTACCAGCAGCGGACTGGTCGCCTCAGCCGCCTGCACCCCGACGGCCGTTTAGAGTCAATTTTGGAAAACCTCAACTTCCCCGGCGCGCTCCTGCCCATGCCCGACGGCAGCCTTTATCTAACCGAACTGTTCCACGGCCGGCTGCTCCACGTCACCTTCGACCCGGCCCAGCGCCGCGACCAGCCCACCTATCCCACCAGTGCGCCGCTGGCCCAGGCCACCCCCACCTACCGCGAGATAGATGATTTAGATGGGGCGTTAACGGCCGTTATCCAGGCCCATAATCTACAACCCAACCCCGGCCAGACCGAGCGGGCCGACGACACCCCCCTGGCCCGGCTGGGGCAAGACCTCTTCTTTGATCCCATTCTCTCCGGCGACCAGAACATCTCCTGCGCCACCTGCCACCATCCTGCCCTCAGCATGGGCGACGGCCGGGTGCTGCCCATCGGCACCGGCGGCGACGGCCTGGGCGCGGTACGTGACTTTGTGGACCAGATTAAGTTGGGCGAAGAGGCCAGCGGACCCCGCCTCTCCCGCAGCCGTCTCGACCCGGAAAGCGGCCGGCCGGTCGTGGCCAACCCCTTCTTGGGCGCGTTTGTGCCGCGCAACAGCCCCACCATTCTCAACAGCGCTCTGCTGCCCGTCCAATTTTGGGATGGGCGGGTTGAAGGCGGTTACGGAGCCGTCACCACGCTGGAAGCCAACGTCAACCGGCTGCAACTAACCGACCCGCTTACCGCACAGGCTTTCTTTCCCTTTACCAGCGTCCACGAAATGGCCGGGGCCACTTTAGGCCACCTGCCCCCCGGCCACATCCGCCACCAGTTGGCGCAGCGTCTCAACAACATCCCCGCCTATGCCGACCAATTCAGCGCCGTTTTTGGCACGGATGAGATAAGCGTCACCCAGATGGCCGAGGCTCTGGCCGAGTTTGAGCGGCGCTTCATCTTCACCAACGCCCCCTGGGACGCTTACCTGCAAGGCAACACGGCCGCCCTGACCGAGCAGCAAAAGCGAGGCGCGCTCCTCTTTTTTGGCGAACAAAATCCCCAGGTTAACTGCGCCGCCTGCCACAGCGGTGACCTCTTTACCGACCTCGACTTTCACAACATTTTGGCCCCCCAGCTTGGTCCCGGCAAAGGGCACGGCAGCACCGGCCGCGAAGATTTTGGGCGGGCGGGCGTCACCTTCGACCTGCGTGATCAATACAAATTCCGCACCCCCAGCCTGCGTAACGTGGCCCTGACCGCCCCCTACCTGCACAGCGGGGCCTACGCCACCCTGGAAGATGTCATCTGGCATCATGCCAACATTTGGGAACGGGCGGCCAATTTTGACCCCGGCTACCATTTGCCGCCCGCTTTTTACAGCAGTGTGCGCCCCTATGAGCCAGCCAAACAGGCCCGCACCGCCGCGCCTGCCTTGTGGGATGGGCTGCCCCTCAGCCAGCAAGATGTGGCCGATCTGGTCGCCTTTTTGCACAGCCTGACCGATCCGGCCGCCGCCGATCTCAACCAGTTCACGCCGGAGAGCGTACCCAGCGGCCTCCCGCTGGACCCGCCACCACCGCCGGCCGCCCTGGCCGCCTGGCGTCCGCCGCCACCGCCCCCCGACGACGAGGCAGACACCAGCCTGGCTACCACCGCCGGCAGCCTCCGCTTTCACGACGTGGCCGCGGCCGTGGGGCTGAATTTTCGACATGGGGCTTTCCGCACGGCCGTTTATCCCGATTGGGTGGCGGCTATGGGCGGCGGTCTCTGCTGGATCGATTATGACCGGGATGGCTGGCTGGACCTCTACGTGGTCAACAGCCACGCCACGGCCGAAATCCCCTATTGGCAAGAGCAGGGCGGCTTACCCACCAACGCCCTCTTTCGCAATGTGCGCGGTACGTTTGTGGAGGTCAGCGCGGCCGCCGGGGTGGATGTGGCCATCCGGGGCAACGGCTGCGTGGCTGCCGACTTCAACGGCAACGGCTGGCCCGATCTCTACGTCACCGCCGACGGGCCAAATCTGCTCTTTTGGAATAATGGGGATGGCACCTTTACCGAAGGGGCGGCCGCTGCTGGCGTAGACGCGCGGGAATGGAACAGCGCGGCCGTGGTGGGGGATTTGAACGGCAATGGGCTGCCCGATCTTTTCGTCGCCAGCTATCTGGATCTGGACAAGCGCGTGCCCAATCCTATCGGCGCTTTTCCCCAGGATTATTTCGGCTTGCCGGACCGCCTCTATCTGAATCTGGGCGTGGACCCAGAGACCGGCCACGCCACTTTCCGCGAAATCACGCTGGAGGCTGGTCTGGTGCGTGAGGAGCGGGGGTTGGGCGCGCTGCTGACGGATGTGAATCGCAACGGCCGTTTAGACCTCTACATTGCCAACGACGGCCAACCCAACCGCCTCTATGAGAACGTCCCGGCTGATGACGAGATTGGCTTCCGCTTTGTTGACCTGAGCGATACGGCCGATGTAGGCGACGCGGGCAGCGGCATGGGCGTGGCTGGGGGTGACTGGGACGGCGACGGCTGGTTTGATCTGCACGTCACCAACTGGGAGGCGGAGCTAAACGCGCTTTACCGCAACACGACGGCGGAGGCGGGCTTTATCAACTTTTTCTATAGCACCTTCCGCATTGGCCTGAGCGGTCTGGGCAACAATGCCACCGGCTGGGGCACCACCTTTGCCGATTTTGACCATGATACGGACCTGGATTTGTTGGTGGTAAACGGCCGTGTTCCCGTCACCAATATGCAGACCGACCCGGAACTGGTGAAGCTGTATGGCAATTTGCTGGCGGCCGGCCGGCCGGGCCAGTTCCGCGACTGGACAACGGGGGCCGGGCTGGCCGACGTCGGGCCGCTGCTGGCGCGAGGCAGCGCTGTGGCCGACTTTAACAATGATGGCACGCTGGATGTGGCTATCAACAGCATTGGCGGCCAACTGGTGCTGCTGCAAAGCAGTGGCGTGCAGGG
>SLGK01000185.1 GCA_007123775.1 Anaerolineae bacterium | reverse complement strand
TCCATGATTATCTCGCTCCTCCATCGGTTGGCTCATTTACTTCTGGAGGAAACTGTACAATTTTTGCAAGTTGCCCGCAAGGGCCTTATTTCCTGAGCGTAGTCTCAGGAAATTGCTAGTTACTAATCTTGTTGCTTCAACAGTTAACCAACATGCGTTCTGGCCCAGTTCTCTACTAGACCAGACCAAACAGAACGGTCATCAGACCGTTTTCAGGAGAGCCATTTATGACCCACCAAACGTTCGTAACAACATCGCGCGGCCTGCAGCGCGACACCCCACCCATGCGCCTTTTTGAGAAGGCTAAACGCTTTGGCATCTGGAACCCCAGCGAGATTGACTTTACCCGGGATAGAACCGATTGGCAGCGGTTAACGGCCGTTGAACAAGACCTGCTGCTGCGCCTGACCGCGCTTTTTCAGGCGGGTGAAGAAGCGGTCACGCTCGACCTGCTCCCGCTGATCATGATCATCGCCCAGGAAGGCCGCCTGGAAGAAGAGATGTTCCTGACTACCTTCCTCTTTGAAGAGGCCAAACACACCGACTTCTTCCACCGCTTTTTGAACGAGGTAGCCAGCGTGTCGGGCGATTTAGAACATTATCATACCGAAAATTACCGTACCGTCTTCTACGAAGCGCTGCCGGCAGCCTTGCAAGCACTGCGTGAAGACAGTTCAGCAAGGGCGCAGGTGGTAGCGGCCGTTACCTACAACATGATTGTCGAAGGGGTTTTGGCCGAAACGGGCTATCACGCCTATTTTAATGTGCTGGAAGGGCAAGACATCATGCCCGGCACGCGCCAGGGGGTGCAGCTACTCAAACAAGACGAGTCCCGCCACATCGCCTATGGCATTTACCTGATTTCGCGCCTGATTGCCGAGGATGCCTCGCTGTGGGAAGTGGCCGAAGCACAGATGAACGAGCTACTGATGCCGGCCCTGGGCGTGATTGGCGACGCCTTTGCCCAGTACGACCCGATGCCGTTTGGCCTGGTGGAGTCTGATTTTGTGGAATATGCCTCCTCCCAATTTGAGAAGCGGCTGAGCCGGCTGGAACGGGCCAGATCGCTGTCGCTGGCGGAGATCATGCGCGTGACCAATCGGGTGATTGACCAGGACGATGGGTGAACAGCCTGGTTTCTCTGGCTTTTTGCATTGGTCACAAGTTGGTCAAAAGAATTTCACCACAGAGAGCGCAGAGGGCACAGAGATTTTTCTCTAGTTCTCTGTAATCTCCGTGCGCTCTGTGGTTCAACGGCTTTTTGGTGATTCGTGGGGTTTGGCGTATTCCGTATTTCGTATTGCGTAGCTCTCACCGGTCACGCAATACGGCGTTACTCCGCAATGTTTGCGCCATATGCGTTAATTTTTTCACCACCGAGAACACGGGGAACACTGAGCAAAGAAACTCTGTGTTCTTTGTGCCCTCTGTGGTGAGGGTTTTTGGTTGTGGCTATGCCACTTTATGCAATACGGCGTCACTCCGAAGAGTTTGCGCCATGTGCATTAATTTTGTCAAAGATTCCGCAGAATTACGCAGATGGAAAAATAAAATCTGCACAATCTGTGCAATCTTTAATGACTTTGGTTGCGGCTTCGCCGCGTTATGCAATACGTTTTGTAAACTTGTTAATTCTCATAGATCCCTTTTTCCATATCATAACGGAGCAATGAATGACAAACAAAAGGAGCGATGAATGACAAACAAGCTGAATTATCTGGATATTTTACGCAACGGCTTGCCCTCTGGCAGTTCACCCCGGCACATAGTCATTGTGGGTGCGGGCATGGCCGGCCTGACGGCCGCTTTGCTACTCAAAGAAGCGGGCCACACCGTCACCATCCTGGAGGCACAAAACCGGCTGGGTGGCCGCATTTATACCTATCGCGGTTTTGCCGGGGATATGTATGGTGAGTTTGGGGCCATGCGCTTTCCCCGCCAGCACCCTCTGGTGCAATACTATATTCAGGAACGATTCAAGCTGGCCACACGGCCGTTTCCCATGGAAGACGAGGATACCTTTATTTATCTGCACGGTCACCTCTCCCCGCGCAGCCAGTTTCACCTCAACCAGCTCAATCTCGAACTGACGCCGCAGGAAAAAGAGAAACCAATCACCCAACTGCTGCGTGATGCCGTGCAGCCGCTCATCGACATTATGGAGACGGAAGATGAAGATCGGGCCTGGGAACGGCTGGTGGCCGAATTTGACCAATACTCCCTGATAGGCTATCTCAAGGCGCGGGGGCTGAGCGATATGGCTATTCACATCATGGGACCATTGCTCAATCTGGAGCCTCGCTACCATTTCTCGCTGGTCGAGTGGTTTGCCCATTATTACGACAACATTTTTGGCGACCTGGTCTACATTAGCGATGGGGCTGACCGGCTGCCCCGCGCCTTTGAACCCTATCTGCTCAACGACATTCGCATGGGGGCCGAGGTCCACGCCATCAGTCAGGGCGAGGACCAGGTAACGGTTTACTATCACACAGACGGTGCGCCAGGCCAGTCCCAAACGGTAACGGCCGATGAATGCCTGTTGACCGTGCCTTTCAGCCTGCTGCGCCACCTGGAGATTGAGCCACTCGACCCCGACAAATGGTTCGCCATTCGCAACGCCTACTATGACCGCGCCCACAAAATCTTCATGCAGTTCAGCGAACGCTGGTGGGAAAACAACTACAACATTACCCACGGCCTGACCGTCACCGATCTGGCCATCCGCAACGTGGTCTATACCCCGGCCGGGCAAGACAAACGCTTCCAAAAAGGAGTCATCATCACGTCCTACGGCTGGGGGCAAGACAGCATGGCCTACAGCCCGCTGCCCGAACAGGCCCGTATTGCCGAGGCCCTGGAAGACCTGGCCAAAATCCATCCGGAAGCCGTCAGCACCTTTGAATTTGGTATATCCCACGATTGGGCGCTGGACCGTTACGCCGGCGGTATTGGTCCGCTGTTTCGGCCTTATGAAATGAGCGGCCAGTTTTACGAAGACCTGACCCGGCCTGTGCATCGTATCTGGTTTGCCAACGATGCCTGTGACCGCCATCATCGCCGCTGGGTCGAGGGGGCTATCCTGGCTGCCATCAAGAATGCTTACGCTATCCACACTGGCCTGCGTAACCAAATCCCCTGGAAGGATTGAGGCGGGGGAAATTTTAAGGAAACGGCCGTTGACGGCCGTTTCCGCTTCGATCTATAATGTAATTAGTTAACAACTTGGTATCCATAGTTACACCTCCATAATAACCCTGGATGCCCACACCATACCAGCTAAGTAGGCGGTTTCCGAATCTCCTCTAGTGCGCCCACACGCTTTCGGCCCACCGAAGCGGTTAATCGTTATCGGGGCGAAGCCAACATCTGTCAGACGGCCACTACGAGATTCACCTTACATACCTCCGCCGGAACACTGGTCTCAGCCAATGGTGTGGCCTTCATCCAGGGTTTTTCTATTTTATATGGTTACGCGGAGATACGCGGACCTGTCCTGAGCAACGTCGAAGGAGGACCGCTGAGTTTCGCGGAGAAAAGCAGAGGAGTTGAGCAAGAATCGGATCGCGTTGGGGCAGATGGCTGATTATAATGGGGGAAAATTGACGGAAGACGAAAGACGGCGGCTTTTTCCGTCCTCGGTCCTCCATCCACGGTCCCACAAGGAGCAGCTATGTCCTCTGACTATGATCTGATAGAAAAAGCGATCCGTTATCTGGAGGCTAATTATCAGGAACAGCCCTCGCTGGCAGAACTGGCGGCCCATCTGCACGTCAGCCCCTACCATTTGCAGCGCACCTTTCGCCGCTGGGCGGGCATTAGCCCCAAACGTTTTTTGCAATTCCTCACCGTCGCTTATGCCAAACAACTGCTGGCCGAATCCCGCTCGGTGTTGGAAACGACCTATGAAGCGGGCCTCTCTAGCCCCAGCCGGCTGCACGACCTGTTTGTGACGCTGGAAGCGGTAACGCCGGGTGAGTTTAAGGCGCAGGGAGCCGGGATGCGGCTGGCCTATGGCTTTCATGACACTCCCTTTGGGGCGTGCCTGATTGCCGCCTCGGAACGGGGCATTGCCGCTCTTTCGTTTGTGGCCGATGGGGATAAGGATGGGGCGTTAACGGCCGTTCAAACCCAATGGCCCGGCGCAGAATGGCAAGAGGATGAAAGGCTGACCGGACCGTTGGTTGAGCAGATATTTCTTAATGGGCAGGGAAACGGCCGTAAACCCTTAACCCTCTTCGTGCAGGGCAGCAACTTTCAGGTCAAGGTCTGGGAAGCGCTGCTGCGTATCCCGCCCGGTCATGCCTGCACCTACCAGGACATTGCCCGACAAATCGGCCAACCGAAGGCGAGTCAGGCGGTGGGCAATGCCGTGGGGGCCAATCCTATCGCCTACCTCATCCCCTGTCACCGCGTCATTCGCAAAAGCGGCGTCCTGGGCGGCTATCGCTGGCAGCCCGCCCGCAAGAAGGCAATGCTGGGCTGGGAAGCGACACGAAGAATTAACCACGGATGAAACGGACGGGACGGATTTTTACGGATTTTTTTATCCGTTCCGATCCGTTTGATAGTTCGGCCAGGCTCACCCCATGTCCGTCAAATCCGCGGTTAAATTTCATAACATTCGAGTACTGTAGTACTGTTGACCAATCAGGTGGGGTAGTGTAGTATGTTTGCGGCATTTTCCCCAACATTGAAGCCACAATCTAAGACCAGTTACACCAGGAAGTTTGTACAAGCAACATGTATTGTTCACTTTAGTATCAAAGGGAGTGCAAAATGTTGAAAAAAGTCTTGTTTGTAATTGTGATTTTACTCTTTAGTGGTGGTTTGCTGCTAATGGCAGTGAATAGGGAGTCCACTTTTGCCAGTAATGAGCCTGAGGCCGTGGAAAAAATTGAAATAGAAATCAGTGAAGATGCAACTGCCGTCACAGATGCAGCCGGCTGTCCTGACGGCTATTACCAGATAACACTATTGCAGCCTGCTCACGGAGAGACAGAAAGCTCAGCAAGTTTAGCCGAACATTGTAAATCCATTGCTGAAGATATGATAGAGGAGGTCATGCTGGAGCCGATCCGTCCGGGCGATATAGGCTGGGAGATACAGCCCTATGAGCCAACCGAAAAGAGTGAGATTGTGATGGGACCGGATCGGGAAAGGGGTTATCGTTGTGTCATATTGCTGGAACCTATCCGGCCAGGTGAAGAAGCTTCCAGAAGTTCAGAACCGATTTGTGCCGCAGGGGAAATTGATTCCCTCAATGGTACCCCGCTCAGCTCCAGTTACTTAATCGCCAGATTCTATAACGACCCCGACTATGTAGGTGTTTTGGTTGACTATTTTGGTACGGAACCGTGTTCTGCCTCAGCCAATTATGGTCTGGTGGCCCTACCTGCCCACCTTAATAATAGCTTTTCTTCTGGGAAATCATTCTCAAACTGTAACATTATTTACGTTTACCAATTTCACTTTTACCAGGCACCAACGTATGCTTGTGGCCCCAACTGCAACACCTTCCACGCCTTAAATAACCAGGTGAGTTCCTGGCGTGTTGAGTAAGACCGCCGTGTGCGTATTGGTAAGCGTTCAGACCTGACAGGTTTATTACCAGAGAGACTGCTGCAATTTAGGCACCAAAACTAACCCCTGTCAAATTACCCATCCAAATAAGCAAGGCAAGAAGTGTCAGGCAAACAAGTACCCTAGTACTATTGACAAATCGGGGGGGGGGCAGCGTATTATGTTTGCGACATTTTCCCCAACATCCATACGCCCACAAATAGATTATCTATTTCATCGCACCAACCAGCCATTCAATCTTAATTTGTATGTTGATGCAGTAACAGTCAATATCCAATCTAAGGAGGTATGTTTGCATGGCGAAATCAAACGTGTTCAAAGTTGCCTTACTGACCACAATCGCCTTTATAGCTTCATTTTCGGCTACCACAGCCTGGGCACAAGGGGGCAGTAGCGTCACAGCTCAAGCATTTGCTATATTTTATGGTACGCATATCACAGGTTCTCGTGCCAACATTTGGACAGCACAACAACCGGCCAATTGGTGGGCTATTGCCAGCCCAGTAGCTGTTTGTACTACTCAACCTAATTGTACAGGGTATCTAGTAGAAACCGGTTTTGTCAAAGGAACGGTCACACCAACACCAAATGTCCTGCAACAATTTGTGTCTTGGTGGGGTTTGGGAGTTCCGGCAGACATGGATTTTGTTGGAATTCCTTTACAAGACAATACCTGGTATGAATTTCGAGTTGAGCAATGTGATTTGGGCACTACTAATTGGTGCGCATATATAGGCAACACCAATGTTCATACATTTACCAATTTGGGTTTTAATTATGGTCTGCTTGCTGGCTGTGGCGGTGAAGGTGGCGGTGGTGGCGTACCGATGGGTGTGTACTGCTATAATCCACAATGGCGTGATAC
>SLGK01000196.1 GCA_007123775.1 Anaerolineae bacterium | reverse complement strand
GGCAGCTAACTTTACAAATTTTGACGGAGGACCGAAGACGAAGGACGGAATTTACTCTGGTTATCGGTCTTTCGTCCTCCGTCCTCGGTCAGTAAATTGTCAAGCTGACTTGAACCATACCTGATATAGTCGATTCGGAGGCAAGTATAACATGAGTTCGCCTTTTCCGGGTATGGACCCCTATTTGGAAGCCCGTCACATTTGGCCCGGTTTTCACCATTCTCTGGCGAACTGATCTCAAGTTTACCATTTATGATGTCCCCGGCATCCCAATCGGGGTTGAGGGCAAGGAGCTTTAATCATGATCTACGCTATTCGATTGCTCGCTGCGAGTAGTGGAATACTTGGTGGCACATTATGGTGTATGCTTTTGTTGTACGCCATGTTTGGGGTAGAAAGAGTTACGTCGCAGGGATTTGATGAGTTGTATCTGGCCATTCCTTTTTTTCTCTTTCTTGCATTTCTTCTCGCCCCTCTAACCATTTTCTGCTCCCGGGATAGTCACTGGTTAGGGTGGGCTGGCAGCAGCTTGTCTCTGGTAGGCTTGTTGTTGGTTCTTAATTATACTTTCACTGGTATGTTTCCAAACAGCCTGGGCGATTGGTCGCAGTTTGTGTTAGGATTTAATCTGTTAGGTGTGGGGCTGCTCTTAACTGGGGCCAGTTTTCTAACAACTTACCCCGGTAATCAGGGCATACCCCTCATGGTTTTAGGCGTTATTTCTTTTTCCTTTATTGCTACAATAACCACAGGCACGGCAACTTTTCAAGGCGTGCTTATCCCATTGGTTGGCATTCTTTTTGGCATTGGGTGGGTCTGGTCAGGCTTTGCCCTATTCAGGTATGATGTTAACTGGCGTTAACGGCCGATATCGCGGCGATAATGGGCCTGATCAAAGTGAATATGAGCCACACCCTCGTAAGCCCGGTTAACGGCCGTTGCCAAACCATCCCCCACCCCACTAACCGCCAATACCCGACCGCCGCTGGTGACTAATTGACCAGCCCCGGTAACGGCCGTTCCTGCCTGAAAGACCAGCACATCAGCCAATGATTCAGCCTCGTCTATGCCGCTGATGGGCAGCCCCTTGGGATAACTGCCCGGATAGCCGGGCGCGGCCATGACGACGGTGGCACAGGCACCAGGGCGACGCTGCACCAGATCAGGCGTTAAACGGCCGTCGATACAAGCCCACATAATCGCCACCAGATCGCTGGTCAGCATGGGTAAAATCACCTGCGTTTCCGGGTCACCAAAGCGGCAGTTAAACTCCAGCACCTTTGGCCCTTCGGCCGTCAACATCAGCCCGGCGTAGAGTACCCCCACGTAAGGCGTACCCCGCTCGGCCATGCCCCGGACCGTCGGTTCCAGCACGGTGCGGGTGATGGTTGCTATCAACGACTCATCTACATCGGGCGGCGGGGCATAGACACCCATGCCGCCCGTGTTTGGCCCCTGATCGCCGTCATAGGCCCGTTTGTGATCGCGGGCGGGCAGCATAGGCACCACGGAACGGCCGTCACAAAAGGCGAGCAGTGAGAGTTCCGGTCCTTCCAGCCACTCCTCCACGACCACCTCTTGCCCGGCCGCGCCAAACGCCTGGTCGAGCATCATATCGCGCAAGGCGGCTTCGGCCTCGGTCGGGGTTGGGCACATAATGACCCCCTTGCCCGCCGCCAGGCCGCTGGCTTTGACCACCAGCTTGCCACTTTGCTGACGGACGGTGGCAACGGCCGTTTCAAAGTCAGTAAAGGTTTGGTACGCGGCCGTAGCAATGCCCGCCTCCTGCATAAACTGCTTGGCAAACGCCTTCGAGGCTTCTAGCTGCGCTGCTGCCTGTGACGGGCCAAAGACCGCCAGCCCGGCCGCCTGAAACTGGTCCACCAGCCCGGCAGCTAAGGGGTCTTCGGGACCAACAACGGTCAGGTCTACCCCCTTTTCCTGGGCAAACGCCAGCAGCCCGGCCACATCGTGGGCCGGGATGGGAACATTGGTGGCTAAAGCGGCCGTGCCGCCGTTGCCGGGCGCGGCGTAAATCTGCTTCACTAAGGGGGATTGGGCGATCTTCCAGACCAGGGCATGTTCACGCCCGCCGGAGCCGATAACAAGAATGGTTTGTTGAGTCATGGGTTTCCACCAGATAAAAACGGGTCTTCAGGATTTCGCGGGGTTTACCGTAAAACGTAAAGCGTAATGCGTAAGGTCTCTCTGGTTACGTTTTACGTTTTACGCATTACGGGCTTATCAACCCCTTGAATTGCCATAGAGCTAGGTTTGTTACGAATGTCGAATATGATACAGCACTATGCTCAGGGCCACATGGACGTTGAGGGAGCGACCCTTACCGTACATGGGCAGAAAAACGGCCGTGTCGCAGGCCGCCAACGTCGCTTTGGTCACGCCGTGATCCTCGTGTCCTACCACCAGGCAGGTTTTGGGGGCGTAGTGATGCTGATGATAGGGAACGGCTCCCTCAGCCAGTTCCACAGCCACAATTTGGTAGCCATCGGCCTTGAGACCACGAATAGCCACTACCGGGTCTTGCTCATAGCGCCAGTTGACGCGCAGGCTTTTGAAACGGCCGACTTTATCTATGGCCGGATGGGGCGGCGTGGGCGTAATGCCTGTCAAAATCAGTTCATCAACCCCCACGCCATCTGCTACACGAAACACAGAGCCGACGTTGGCCGGATATTCGACGCTTTGCAGCAGGGCTACCAGCTCATGGCGCGGCGGGTTGGCCCGCTTGTAGTCACGTAAGAAACGCTTAAGCGGTGTGCCTAGCAATGGTTTCATGGCAACTCATAAGCACGACGAATGGTGCAAAGGGCACCAAAGGCTGCCTCGCTCACCTGCCCGCTGTCATCACGAACGGCCGTTTCTAAAGCAGGTATCACTTTATACGCGGGCAGCAGCCCCAGGCTCACGGCGGCCGCAGCCCGCATCTTGGGCTGGGTCGCTTCCGACAATACCTGCACCAAAAAAGGCAAAGCTGCCGCACCTCCCGGAACCGCCCGGCCATCATGGGCTGCAAATTCTACCAGCCAGCGCTGCTGACGTAGATCAAGTGGCGTCCAGGCCAACTTCTGCCTGGCCTGAATCATCTCCAGCACCTCTGTAGAAGCCGAACGGATCAACCACTCTTTGTCCTCTCTTTCTACTTTTTCTAGCCAGGGAATAACTTGTGCGTTAGTTGCCATGAGTAAACCATAGACAGCCGCCCGGCGTACATGAACCGCTTCATCAACCAGCGCTTCTTGCAAAAACGCCAGCCCCTCTGAACCGCGTAGGGCAAGGCCCTCAGCCACAGCTCGACTCACATCGTCGTCGCCATTTATGAGAGCAGTCAACAGTGACTCCTCGGTCAGCGGATGGGGCAACCAGGCCAGCGCTTGCACAGAAGCCAGGCGCACATCGGCTGCGCCATCGTTCAAGCAGTCAACCAGACGCCGGATAACCTCTTGCGGCCGTTGCAAACCCAGGCATGAAAGAGCCATGACCCCCATCTGGCGCAAGAATGAATCAGAGCGATCCAATAGTTGGGTCGCAAAGGTAAACACCCCTTGCTCGCCTGTTTGAGCCAGGGTCGCGGCAGCCCTTTGGCGCAGGAGCCTGGGGAAACTGGTCTGACGCACAATTTGACCCAACAAAACAAGCACCTGGCGCTGCCAATCGCCCATACCCTCTTCCAACTCCGGCAGCCAGGCGGCAACCTGAAACAGCTCTTTGCGGGTGGGGGTGCGGTCGGCAGCTTGCAGCAGGGCGTTAGCCAATTGCCCGATGACAGTGGACGGGATTTCAGGTTGAGCCACATAATAGCAAACGACGCGCTGCCAATAGGGATTTTTCAAAGCGGCCTGAACCGCCTTGAGGTCGTGGAGGCGGGCCAGATAGACCGCGGCCAGATAATCACGCCAGATCAGACTGCGAAAACGGAAACCAATACCTTTAACTGGGATAAAGAGTTGACACTTCTGAACACTTTTCTGGAGCCGAGCAGCCCACTCCTTGACGTCTTGACCATCCGCCGCTTCCAGGGCCAGTCGAGCCAACTCTTCCTTAGACAACAAAAGCTGCTCCGTGACGAGCATATGGTGGGCCAGACGCTGCCAGAAGTGAAGCAACGCTGTTTTTGTCGCTTCTTCCTCTTCCCAGCCTTCGACTGAGGAACAAAACAAGGGTAACGCCTGGGCCAATAAATCAACCTGACGGTGGGGTTTTTGAGCCGCGTTGGTCTGGCCGTTCAAACTGGTCAGCCAAAAACGCAGACTGGTTTCTAATGGGGTCATACCGGGCCGCCAATATCGGTCAAAGCGCAACGGGTTGTTATTGAGCGCCACGGCCCAACCAGCGGCAAAAGCTTCGATTTCTCGCTGACGCCAGGGCAAGATTTGGGTATAGGTAAAGCCTACATCGAGTAAACGGCCGTAACCCGTCAGTCCAACGCCGATAACAATGCGGCCGACTGGATATAGCTCTAAAAACTGCATCAACCAGGCAAGGTATGGCTTACGGGCAGACGGTGGCAATTCGTCCCAGCCATCCAGCAGCAAAAGCACCTGACCCGCCTTTAACTTGCGCTGAAACAGCGCTTTGAGACCGCGCGCGGTCAACGGTGACAGGCATCGCTGCAGAGCCGTAACAAGAGGCACTAAAGGGTCGGGCGGCTCTGGTGTTTCGGCTGTCTCAGCCGATTCGATTGGGGTATAGGGGCTTACGTCCAACTCGGCCAGATGGAGATAAGCAGGCACAACAGACGGCAGCGGTTGTTCCTTGCTGGTCGCACACAGGTAGGCACTGTAAGCCAATAGCGTGGTCTTACCGCCGCCCGCCGGGGCGCTAATCACCACCCGCTGGCCATTAGCCAGCAGCGATTGAAGGCCAACACCCGGTAGTGGGGGCAAAGCAACCCTGGCCGCCAATTCGGGCCAAACGCGGGCAAGCTGGTTGGTGTGCCACTGAGCAATGGTCTGGGGATCAACCTCTGATGTTGGCAGAAGTAATCGAGGCAGAGTCACTATGTCAGCCAGTTGGCCCCACTGTTGACCCAAATGGTGTTGGGTCAGGTATTCGGCCGTTTCAGCCTGGTAACGCACCTCAGCACCAGAACGGAACCAGGCCAGCGTCTGGCGTCCGCGGGCCACCGCACGGCCGCGCCACAGGCGCAGTGTGGGCAGCCAGTAGAAAAAGGCGACCGTTAGCAGGATGCCCAGCACCAGTCCCAGCAAGAAGGAGGGCATGTCGGGCGGCCAGCGCAAGTTGAGTTGCAATTGAATGAAAGGCAAAGTGTTATCCAGCGCCACGCAAAAGAGTGAATATCATCAAGGTCACTAGCATATTACCTAAGAAACGGCCGTATGGCAAAAAAAAGGGTGGTGCTCAACGAACACCACCCTTTTCTTACTCAATTTCCGTTACCGGTGATTGGGTTGATAGAACCTCATTGATTGACAATGATTGGCAGGTAAAGGAACATCAGCTCCCATTCAGCGGTCGTGGTCAGGGTAGCACTGGCCGACTGCGAGGGATCGCCGTCCGAAGTAGCTGTCACCACAACTGTATCTGTTGCGCCGAAGGCGGCATCGTTGGGCACGGTAACCCATACCATCACGGTGGCCGACTGACCAGCGTCAACAATGACCGAAGCCGGGTGATCAACATCCCACGAATGACCCGAAGCGGACAGGGTATAGGTGTCGATGACGGAGCCAGTATTGGTAATAGTGAGTGAATGGGGAACCATTTCACCCCGATCACCAGAGCCGGCCGCTGTGGTGGGGGATAGTTCCAGACCGTAATCGGCCGTTTCCACCACATTCAGCGTCACCGGAACAGTCTGCGTACCGTACGGCGTGTCGTTGAAGATGCTTAGAACGGCGGAGTAGGAACCGGTCGACAGACCTGTGCTGTCAAAGGTCAGGTCGATCAGATCAGTCTCGCCACCGTCCAGGTTGCCTGCTGTCTGGCTGACATCCAGCCAGTCGGCAGCATCGACGATCAGGCGAACCTGGTCAATCTGCGCCCACCAGTGCCAGCCGGGAGCCGTGTAGTGGAAGCTGACAATTACCTCATTTGATCCGGCATATGGGGACAGATCAAGCGAGACGAGTGCGCCGGGGCCGGTGGGATCCACACTGGCCGACCAGGTCAGCAGCGTATCCCAACTGCTGCCGCCATCATCACTGACGTGGACGCGGAAAGAGCTGCTGCCCAGGTGACGGTAAGAAGCGACAAACTCCAAAGTAGCCGTTGTGGTTCCGCTGAGGTCAATGACCGGCGTGTGCAGTTCTGTGTTCATCGTTGTGCCTGAACCACAGGCGTCAGAATCGGCTGCAGCCGAGAAGCCATCGCCACCAGCGTAATTGGGCCGCGGCCACTCATCATTGCGCTGCCAGACGCAGTTACCACCATTGTCGATCACGTCCCAGCCGGCAGGCGGGAAGCTGCCTTCAAAGTCTTCATACAGCAGGTTGACGTTCAGGCTGTAATCGGTTGTTTCAGCCCCTTCATTGGACAAGGCCAGCGGCAGCGTAAAGCTGCTGTCCGTAGCCAGTGTTACCGTCACCTCGTCCGGGTCGGCAACCAGCCAACCGGCCGTCAGCCAGAAATTCTGCATGGAGGTGGTACCGTCAACGATAGTCAGGCTGGCCGTCTGGTCCGCATAACCGCCGGACATACTGGCCGTTACGTCAGAGTCCCCTTCAGCAGCAAAAATGGTGTAGAAACCATCATCCACATTGGGATCATCCGGTGTGGCCGCGGTAGCCATACTGTCATCATCACTGGCAACCAGAGCGCCAACCAGCGGCGCACCGGTGTTATCATCATAGACGTTACCCACAACCAGACCGCCCTCGGCCGGCTCGCAGGCCGTGCCAGCAGCAATAGCCACGCGGTCTACATAAAGACCGGGGTGGTTGACGCTGCCGTCAGAGGTAAAGCGCCAGCGGAATTGCACGTTGTTACCGGCGGCAGCCGTGATGTCATAAGTCAACTCACGCCATCCTTCAGCAACTGTTGCGCCTGGATTCTGCCACATGATAGTCCAGGAGCCACCATCAATGCTGACTTCGGCATAGGCTTTGTCCCAGGTGAACGTCTCGATGTGATTGGCCTGATACCAGCGAGCGGTCAGTTGTTCACCAGGCGCAACGCCAGAAAGGTCAATCACGGGCGAGGTCAGGCTTTCGCCGGCGTTGTTGTTGTAGTTGCCGGTGAGATTGGTACCCCAGCAGTTGGTGCCGGCCGGGCATTCAGCAGGCCAGGTAACGGGTGCGCCCCATTGCCAGGGAGCCGGGTTGGTGCCGGTCTGTTCCAGGGTGTAACCACCATCATCGGCCTGGAAATCTTCAAAGTACAGGTAAGAAAGGCTGTAGCCAGGGGCGGAGCAACTGGCCAGATCGGCCTGCAGACCAAAGTTCTCGGTCTGGTCACTGGTCAGGGGGCCAACTTCACGGCCGTAGGTTTCATAGCCGTCTACCCAGGCATCTACCGTGAAGGTATAGGTGATACCTTCGGGCAGAATGATGCTGTAGCTGCCGTCAGCCGGATCGGTCCAGATCGGCGGCACATCTGCCCCACCTACCTGGATTCTGGCGTACAGCGGCCAGCCGGTGGTGCCGTCGGTAACAACACCGCTTACCTCATGGCTGGGGGCCTGCTGCAGCACAAAGTTTTGTACCGTCACCGTGCCGGAGATTACCTCGACGTCGGTTACGGTCTGCGGCAGGTAGCCGAAAACACTGGCCGTCATCTCATAGGTACCTTCCGGTGCGAAGTTGATCTCGTATTCACCAGCGGCATTGGTGGTAGCACTGCGGGTGGTGGTCACATTGAGCGTGGCCAGGATGTTAACGTTGGCCAGCGGGTCGCCCGTGCCATCGGCCGTGACGGTGCCTTCGATAGTGCCGGTGGGACCACACATGGCCTGGGCTTCTTGTACCGCCGCCAGGACGTTGATTTCACCCCAGCCGGTGGCGTAATTCGGCCAGCGTGCGCCGGTACCCAAGTCATCATAGTAGATCGGGGTGGCCGTCATCTCAATGATTGTCTCAGTGGTGGCATAGTCGCCAATCAGACAGGGAGCGGCTTGCCACATCAGGGCCACCATACCGGCCACATGGGGGGCCGACATGGAGGTGCCAGTCCAGCCAGCGCTGCCATAAGCGGCATCGCCGCTGTTGAGGCTAGAGCGAATGTTGACACCGGGGGCAATCACCTGCGGCTTCAAGTCTTCCCAGCCAGGCTGGGGATTGACCGTGTCGGGGTTGTCGGTCGGTCCCCAGTTGGAATGGGGAGCATACATACCGTTGCTGGTGCCGCTCGAACCAACGCCGGTCACGTTGCCGTAGCGGGCCGGATTACCGACGGTGTTCAGTCCTGGCGGGGAGGAGTAGCCACAGTTGCTAGAGTTGCCGTTGGCAAATACGGGGAAAACACCGGCCGCGTGCCAAGCGTCAACCGCGCCCTGATACCAGTCATTGTAGCTTTGCTGGCAGTTACCCCAGGAGTTGTTGACAGCCATGGGCCGCATGTCGGGGTCGGCACTGCCCGGATCACCAATGGCGTAGGGGGCCGCAATCCACTCGGCACAGGCCAGCAGCGCCGTCTGCGGGCAACTGGTTGTCAGGCAGCCGCGACAGGCAATCCACTCTGATTCGGGGGCCACGCCGATTTCGTTGGCACCACCGTCGTAGCCAACCATCGTCCCCATAACATGGGTGCCGTGACCGTTGGCATCGGTTGGCACTGTCGTGCCACCATCAGGATCGAGCCAGTTGAAGTTATGGTCGAAGGTGCCGCCGCCTAAATGGCCGCGATACTGGTTGACCAGGGCTTGATGGGTGTGGCGCACGCCGGTGTCGATATTGGCGATGACGGTGCCTTCACCGCGAATACCTAACGCCCAGGTGTCGGTCGCTTTGATCTGTACCAGGTTTGGTTCGGGAGCAAGGATACTGTTTGCCAGTTGTGCCGCTGAGGTTTCTTCCGGCTCAACAAGGAACATATCGACCGCCAGTTGAATACGGCCGATTTCGGCAAAGCCCATTAACCCATTGAGAGTGGCCAGGTCGCCGGACTCAACGGCGATAATATTGTCAATCCAGAAGTGACGGTAGGCCACATCGGCGCTGTCGAGGTAGGCGCGTACATTTTTCTGGCTGATTTCGGCCGTTTGGCGCAGCGTGTTCATAACGAAGTGACCGCGCTCATGCCAATCCATCTCATAAGCCGGGGAGAGGTCGGCCTTTTGGCTAAAGTAGATCAGGTAGTCGGCACGACCGTTTTCGTCCAGTTCGGCCAGTAGGGCAACGTCTACCTGTATATCATGGTTTATTTTTACGTCATTGCCATTGGCATCATTAGCCAGGGCACTGCTGCCCCAGCTAACAACGAGCAGTAGCGCAGTAAGCGCCAGGGCAATGATTCCACTGTGTCTTAGCATATTTTTGTTCATTATTTTCCTCAAATACGTGAATGTGATTAATCAACGCTGTGTGCGCCGAAAATGGCGAGTCACACGGCTGTCCCCCTGGTAGCTAACGAACTAAGCTATAATCTGACGTCATCACCTCCTTAAAAAGGGTATCGGTTTTTGACTACGTAGTGGACCACAGCAACCAGCCAGGCTGACGGCTGCCAATCCTCTCTTGGTGTTGGAGTTGTGAGCGAGGGTTAGTGCATAACAATGGGCAAAACAACTAGTCACTACCCTGAATGAATCCTGAACGCAGGATAAGCAGTCGATTAAGTAGATCGCCCAAAGCTTACTCTACTTTACAGAATTTGCCAACAAAAAACGGCCGTTACCACGTGGGAAACGGCCGTTTTTTTCTAGCTCAAGCATCTGTCAGCCAGGGTCAACCCCGACTGAACAGACACCGGTAAAGAGGCTATGGCCTCATGATAATTGGTAAGTGCAGCGTGTAACCTACCGTTACTGTTGCCGTATCCTCCGCCATGGCCGATACACCAATACCGGCATGAGAAGCGGTCCAGCGGGCTGTAGAAGTCACGTTGGCATCGACAGTTTGCGGGAAGATCACCGACTCTGTTTCACCGGGCATCAAATCGTACACAAAGGTAGCGATATGGCCGTAAACCGTATCGGTAATCGTATGATTCGGCAGCATCACGTTACCCGTATTGGTAACCGTGTAGCAGTAGTACACCTCTGTACCCGGCGCTACGTTCAACGTGTTCTCCGTACCGCACTCATTTTCCAGGCTTAGCGTCACGCTCAAGGCGATAGCCGGCGCAGGATCAGTCACGGTCAACGTCACCGGTACGTCCGTCACAGGATACATAGGATCGTCGGTCAGCAGTCGCATCACAGCGTTGTAAACACCCGTTTCCGTCAGTACGCGGGTATCTACAATCACGCTAACGGCCGCGGAACTATCGGCGTCCACCATACCGGTCATCGGTTGCTGCGACAGCCAATCAACCGTTCCGGGCGGTTCATCTCCTTCCGCCAGCCAGATGATGGCGTTACGGTACAATGTCGCCAGATCGCCAGTCCAACCGGCGCCGCCGCTGCCATCGCTCGGCAGAATGTTTAAAGCCACTGATACGTCATTGGCCGCCACAAACACATTGCCGTCGTGCCAGTCCGCAATGCGAACGGCGTCGACAGCCAGTGTGGGGTTCTGCCACAGGTAAATATTGCTAATGGCCGTGACGCCAGCCATGATCGGATGATCCGGTTCATGGATCGTTCCCAGCGTACTCGTGCCGGTAAAGTCGGCCGAGGTACCGGTAAACGGCCCGTAACCTTCGGTGATGAAACGGCCGTCTAATTCCCAACCAAACCAATCGTAGGCAAAGTTGTTCAAGATAACTCGACCGCCCAGATCAACATAATCGGCCAGGGCATTGCCGACCTGCACCGCGTTTGCCGCCCACTGCGTGTTATTCGTTGTCATAACCACGTCATAAGGCTCTAGTTCAGCGGCCGTCAACGTCGCCAGGTTGCCCGCATAAGTGGTTACATTCAGGTCAGAGAACGCAGCCAAAGCGGCCTGCAAGTCGCTGATGTTCGCATCAGGCGTCAGCAACAGCACGGCGTAAGACCCGCCTGTATACGGCAAGCCCAAAGGCGTGGCAAAGCTACGGGCAGGGGCGTCACCCAAAATGGGTTGACGCACGTCGCCAGAAGTTGCCTCTACCGACGATGCCGGCAGGTTCACCACAACCGCCGCCGGAATGTTCTCGAAGGCGTAATCGGTCGCGCCAGCGCCGCTGTTGTGGATCTGCAGCGTGTACGTAGCCACCGAACCCAGGCTCATTTCCACGTCGAAGGATTCAGGATCAACTGAAACACAGGGTTGCAGCCAGCGCAGATCAAAGTTCACAGTGGTGATTTCCTGCGGGACAATGACCACGCCGGATGCCGAGCCGCTCGTATGATCAGGTGCCGTCACGCTGATATCCACCGGGCTAAAAGATTCGTCCAGCCAGATACCATACTCACCGTTGGCGTCGGTGTAGACTGTCCAACTATTCGTGCCGCTGGTAATGACAACTTCCGCGCCTTCAGCCGGGAAGGGATTGTCATCGCAGTAGCCCAAACTTTGCACGACGCCTTCAATGCGGCCGGCCGTATCAGACGGTTCAACCGTCATCGTTACGGGAATGTTGTAGGCACCCATCATGGGATCATTGCTGACCACGCGCAGGGTAGCGAAGTAATCGCCCGCCTGCGTAACGGCACCGGCATCAAAGGTGATAGTAATTTCCATTTCGCCGCCGTCAGGGGCTACTTCGCCGCTCTGCGGATCCTGATCCAACCACTCCACGTCCCCTGAACCAGGGTAGCCGACGTACAGCCGTTCGTTGTTGGCGTAGATGACAGAGCCGGCACTGTCACGACCGCCAATGACGTAGAAGTAGCCATCGGTAGCAACAGCGCCCTCCATATAAACCCGACCCTGTGCCAGGGTGGGTATATCGGGCGAAGTGGTCCAGGCATCGGCACTGGGATCGTAGTAACCGGCGTGGTTAAGTACGTTCCAGTCGGTATCGCGGCGGCCGGCGGCCAACCACAAACCATCCTCGCCATGCGCGGCCGCGTTGTAAGACCAACGGGTGAGCGTACCGCCACCCGGGACGGGAGCGATAAAGCTCCAGGCTGCACCATCAAACTTCTCGGCCGTCATGTCAGGTGCAAAACCGGGGAAGGCCACACCACCCGCCGCGTAGATTTGCCCATCAATCGCCGCTGCTGAGAAACTGGTGCGGCTTCGTTGCATAGGCGTGCCAGCCGACCACGTATCGGTGGTTGTATCCAGCTTCCACACCTGCGTCGTGCTGGCGCTGGCTGCAGCTACAATCCCGCCCAGAACATAGACGTCCGTGCCAATGGCTACAATTTGATACTGGCTGCGAGCAGTGTAACCGCCGTTAGCCGGAATACTGGACCAACTGTCGGTCGCAATATCATAGACATAGGTGGTCGCCGTTGTCGCATCACCGGGTACGTAAATCTTGTTATTGACCTCAACCCCGTTGAGCGACATCAGCGACGCAGGCATGGCTGCCATCGTAGACCAGGTATTGGTGCTGGTGTCATAGCGATAGTTGGTGTTGGTTGGCGTTGTGCCACCCGCATTGCTGGTGCCGCCAATGACGTAAATGTAACCATTCTCGTCGGCGACCACCGCATTAAAGACACGGCCGGCCGGCAGAGGCGCCATTGTTTCCCAACTGTCGCCGATGTCACGAGTCGCGGACCGGACGTTGATAGCCGGTGTAAAGCCGCCATCTTGCTCGCGCAGTTCAAAGGTCAGCGTGTAACCACCGTTATTGCTCAGGGTGAGCGTCTGCACCGCTGTCTGGCCAAACGGCAAAGTCTGGCTGAATTCATCAGGATCAACGTCGATACACGGCACCAGCCAGCGTAGGTCAAAGTCAACTGTGGTCGTCATTTGCGCCGTGATGATGACGTCTGTCTCCACACCAACTTCATGAACCGGAGCCGATACCGTCACCGTCAGCGGACTCTGACCGGCGTTAACAAAGAAGCTGTAATAGCCATTCTCATCGGCCGTGCGCGTCCAGGTGTTGGTCGCGCTTTCGATCAGCACGTTGGCACCGGCGGCCGGGAAGGGATCAGAATCACAGTAACCCTGGCTGTTAACGGTACCTTGTAGCATACCCATATCGGGCGACGGAATGACGTTCATCGTCACGTCAATGGGATCAACATCATAAGGTGTATCTTGAGCCACATTGATAGCCGTCGTGTATTGGCCCGGCTCAGGTACGTTGGTGCCGTCAAAGGTCGCATCAATGACAGCCTGCCCCCCGGAAGCAGCCAGCGTACCAGCGGCCGGATCAAGGCTGAGCCAGGCACCGGTGTCGGCCAGAATTTGTATCTGGTCTACTTGTGCCCACCAATGCCAGCCGGTGGCAATGTAGTGGAAGCTAACGATAACCTGATTGGAGCCGACGTACGGCGTCAGATCAAGCGAGACAGGCGCACCGGGGCCTGTCGGGTCCACACTGGCCGACCAGGAGAGCAGGGTATCCCAACTGCTGCCGCCATCATCGCTAACGCGCACGCTGAACGAACTGGCACCTAGATGTTGATAAGAGGCAATGAAGTCAAGACCGGCAACCGTGGCCCCACTCAGGTCCATAACCGGCGTACGCAGTTCCGTGTTCATCGTCGTACCTATGCCGCAGGCGTCAGAATCAGCCGCAGCCGAAAAGCCATCGCCGCCGGCATAGTTGGGCCGCGGCCACTCATCGTTGCGCTGCCAGACACAGTCACCACCATTGTCGACAACCTCCCAACCATTGGGCGGGAAATCACCTTCAAAATGCTCTTCTACCAACAAGGTAGACAGGGCATAATCAGCGGGTAAGCCACCCAGATTGGTCAGCGTTAAGGGGAAGGTAGCCATCGAGCCAAATTCGACCGTAACGTCTAGCGATTCGGGGTCAACGTCAATCCAGCCGGCGGGTAGCCAGAAGTTTTGGTGAACCGTCTCGCCATCATTAACAGTTACAGTGGCCGTGTCAGGGCCATAGCCACCGCCAATGGTGGCCGTAAGAACGTTGCTACCGGCCGGAGCAAAGATGGTATAGAAGGCATCGTCTACATCAGGATCGTCAGGCGTAGCTACAGCAGTAGTGATTTGACCACTATCGCCGGCTATAGCAGAACCGACTAACGGCTCCATCGTGTTGTCGTCATAGACGTTACCTACAACCAGACCGCCCGGCTCAGGCATACAATCCTCACCAGCGGCAATACCAATGGCATCGACATAGTAACCGGCAAAGTTGATGATACTATCGCTCAGCAGGCGGAAGCGGAACTGGACATTCGTGCCGGCCGCAGCCGAGATGTCATAGGTTAGTTCACGCCACGGTTCTTGCACAGTTGGGCTGGGCGGATTTTGCCACATGACCTGCCATGCGCCGCCATCAATGCTCACTTCGGCAAACGCCTGGTCCCATTGATGGTGTTCAACGTGATTGGCCTGATACCAGCGAGCGGTCAGATCTTCACCCGGCGCAATGGCAGAGAGGTCAATCACGGGCGAGGTTAAGCTTTCGCCGGCGCTGTTGTTATAGTTACCATCCAGGTTGGTACCCCAACAGTTGGTGCCGGCCGGACATTCACCAGGCCAGGTAACGGGTTCACCCCATTCCCACGGGGCCGGGTTCGTGCCGGTCTGCTCTGTGGTAAAACCGCCATCATCGGCCTGGAAGTCCTCAAAGTAGAGGAAGTTAAGGCTATAGCCAGGGGCGGAGCAACTGGCCAGATCGGCTTGCAGGCCAAAGTCTTCAGTTAGGTCACCAGTTAAGGGGCCGACTTCGCGACTGTAGACTTCATAGCCGCCTACCCAGGCTTCCACCATAAAGGTATAGGTAATGCCTTCGGGCAAGATGATGCTGTAGCTGCCGTCGGCCGGATCGGTCCACACGGGCGGAATATCGGCACCCATAATTTCAATGCTGGCATAGAGCGGCCAGCCGGTCGTGCCATCGGTGACAACACCGCTGACGGTATGGCTGGGGGCTAATTCCAGAGCAAAGTCTTGGGTTGTAACAGTTCCGGAGATAACTTCAACACCGGAAACGGTCTGGGGCAAATAGCCAAACAAACTGGCTGTTACATCGTAGGTACCTTCGGGGACGAAGGTCATGATGTATTCACCGGCTGCATCGGTGAGGGCTGTCCTGGTCGTGGTAACGTTCAAGGTGGCTTCAATCAGGGCACCCGCCAGCGGATCACCGCTGCCGTCGGCCGTGACTTCGCCCTCAAGCGTACCGGTTGGGCCAGCTAAAACCTGGGCCTCTAGTACAGCTTCGTAGCAATCAATACGGCCGTGTCCATAGTCATAGTTAAAGCCAGGCGTGCCCAGGTCTGCGGCCGTTGTGGTCAGAATGTCATATACTTGATCGTAATCAAGCATGGGCGCTACCGACAGCATCAGGGCAATACAGCCCGATACGTGAGGCGAGGCCATCGAAGTACCGCTAAACACAGCATAAGCGTTAGTTGGCACCGACGAGCGTACGCCCTGGCCGGGCGCGCTCATATCCGGTTTGTCGGTACAGTCAGGGAAGGAGCCGGGGCCGCGGCTGCTAAGATTATACATGCCATCGCCGGAATTTGTACCACCAATGCTCATCACATTGCAGTAATCGCTGGGGGAATTGATGGTACCCGCGCCTGGGCCAGAGTTACCAGCCGAAAAGACGGGCAAGATACCAGCCGCACGCCAGGCATCTACTGAAGGCTGATACCAGGGATCGGCCTGACCACCACCCCAAGAGTTATTGATAACATGGGGACGCATACTGGGATCACAGCTAGGTGAACCAGGGGCATCACCAAACTCACAGGGGGCTAACAGCCACTCGGCCGAGGCTAATAAGGAGGCATCGGAACAAAAGTTTGATTCACAGCCTTTGGCGGCAATCCATTGGGCTTCAGGGGCTACACCAATCTGGTTAGCACCACCATCATCACCTAGCATAGAACCGGTAACATGAGTGCCATGACCATTGTTGTCACAAACGCCACCAGCACATATATTAGCTGGGTCGAAGAAGTTAAAGTCGTGGCTGCCGGTAGCGGTACCACGATATTTATCTTCTAGCGCCGGATGGTTGTACTGCACACCGGTATCAATGGTCGCCAGCACAACGCCAGCACCAAATATGCCAAAGTCGCTCCACACCTCGGTGGCCCGAATGATTTCTACACCCCATTCGGGGGCCAAAACGCTATTGACAATTTCCGGCTCAGGGATGGTAAATTCTTTTTCAGCTTCGATGAAGTCCACACTAGGATGAGCCGCCACAGCATCGAACGTTGAGATGCCAGACGTTACATGAATAGCATTGACAATAAAGTAGGGCTGATAGTCGATCACATCGGCATTGTTTCGCAAAACAGCCAAAAGGTCCGCCTGTGAGCGGTTGGCTACATCACGCAGGGTGTCGTACACGTACCAACCACGCGTTTCCCAATCATCTATCTCATAGGCGGCACTTAAATCAGCCTGTTCTTTTAAGATAACCAGATAAGTAGCGCTGCCTTTAGCCTGAATGGTATCACGCAAGCCTGCTTCAACAATAGCGCTATCGGTTTGGGTACTAATGCTGTTGTCAGCAAAGGCATTACTGCCCCAACTGATAACAAAAAGCAAAGCTGTTAGCATTAGCGTAACGATGCCTGCTTGTTTTAGGGTGTTATTATTCATCATTTTCCTCTTCTTTTTAAGACTCGAATTGTGACAATCAAGCATACAGTTAAGCGCTGCCGTTGCGTTCACTGGAAAATGACCAGACAGCCAACCTGTTCAGTTTAGTGCACTCAAGCGGACGCCTAATGTATGGCGTTGTTCATAGGTTCATGTGACAAGCAAGTAACTCTTCCGTAGGGGGCACCTCCTCGTAGACGATATCGTCGGTTTACAATTTTTAGTCGCACAGCAAGAGTTAACGGCGATGGCAATGGTGAAAGCCGCGCTTTTGTGGAGAAAGTATGAGGCGGGGTAAAGGCTATCCTGTCTTTTCAACTGTCTACAACCATTAAAAGTTTCTCAGTGCAGGATGAGTAGCAGATTAACCTGACAGACATAGGATACACCATAGTTCTGTTTTTGGCCAACAAAAAACGGCCGTTTTCCGCGGAAAACGGCCGTTTTTCATCACAACCACCTACCGGCAAGTTCATACGAACAGCCGGCAAGATGGGCTAGTTACGGGTGATTAGGGGCAGGTAGATGAACGTCAGATCTAGCTCAGATGTGGTAGTAATGGTCATGTTCATCGACTGCGTGGGATCACCTTGGGAGGTAACGGTGATAGTCGCCGTATCCGCCGCCATGTGGGCGGCGCCAGCCGGAATCATCACGGCGATGGTAACGTCAACCGCTTGACCGGCGTTGACAACAACTGAAGCTGGGTGATCCACACTCCAGACGTTGCCAAAAGCAGCAATATCGAAGCTGTCGATCACCGTGCCCGTGTTGGTGATGGTCAGCGTATACAGCACCGTCTCACCCGGTTCGCCACTACCCGCAGCCGTTGCCGGGGCGATCTCTACGCCGTAATCGGCCGTATCTACCACATGCAGCACTACCGGGATAATCTGATCCCCATAAGGCGTATTGTCAGATAGCCCCAATGTGGTGCTGTAAGTGCCGGTTGCCAGGCCCGTGGTGTCAAAGAGCAGGTCGATGGTTGCAGAATCGCCACCGTCTATGCTGCCCGATGCCGGATCAAAAGATAACCAGGGACCACTGTCGGCGGCAACGCGCACCTGGTCCACCTGTGCCCAATAGTGCCAGGCAGTAGCAATGTAATGGAAGCTGACAATTACCTCACTCGAGCCGGTATAGGGCGTCAGATCAAGCGAAACGGCCGTACCCGGACCCGTCGGATCAACACTGGCGGTCCAGGTGAGCAACGTATCCCAACTGCTGCCGCCGTCATCGCTAACACGGACACTGAAAGAGCTGGCGCCCAGGTGGCGATAAGAAGCAATGAAGTCAAGCGTAGCCACTGTGGCACCGCTCAAATCCATTACCGGCGAATGCAGTTCTGTGTTCATCGTGGTACCGCTGCCGCAGCGATCCGAGTCGGCTGCCGCCGAGAAGCCATCACCACCGGCATAGTTGGGACGGCCGTTAGGCACTTGATCATTCCGCTGCCAGACGCAGGTGCCGCCATTGTCAATGACCGACCAACCATCTGGTGGGAAACTGCCCTCAAAGTCTTCGGCCAGGAAGCTCGTCACCAGCGCATAGTCGGCTGCCACTGCCCCCAGGTTTGACAAAACGAACGGCAACGTGTAGGAACTATCGGTTAGAAGATTGACCTCAACGCTGTCCGGATTGGCCTGCAGCCAGCCGGCCGTCAGGTTGAAATCCTGGGTTGTCGTTGTGCCGTCGTCGATGGTCAACGAAACGGTTTCCGTAACGTATCCACCGGGCATGGTGGCGGTAACGGCCGTGCTACCTTCAGCGGCAAAGAGGGTATAGAAACCATCGGCCACGTCGGGGTCATCTGGCGTGGGAACGGTCATCGTTCCATCAGCATCACTCAGCACCAGTGCGCCCACCAGTGGATCACCCGTGTTGTCATCGTAGACATTGCCCACCACCAGACCACCTGCCTGGGGTACACAGGACGGTTCGCCCACCAGCACATCATCAATGTACCAGCCGGCCCGATTAACCACCGTTGTGGCAAACATGCGGAACTCGATATCCACCACGCCGCCCACAAACGGCGTCAGGTCTGCCTGATGCTGCTCCCAGGCGGTGGGGATAATGTAGCTCGATGCCCGATCATAGACTAGCGTGTTGTTGACATACACTTCACCATAATCAAACGTCTCAAACACATCATACCAATCCCACCACTGCAAAATGGCCGAAGATTGGCCGGTCAGGTCAGCTTCAAAGGAAAGGATGCTAAACGTACCCGTATTGGCATGGCAGTCGTTAAGGACCGTAGCCCACATACCCACGCCAGAGAATGCACCGGGCGGTGGATAGCTAACGCCGTCACAAGCGCCTCCGTTCCAGTTGTAGTTGGTGCCCCATTCCCAATCCACTGTCCCGGTAAAACCGCCGTCATCGGCCTCAAAGTCATAAAAGTCTCCGGAGGCCGGATCCGGCTGATAACCAGGCGCGTTACAGGCAACTACATCGACATCCAGCTCCACATTGACCGTCTCATCACCCAGCAGAGGACCCACAGAGACTATCTCCGGCAGGTAACCGGCTACAAAGGCAGAAACCTCAAAATCATAGGTTGAACCTTCGGGCAGGGTAATGCTGTAGAAGCCGGTCGCCGGATCGGTCCAGAAAGGACCGGTGGGCACGCCGTCAACATCAATGCGGGCATACAACGGCCAGCCGGTGTTAATATCGGTGACAGTACCGCTGATCACGGCGCTGTCAGCCTGTGTCAACACAAAGTCTTGAATAGTTACCGTACCGGAAACGACATCGACGCCTGTCACAGTCTCCGGCAGGTAGCCAAAGAAGCTGGCCGTCATCTCATAGGTACCTTCGGGGGCCATCTGAATTTCATACTCGCCGGCCATATTCGTGGTCGCGGTGCGGGTGGTGGTTACATTGAGCGTCGCTTCAATAGTCACGCCGGATAGCGGGTTGCCCGTACCGGCAGCCGTGACTGTCCCTTCTATCGTACCGCTAGGGCCGCACATGGCCTGGGCTTCTTGTACGGCAGCCAGGACGTTAATTTCGCCCCAGCCCGTGGCGTAGTTGGGCCAGCGCGGGCCGGTGCCCAGATCATTATACATAATAGGCGTGGCCGTTTGCTCAATGATCGTCTCGGTGGTGGCGTAGTCGCCAATCAGGCAGGGGGCCGCCTGCCACATCAAGGCAATCATACCGGCAACGTGGGGGGCCGACATCGAGGTGCCGGTCCAGCCAGCGCTGGCATAGGCCGAATCGCTAGCAATAACGCTAGAGCGAATGGTGACGCCGGGGGCAATCACCTGCGGCTTCAGATCTTCCCAGCCGGGTTGGGGATTCACGGTGTCGGGATTATCGGTCGGTCCCCAGTTGGAATGGGGGGCGTACATACCGTTGCTGGTGCCGCTGGAGCCGACGCCGGTCACGTTACCATAGCGGGCAGGATTACCCACCGTATTTAAGCCGGGCGGAGAGGAGTAGCCACAATTACTGGAATTGCCGTTGGCAAAGACGGGGATGATACCGGCCGCATGCCAGGCATCAACCGAACCTTGATACCAGCCGTTGTAAACCTGCTGGCAGTTGCCCCAGGAATTATTGACCGCATGGGGGCGCAGATCGGGATCGGCGCTGCCGGGATTGCCAATGGCGTAAGGCGCGGCAATCCACTCGGCACAGGCCAACAGGGCCGTCTGGGGACAGCTTGCGGTCAGACAACCGCGGCAGGCAATCCACTCTGATTCGGGGGCCACGCCGATTTCGTTGGCCCCGCCGTCGTAGCCGACCATGGTGCCCATGACGTGGGTGCCGTGGCCGTTGGTGTCGGTTGGTGACGTAGTGCCACCGTCGGGGTCGAGCCAGTTAAAGTTGTGGTTAAAAGTACCACCGCCCTGGTTGCCGCGATACTGGTTGACCAACGCCTGGTGGGTGTAACGCACGCCGGAGTCGATGTTGGCAATAACGGTGCCCTCACCGCGAAAGCCGAGTGCCCAGGCGTCAGTAGCCTTAACCTGGACCAGGTTTGGTTCCGGAGCCAGGATGTTGGCTAACAATTCGTTGGCCATGGAGGGTGCTTCTGGCTCGATCAGGAACATATCGACCGCCATTTGTATGCGCTCGATCTCGGAGAAGTTGAGCAGCCCGTTCAAGGTATTCAGGCCGACTGATTCAACGGCGATAATGTTGTCGATCCAGAAGGCGCGGTAGGCCACGCCTTCGCTGTCGAGATAGGCACGGACGTCTTTCTGGCTGGTTTCGGCCGTTTCGCGCAGGGTGTTCATGACAAAGTGACCGCGCTCCTGCCAGTCCATCTTATAGGCGGGTGACAGGTCTGCTTTTTGCCTGAAGTAGATCAGGTAGTCGGCGCTACCGCTTGCCTCTAATTCAGCCAGAAGCTGAGGATCAACTTCAACGTCATGGTTTACAGTTGCCTCATTGCTTCTAACATCATCAGCGTAAACGTTGCTACCCAGATTCACAATGAGCAGTAAAGCAGCCAGCATCAGGGTGATGCCCATGACTAGTTTAGGTATTCTATCATTCATGATTTTCCTCTTGATTTGAATATGGCTCGTCAGTACTCGGGGCCAGGTTGTAAAGCACCAACCATTGGGTATCAAATAGAGCAACGAGCCGGTTGGGTGTTTGGTCTGACCAGAAACAGTCAACAACTGTTTCCGGTGGCTCTGATCAATGAGTAAGTCGGTCTTGATGAATACGCTAGGTCATCACCACCTCCTTTTTACTCGGCGAGACCCATAGGGACCCCGGGACTAATCTGGTTTTCAACTGCCATTCAGCCTCTGCCGGAAACCAGCGGTAGGCTAAACAGAGGTCAAAAGCATACTATAAATTGACCTGTTTGCAAAGAAAAAACGGCCGTTCCCTTGCGGAAACGGCCGTTTTTATTCACCAGTTTATGAGCCAGCCGCCAAAAGCAGCCGGCTCAGAATACAGGCCTAATTACGGATAATAATCGGCAGATACAGTGTGGTACCAGGCGGGGTGATCTCACCCAGCGGCAGGAAGAAGCCAACCGTATCCGGAGGCCAGGCGAACACGCCCAGGTCCTGATTGCTGCCGTCGCCGGTGGCAAATGCCGTGATGATGTCACCATCGGCAAATGTGACCGGATCGGGGTTAATCAGCGTGGGCGAGCCACCCGGGGCCGTAATGATCAGATCATACGTGCCTGCTGGTAACTCAAGATAGCCAGATACATCACCAAACTCTACACCTTCCAGAACCGGCGTACCATCAGCCAAACGGATGTCGGCTGTGGCCCCACCAGCAGCAAAAGGAGCCAGGTGACCCAGGCGAATCTTGAAGTTACCGGCTGCCGGGGCCGTATTGTCATCCACCAGCGCCAGCAGGGCCAGCGGCTGGTTCACACCATCACCTATGGCCGCGACGCTATAGTAGGTATCAGCCATCAACTCAACCGTAGCTGTAATGGCTGGGGAACTACTACCGGCCGGCCAAACGGCGACATCATACGTGCCAGCATCCAGCTCAATGTACCCGGTAGAATCACCATAGGCGAAGTCGGTCAGGGCCGGGGCACCGTTCAACGTTACCGTAACGGCCGTACCCGGATCCATCGCAAACGGTGCCAGGTGGGCTACCTGTATCCAGGCCTTTTCTTCCACCGTAACCTGTACAGGCACCTCGATAACCATGTTATCGGGATCATTGGTATTGATACACAACACGGCGGCATAATCACCAGCAGACAAACCGGTAGCATCCACGGTCACGGTTACATCGTCACTCGTACCGGGAGCCGTAACACCACTATCGGGGTCCACGCTCAGCCAGCTAATAATGGACGGCGTGGCACAGGCAGTTGCAGTAACATACTCCACGGTATCAATGCCAATGTAATCGGAGTTGGTGCCACCCGGGCCACCATTCTCTACAAAGTAGCGGAATGCCAGGCGGCCATTCGTGGGGCCTGCCAATCCGGAAATGGTGACTTCAAACTCCGTCCAGGAGGTCGGATACCCACCGGGAGCGTAAGTCGGGTTGATGTCCAGCAGCAGCGTGTCAAACACACCAACGCTGGTGGCCGTTGTACCGACATCCGTACTATCACCACTGGTACTCAAGCGCACCTGCAGCCGATCTTCCCAGGCGCTGTCCGGGCTGTTCGTCCAGAAGGAGAAGGTGTCACCATTGTTCATGGTGATCTCCGGCGTTAGCAGCCAGTTGCTGATCGTGTTGGAGCCAGTTGTATTGTTGAAGTTAGCACCGATATAGGAATCCGGATCACCAGAATGGGACGGGAAGACCGCCGGATTACCCTGGAACCAACCAGATGTGCCAACAGGCTGGCTGTTGTTAATCAACGCCCAACCCAGGCCGGGCAGCAGATCAACATCATCAAAGCCTTCCGACCAGCTTCCAGAGAGAACGTTGGCCGAAGTAGGCAAGATCGCACTGGGGGCTGCAGCCGTAGCGCTGCTCGGATTGGCCCGGTCACCGCCTGTCGGCAGGCCTAAAGCGAGCGTCGGAACAGAACCGGCTAACGGTTCGGCCGTTTCGATATCCCATTCCAGATCACCTTCACCGGTATTGCCAATGGTCAGTGTAGCAGTCGATTGCGTATTGGCAGACAGTGTGATGCTGATTGGCGTAGTGTCTACCTCTGCACTCGGGTTTTCGCCTACTTGCAACGTCACCGGTACTTCTACCAGCGGGTTGGCCGGATCGTTGCTTTCGATACAGAACAGGGCACTGTATTCACCCGGTGCCAGGCCAGTTGAGTCAAAGGTAACGGTCACGTTCGTTGTGGAACCAGGGCCTGTGGTGCCCATATCGGGGTCAGCATCAAGCCACGGCACATCGGTCGGGTTGTCGCAAGGAATGTTGCCTGTGCCAAAGCCGCGTACCATCCAGTTGCCGGGTAAACCAAGACTGTCAATAATCGCAAAGGTTGGCATCGGCATTACCGGCGGATCGGCGGGAACCTCACCAAAACCAATCCAGGAGCGCTGCTGACTGGGTGGTGTCTGATCAATCACAGCCGGGAACGTACTAGGGGTCACCCCGGCCGTACGATTGACAACGGCTATCAGAATATCACCAGGGCCGTCAAACGTCACCGGCGTGGTCAGCGTATAGCTGGACCAGGTAACACCGTCCACAGCCTGGACCTCTTGATCGTGCAGAGAGGCGCGGTGGGTGGCACCGTTGGCCGGATCGCCATCCTCATCCTCGTAGAGGTAGATATCTACCAATTCGCCAATGTTGATACCGCCGGTGGAACCGGGATAGCCAAACATCACGTCAACCGAATCGATGGTGATGGGATAGTTAAAGCTGTTAGGGGTAAAGCGGTTAAACCAGAGGAACTGGGCACCGCCTGTTAATCCAACAGCATTTTCACCGACACCATCATCCAGGATAAAGGACATGGGCGATCCACCTTCGACAGCAGCCGGCACATCGCTATCTTCGAGCGTCAACCCGAGGCGTGCGGCCACCGGCGCTTCGGCGATTTCCCATTCCAGATCCACACCACCATTGTTGCCGATGACCAGCGTCTGGGTTGTTATCTCGTCAGCCGGCTGGGCTGCGCTTAGCTCATCAGGATTGACGTCAATCACGGGTGTGGCGAACGCGGGAATAACAGCGACCGGCATATGCACGGCCGGCACGGCCGCAGGCTCAAACTCCTGCACAACCACATCGTCAACCCACCAGCTATGAGCAAAAGTACCGCTGTAGCGGAAGGCCAGGCAAACTGGTTGACCGCTATACGCGCTCAAGTCAATTGTAGGCACGTCACGCCAGACAACGTTGATCGAATCATCAATCTCCGCCAATTCGACAAAATCGCCATCCTCAGGATCGCAGCTACCAGTGGAAGCCCACACACCGCTGTATACATAGTCAGCCATAAATTGACCGCGATCGGCAAAGTTGAGGCTGACACCAGCTAGCGTAGCGGTAATCGGCGGTGTCACCAACCAATCATCCTGAAAACCATCAGCAGTGCCACTCCAACGCCGGTGGGCCGACGCTGGGGGAGTGTTGGACGTGGCCGTTACGCGCGTCCACTGTTGCGTGCCTGCACCCTCAAGCCAGTAGGTTGCCCAACCGTCAGGCGGGAACGTTTCGTCACTGAACGACTCATTGAGCAGTTCATTCGGTACGCTCAGCGGCTGCGGTACCAGTTGTACGTCGGCAAAGGCAAAGCTGCCGAGCGCCATGCCGTCAACATCAACCGTAACGGTCAGCACCTGAGATTCGCCGGGGGAGATGGCAAAGCTGGCCGGCTCAACGGTAATGGTCATACCGGCCGGCGCATCCACGACAGCATCGTAGGTCACATCATCCTGAGCCACGCTGGTAACGGTCCGTGTCCAGGAACATTCACCGGTGCAGTTGTAGTTGAGGAAAGCGGGCAGATTCAGCGTCTTGGGATCGCCGCCAATATCCGGGTTGGCATCGACAAAGTTGTCATAGGTTTCATCCATGACCAGGCCGATATTGCCGGCAGCGGTCAGGTCCAGTAAACCGGAACCAACGTCGAACCAGTCAGCCGGGGTAGCACCATCTTCTTTGACGAAGCCGTCCGGATTGGCCGTCAGAGCCAGGGCCGAGCGAACTTCGGCCGGTGACCAGGTCGGGTTCAGAGCCATCAGCAGCGCACCGGCGCCCGCCGCATGGGGCGAGGACATCGAAGTACCCTGGCTGAAGTAATAATCATCCGGACCAAAGGGGCCGGCCGCCAGCGTGTTCACACCGGGGGCGATAAAGGTGGGGGCCAGCATCTCAAACTGGCTGGGGCCACGGGAGCTAAAGCCGGCAACTACGTTCTCCCAGTCATCGTTATAGATTAGGGCGCTGCCCGCATTGATGGTGACTTCTGCCCCGGGATTAGCGATGACATAGTCGCGCAGGTCGGCACCATTCACGTTGTCAATCATGACCGACGGGATCATGGCAGCAGTAAGACCACCCATGCTGATGGGCGGGCCACCGACGTGGTTAAAGACAACAACAGCCTCAGCACCGGCGGCAGCGGCATTGTTCACCTTCTCGGCAAATGTACAGCCGCCGCGAATGACCAGGGCAATGGCATCATCAAAGAAGCCAGCCGGATGGCCGGGGTTACAACCCGTCGCATTAGCGGCATTGTAACGAATTTCTTCGGTGATGTCGGCCGTGATGGAAACATTGTCACCCGGCACCGCCGCCATATCCTGCAACTCAGGCGGCGTGGTGGGGCTGACGACGTCTACCGTATGGGCAATAATGCGGTTAATGGTGCTGGCAGCCGTGGAAGCATTCCAGGGACCGGTTTTGGCTACCGTACTGGGGCCAGGACCGGCATTACCGGCTGAAGCGGCAATGTAGATACCCGCGTTAAAACCGTTCAAGAACGCAATGTCTACGGCATCATTCCAGGGGTTGTCAACACCGGAAATGGAGTAGTTCAGCACGTCAACCATATCGTCATTGATGGCGTGATTCACGGCCGCAACGCTGGCTGATTGGGGACAGCCGGGCGTACAGACTTTATAATGTACGACGTTGGCGCGAGGCGCAACACCGGCCACGGTCAGGGTGAAGGTATCGTTACCCACATCAAACACCGCGTCATGGATATTACCGGCGGCCGTGCTGCCGGTGTGGCTGCCATGCCCATTGTCATCGGCCGGATTACCACCCACCGGATTCAGGCCATAGGCACCAATCAGCTTGTCATTACAGAAGCCGGGGTTGGTGGCGCACCAGCCATTATAGACACCGGCACCATAGGGGTTGGTGTGGGTGTAGCCTTCACCGTCGGTGGCGGCAAAGGAGGGATGGTCAAAGTTACCGCCGGTATCAATAATACCAACGATAGTGCCTTCACCACGGGTGGCCGTACCAGAGCCAGTGTCGCCAAACCAGATGCTGGGCGCACCCAGGAACCAGGGACCCACGTCTGTTGCCAGCTCTTCCTCAATATCACCGAACACAGCGATTACGCCAGGCAACTGGCTAACGGCTATCGCTTCCGCATGGGACATCTCAATAGCCAACCCATTCATGGCGCTTTCGTAGCGGAAAACCGGCTCTACCGAACGCCCTAGCGTGGCACTCATGTCAGCCAACAACTCATCTTGTTTGCCATGCAGGTAGCTAATGTAAGCCTGCACCGCCGGGCTATTGCCATCCAGTCGTGTTTCGCCAGTAACCTGGGGGCTGGTGGCTGCCAGCCCGGCAATGCCACCAGTGTAGCCGGGCACGGCCGGGTCTTCTAACTGAATAATGTAACGACCGGTATCGCTGACGCCGAAAACAGCAGCAGCACCTTCGGCTGATTGCAGCTCGCCGGCGGCCATCGGTGCCACGCTGTCGCTACTCTGGGCAAGTGAATTATTTGCGCCATAAATCAGCAGGAATGTTCCTGCCAGGAGCGCAAATGCCATGAAGATTGTCGGTTTTTTTAACAATCCAGGCCAATTGTTCATGTTATTTCTCCTTGAAATATCAATGAATGGCAGAGCCACGATTGGTTGTATCAGGGTGTCTGACAAACAGTTGTGTCGGCTCTACTACATATAGCTCAATTTACATATAATGGGGATAAGGTAGTTCTTCTTCTGCCTCAGGTCATAAACGCTCTCCTTGAGTTGATACAATTAACTGCATTTCATGCCCGAATGATGGGATGAATCTAGCCTGATTTACGAGTTCATGAACAAACTACGTATGATAGCGCAGGCCACTTAAGGACTACTAACGGCCCAGTGCTACTGTCAGCATCGGACCGTAATATAGAATCAGGGCAAGATTGAGCAATCGGGGTAAGAATACTATAAATTGTTGATTTGTTCAAATGAAAACGGCCGTTTCCTGACGGAAACGGCCGTTTTCACTTACTCAATTAGCCAACGTTGGCAAAACCAGAATCAGCTAACCTACGACAACTACGGTGTATAATCCACCATCACATCGTCAACCCACCAGTCATGAGCGTCCAGACCGCTGTAGCGGAAGGCCAGACAGGCGGTTTCCCCGTCATAAGCGGAGAGATCAATGGTCACCAGTCGCCAGGTTGCGCTCATGTCGTCGGTCTCCAGCAACTCGACAAAGTCGCCGTCGTCCGGATCGCAGCTAGCAGTCGAGATCCAAACGCCGCTGTAACCATAGAAGGCCATGAACGAGCCGCGGTCGCGGTAAGACAAAGTCGAACCGTCAAGCGGCAGCGGTGGCGTCACCAACCAGTCATCCTGAAAACCAGCGGCGGCAGGGCTGAACAAACGAAAAGCGGAAGCGGGCGGGCTAAAAGACTGACCCGTCGTGCGCGTCCATGTAGTCGTGCCACCGCCTTCCAGTTTGTGTATGCTCCACCCAGCTGGGGGGAAGGTTGTGTCGCTGAAATCTTCCGCTAACAGCAGATATTGCATTTCGGGAACAAACGAACCCGCGCCATCAGCCGGTAAGGCAAACAGGGCTAGAGTTTGGTTGTCGCCGTCGCCGGTGGCGAAAGCGGAGAGAATGGCGCCAGCGGGCAGGCTCAACTCAGCCGGGTTGATCAGGATCGGATCGCCGCCAGGGGCGGTGATGATGAAGTTGTAATCGCCGGCCGGCAGTTCCAGATAACCAGTCACGTCCAGATAGTTAACATCCGTTAACACCGGCGTGTTGTCAATCAGGCGAACGTCGGCGGTGGCGGAGCCAGCGGCAAACGGCGCCAGGTGACCTACGCGCAGTTTGAAGTTACCCTCGGCCGGCGCGCTCAAGTCGTCCACCAAAGCCAACAACTGCAACGGCTGATTGTCGCCGTCGCCCGTGGCGATCACGGTGTAGTAGGTGGCCGGATCCAGGGTCAGGGTAGCCGTCATCGCCGGGGTGGCGCTGCCAGCGGGCCAAACAGCCACGTCATACGTGCCGGGATCAAGTGGAATGTAAGCAGTTGAATCGCCATAGAAGAAGTCGGTCAACGCCGGCGCGCCATTCAGGGTGACGGTCACGCCGGTGCCGCTCATCAAGTCCGCCGCGAACGGGGCTAGATGGGCCACCTGCACGAAAGCGTTGCTGGCCGAAACGGTGTTGATTTCTACTTGGTCAATTTGCGCCCACCAATGCCAACCCGTGGCGATATAGTGGAAGCTAACGATTACCTCGTCAGAACCCACATAAGGCGTCAGGTTCAATGAAACTGGCTGGCCAGGCCCGGTCGGATCCACACTGGCCGTCCAGGTCAACAACGTATCCCAGGTCGCACCGCCGTCGCCGCTCGCATGCACCTGGAAGGAACCAGCAATGTGGCGGTAAGAGGCGATGAAGTCAATGGTCGCCGCGCCAATGTCGGGGTCAGACAGGTCAATGAGCGACGTCCACAATTCAGTGTCCATGGTCGTGCCACTGCCGCAGCGATCAGAATCGGCCGCAGCCGAGAAGCCGTCGCCGCCAGCATAGTTAGGACGAAGCGGCAAACCCCACTGGTCATTCCGCTGCCAGACGCAGTCGCCACCATTGTCAACTACCGTCCAGCCGTTGGGCGGGAAGTAGCCTTCAAAGTGCTGCGGCAAACCAGGGCCGTAGTCGGGGATAAAGAAGCCAGCGGCATCAGCCGGTAAGGCGAAGACCGCCAGGTCCTGGTTCATACCTTCACCGGTAGCAAAACCAGAGAGGATAGCCCCTTCTGGCGCATCTACCGGCTCCGGATCGATCAGGATTGTGCCACCGCCAGGGGTGGTGACAATCAGGTCATAGGTACCTTCTGGCAGTTCAAGGAAGCCGGTTATATCCAGATAGTTGACGTCGGTCAGTACCGGCGTACCATCTTTCAAACGAATATCGGCCGTGGCGCTGCCAGCGGCAAACGGTGCCAGATGACCCAGGCGCAGCTTGAAGTTACCTGCGTCCGGCGGGGTCAAATCATCCACCAGAGCCACCAGGGCCAGGTCTTGATTTACACCATCGCCGGTAGCCAGCACCGTGTAATAGGTGTCGGCCATCAGGCTAACCGTCGCCGTCATCGCCGGGCTGGCGCTGCCGGTGGGAAATACTTCGATGTCATAATCGCCAACTTCCAGTTCAATGTAAGCGGTAGAGTCGCCGTAGAAGAAGTCGGTCAAAGCCGGCACACCATTCAGCGTAACGGTCACGCCGGTCCCGCTCATCAGGTCCGCCGCAAACGGAGCCAGGTGAGCCACCTGCACAAAGGCGGTGGGATCACCCTCAACCGTCAGATTCACCGGCACAACCACCAGCGGAGCGTTGTCAGCATTGCTGTTGATACACAGATAGGCTGTGTACTCACCAGGCGCGACGCCAGTGGTGTCTACCGTCACTTCAACATCATCAGCGTCACCGGGGGCCGTTGTGCCACTGTCTGGGTCAACCGACAGCCAGGAAACGTCTGACGGATCGTCACAAGCGGCCGTACCCCACAGTTGGAAGGGCGCACCCTGAGGCGTACCCGTACCACCATCCACCCAGTTTATCCAACCGGCAGTGGTTAGGTGCAGACCATTACCGGTCGTGGTTTGTCCAATGATGGTAATTGGTGGCTGCCACGGTCCGGAAGCGATGGTACCGGCCAACTGCCAGTCAAGCCAGTAGGTGCCGGCCGGCAGGGTCACACCTGCGTTACCAATCACGTACATGATCGGCCGTAGTGTATTGACAGTCGTCTCCGAGTAACGGTAAACGTTGGTCCAGCCGGTGGAATCAAAGCGGTTGGTGGCCGTGTCACCAAAGACGACATTACTGCCCGGTTCGCCCGGAACGCCGTCCCAGATACGGAAGTTCACGCCGGTAAAGCTAGACGTGGTTGAAGAACCGGTCTGGTAGGCATAGAAAACAACCTGATCAATGTCCCATTGACTGGGCACTTCAAACTGATCGGCCATACGGAAGTGCGGACCAGCACCCGACAGGTTAACGGCCGAACCCAGCAGGGTCATACCCAGACTGCTGTTTTGTACCAGACTGGAATCAGCGCCATCTGGCCCATCACCGATACCGGTAATGAATGGTCCGCTCTCATAAATAACATTAGCACCACCGGCCACAGCCCCATCCGTCTCAATAGACCAGACCAGGTCCAGGTTGCCAGTGCTGTTAATGGTCAACGTATGAGTCGTTACCGTATCCGGATCCTGAATGGGATTCAGTTCGGTCGGATCCACCTCAATCTGGGCCACTTCAATGACTTCCAGCGTCAGCGGTACAACGACAAACGGCCGATCCGGGTCATTGCTCGTTAGACAGAGGTTGGCGTCATAGTCGCCCGCCGATAATCCAGTCGAGTCAAATTCCACAGAAACAGCCTGCGTGCCGTCCGGGGCCACCGTGCCTGACTGCGGGTCTACGTCAAACCAGGCGTCGCCCGGCGTGTCGCAGCTCACACCGCCAGCTTCACCGGTTACGTTCATAACGACATGAACGGTGAAACCAATAGCGCCAAACGGCGTGGGGTTAGTGATGCCACACGGAACGGAGGCAATGTAAGAAGGTGCCGTTTCACCGGCGGTGTTCGAACCGATGAAGAAACCAGCCTGACCGGACAGGTCGCCCGGATTAACTTCCACCACCAGCGTGCCGCCGGCCGGTACAGAACCGGTCACAGGTACGTTGACAATCGCCAACGACTGCGGCGCGACCGATTGCGTCGCCGTACCAATCAGCGTCAGGTTGGCATAGGTAAAAGCACCATCCAGCGTATACAGATTAACCGTAACGTCACGGTTAACCGTACCGGTCAGATTCTCGATACCAAAAGCTACTTCGCTTACATCAAAGTTGCCAAAGATACCAAAATCTGTCAGGGTGAAGGTGCGCAGATATTGGTTCTGGCTGGTGGTCATGCCGCCGTCGGGCGAACAGGCCACCGCATTGCCCGCCAGAATAGTCTGCGAAGCCGAGTGGGTAATCGTCTGGCTCAGCAGATTCTGGGGCAGGTCAAAGGTAGCTTCTTCACCACGCAGGGCGTTCCGGTCCGTGAACAGCGACAGGTCGCCAATGGTTACCTGGCCGGAAGGCGCCAGGGCGACTGGTGTGGTAGCACCCAACGCCTGTTGTGAGGCGGTTGGGGGTTGGTCGGTCACTTCCCATTCCAGATCAATGCCGCCGATGTTGCCAACGGTCAGGATTTCAGTCTCGACCGTATTTGGCCCCTGGCTAGAAGACATTTCTTCCGGATCCAGGGTCAGAATCGGCACTTCAGGGAAGGGGATAACGGCAATCGGCAACTTCACTTGCGCGAAATCCGCATCACCCAGCGACCAGACGGTCACGTCGTCAATCCACCAGGTATGGGCAAACGTACCACCATAGTTGAACGCCAGGCAGGCAGTTTCGCCATCATAGGCAGACAAATCAATGACTACGGGGCTGGCACGCCAGGCATTATTGGGAATGTCATCAGTTTCTAACAGTTCCACAAAGTCACCATCGGCCGGGTCGCAGCTATCGGTAGAAATCCAGACGCCGCTGTAGCCATAGTCACCCATCCATTGCCCACGGTCAAAGTAGGTCAGGACAGAGGAATCTAACTCGATAGGCGGTGTGACCAGCCAATCATCCTGGTTGCCATCAGCGGTCAGGCCATAGAGGCGGCGGGCCGAAGCTGGCTCGCTATTAGACTGAGCTGTATCGCGAATCCAGGTGGGGCCAGAAGCAGAGAAGTTGTGGATTTCCCAACCGGCCGGCGGGAAGGTTTCGTCGCTGAAATCTTCTTGAAGCAGAATGTGACTGTCAAAAGCAGTAGAACCAGCAACGTCGAGATAAACCTGAGCAAAAGACCAGGCACCAGGCGTGACTACGTCCAAATCAGCTTCGAGCGTGATTTCCAGTTCCTGCGTGGCACCGGGAGTTATGGTAAAGGAAGCGGGGCTAACCGTGACGGTAATACCGGCAGGCGCGCTAAAGCTGGCGTTGTAGGTTACAGGTACGTCAGCCACGCTGCGCACGGTCCGCGTCCAGCTACATTCCTCGACACAGTCTTGGTTCACCATGCTAGGCTGGTTCAGCGTCTTGGGATCGCCACCGATGTCGGGGTTAGCCGCCTCGTAGTTGGCAATCGTCTCGTGCATCACCAGGCCGGTTTGGGTAGCCATAGCCAGGTCAATACGACCGGAGCCAATGTCAAAGAAGTCAGCCGGTGTTACGCCATCTTCCTTCAGCAAGTCCTGATAAGCAGTCAAAGCCAGAGCGGACTTCACTTCGGCTACTGACCAGTCGGGGAAACGCTGAACCAGCAGCGCTGCCGCGCCCGCGCCGTGGGGCGAGGACATGGATGTACCCTGCAAGAAGACATAAGCATCGGGACCAGCCCAGCCAGCGGCCAGAATGTTAACGCCAGGTGCAGTGTAGTCAGGTTTGAGCAGGTCAAATTGGCTGGGACCGCGTGAGCTAAAGCCAGCCACGACGTCTTGCCAATTGTCATTGACGACAACGGCCGTAGCTGCGTTAATGCGAGCTTCGGCACCAGGATTGGCGCTGGCATAAGCAGCCAGGTCATCACCATTATTGTTGTCGATGAAAACAGCCGGGATGATTGTTGTTTCCAAACCACCCATGACAATGGGCGGGCCACCGACGTGATTGTAGACGATTGTGGCTACCGCACCAGCAGCAGCAGCACCGTCAACTTTGGTGGCGAACGTACAACCACCACGCTGAATCAGAGCAATAGCACCATCGAAAGCATCAGCCGGGAAGGGATCACAGCCAATCACATTAGCGGGGTCTACGTCACCAGCCCAGATGATCGGAGCGACAACATCAGCTACGATCTCAGGACCTTCACCCGGAACGGCCGCCATGCCTGTCAAATCTTCAGGTCCGGCAGGCGTTACGACAATGGTCACACTGGCATCTTCCGCAAACGGGGCCAGGTGAGCAACCTGTACTTTGGCATCGTTACCAACGCCCGCGACGTTCACGAAGGGAACGCCACTGTTAGCAGAAGTTGCTGCAGGCCTGGTAATGAAGGGCAGGTAGAGGTAGAACATTTCCTCCACCTCATAGAGCGGCAGGAAGAAACCTACTTCGTCAGACGGCAAGGCAAAGACACCCAGGGCTTGATTATCACCCTCGCCGGTAGCAAAGGCCGACAGAATCATGCCTTCTTCCAGGTCAACCGGCAATGGATCGATCAGGACGGGATCTCCACCAGGCGCAGTAATGGTCAGGTCATATTCACCGGCAGGTAAGGGCAGGAAGCCGGTAACATCACCATAGGCCACGTTTTCCAAAATCGGGTTACCATCGCGGTCACGGACATCGGCCAGGGCATCACCTGCAGCGAACGGAGCCAGATGGCCCAGACGCAAATGGAAAGTACCGGGAGCGGGCGGTGTTACATCATCAACAAGCACCAGTAGTTCCAGGTCCTGGTTGACACCATCACCGGTGGCAATCACGGTATAAAAACCATCTTCGTCCACAGTGACAGTGGCAGAGATCGCCGGCTCCATAGCCCCGGTGGGGATAATGTCGATAGTGTAAGTGCCGGGCGGCAAATCAAGGTAGGCCGTAGAATCGCCATACCCGAAGTCTTCGACAATCAGGATCGGATCAACAACAGCATCAACTGTGTTAGCAATGACGCGGTTGTGGGTGCTGGCGGCTACCGAGGCATTCCAGGGGCCAGTCTTTGCCACCGTGTTGGGGCCAGGGCCAGCATTACCGGCAGAAGCGGAAACGAACATGCCGGCCGCGGTTGCGTCGAGGAAGGCCAGGTCAACAATACTGTTCCAGGGGTTGTCGCCACCGGAAATGGAGTAGTTAAGTACATCTACACCATCGGCAATGGCCTGGTTAACGGCCGCTACACTGCTGGTTTGCGGGCAGGTGGGGAAGCAAACCAGGTAAGAAATTGCATTGGCGCGAGGCGCTACACCGGAAACGGTGCGCGTGAAGACATCAGACCCAACGGTGAATACGGCTTCGTGGGTGTTACCGGCAATGGTGCTGCCAACATGGCTACCGTGGTTGTTCCAGTCGGTAGCGCTGGGGGAATCGGGATGCAAGTTCCAGGCACCGATCAGCTTGTCGTTACAAATGTCTTCGTAATCGGGATCACTGGGGTCTTCACAGACACCGACATAGTTGCCGGAGCCATAAGGATTATCATGGACGTAGCCATCGCCGTCCACAGCAGCAAAGGAGGGATGCTCATGGTTGACGCCTGTGTCGAGGAAGCCGATGATGACTCCTTCGCCACGATGCTCGTCAAAACCAAAATCGCCATCCCAGAATACGGGGGCACCAATAACACCAGGGCCAACGTCGGTGGTCAGCTCACGCAACTCATCGGCGTAAACAGCACGGACGCCGGGCAGATCAGCCAGACGCTGCGCTTCAGCCAGACTGGCGTATACAGCCAGACCATTGAGTACATTCAGGTATTGAAACTGAACGTCTAAAGAACGACCAAGAGCAATTTCAGCGCTGCTGATGAAGTTGTCGTGTTGCGTTTGGAGGTAGTTGAGGTAAGCAATGCTCTCAGGAGCATTGACATCGAGGCGGTTGCTACCGGTGAGTCCGGGACTTGTAGCAGCCAAGCCGGCGATACCACCATCATAAGTAGCCAAAGGACGATCAGCCAATTGGACAACGTACAGCCCGGTTTCACTCTCAGCCAGGTCGGCGAATCCGGGGGCAGCTATCTCAGCGGCGGCCTCAGCCTGGGGGGCCGATCTGTCCTGAGCCGATGACGCATTGGCCCCAAACAGGAGCATCACTGCGCCCGCTAACAGAGCAAATGCCACAAAGATTGTCGATTTTTTTAACAATCCAGGCCAGTTTTTCATTTTATTTCTCCTTGAAATATCAATGAACGGTGGAGCCGTGTATTTCTATCTGTCATTTTACTCAACAAAAGATCGCTGGCTCCAACATTTAGTATCTTGTGTACAAAACTTTCGGGGGAGGAAGTGGTTTTTCATTGGCTTTATACCATAGACGTTCTCCTTCATCTTCATTCACTTGACTGCTCTATCAAGTTGGACAATTCGACAAATAGTCCAACCTCGCCAGGTTAAAAACAAACGAACCATGCCAGGATTTAGTCTCTATTTCTCAGGCAAACAACAGGCCCAACATTGCTTCCGCCATGTTGGGCCTGCCAAAACAAGGTATTAGGTTTGGAGAAATACCTGAATAGTCGTGCGTTGTATATCCATATGCGTTCTGTACAAAATATCGCAGTGACTCAAGACAATAAACATTATATCTGATTCTCAAAAAAATCCAATAACGATTTGATTCTTTGTGGCGATTTGCGGCAAGCGGCATATACTTCAGGGCTATGTCTGATTCTTTTTTGCCAATAACACCTGTCTGGGTTTTGCTGGCGGTGACGCCGCTGTTGGCTGTGCTGTATTTGATGATTGGTCGCCAATGGGGCGGCAGTAAAGCAGGGCCGGCCGGATGGCTAACGGCCGTTTTCTTCTCGCTCCTTTTTTTTGGGGCCAACCTGCCGCTGCTGCTGGTAGCCCTGGGTAAGTCGATCCTGCTCTCTCTGTTTGTGCTGTACATTATCTGGATGGCCCTGCTGCTCTACCACGTGGTCAACGAAGCGGGCGTGATTGCGGCTATTGGCCGGGAGCTGCCCCGTCTGGCGCAGGACCGGCCGGCGCAGGCGCTGCTGCTGGCCTGGGTGTTTGGCTCCTTTTTGCAGGGGGCCACTGGTTTTGGCGTACCGGCGGCGGTGGTGGCCCCACTGCTGGTGGGGTTGGGCTTTACGGCCAGCGTGGCGGTGGTCATGGGTTTGTTGGGCCATGCCTGGGCGGTTACGTTTGGCTCACTGGGGTCTTCTTTTCTGGCGTTGATGGCGGCCAGCGGGCTGCCGGGCGAGGTGCTGGCCGGGCCGTCGGCGGCACTGTTGGGGGTGTGCTGTCTGGGCTGTGGGCTGGCGGTGTTGTGGCTGGCGGGCGGGAAAACGGCCGTTTACCAACGCGGTAAATTTATGATCGTCATTGCGGCCGTGATGGGCAGCGGCCAGTGGGCTTTGGCCGTGAGTGGCCTGTGGACGATGGCCGCGCTGGGCGGGGCACTGGCGGGCCTGCTGCTGGCCATATTCTATCTCAGCCGCAGCCAACCGGCCGTACAGACGCGCTGGCGGCTGTTAGGGCAGTCTTTCTTGCCTTATTTTATTTTGATAGGCGTCATCCTGATTGGGCAGCTTGTTTTGGGCGACCGGCTGAGCTTTTTGGTCATCAACCCGGTTTTTCCCCAGGTGGAAACCAGCCTGGGTTGGCAGATGGCGGCCGGTACGGGCCGCTCGCTAGATGTGTTCGGCCATGCGGGCACGCTGCTACTTTATGCCAGCCTGCTGACCTTTGCCTGGTACCGCTGGCGCGGACCAATTCAGTTTGCAGTAGACAGTAATCAATATTCAGTAGAAAGTAAGAAGTTGCAGGTGGCAAGTGAGGCACAACACCCAATACGCAATACGCAATACGCAATACGCAACACGGATTACAACGGCCGTCTCATCCTCCAAAAAACGGTACGCGGCTCGATCAAACCCACCATCGCCATTCTCACCCTGGTGGCTATGGCGGTCACGATGGAACATGCGGGCATGACCTACCTGCTGGCGCTGGCCATCAGCCAAACGGCTGGCGAATTTTTTCCCCTGCTCTCGCCGTTTATTGGGGCACTGGGCGCGTTCATGACCGGCAGCAACACCAATAGCAATGTCGTGTTTGGTCAATTACAGCAGCAGACGGCGCTGGCCCTGAATCTGGCCGTACCCATCATCCTGGCTGGTCAAACGGCCGGCGGCGCGCTGGGCGGTCTTTTTGCGCCCGCCAAGGTGATTATTGGATGTAGTACAGTCGCCGGGGCCGACGAGGGCCACGTTCTCAAGCTGGCAACTGCCTATGGCCTGGGGTTGACGCTGGTAATTGGTCTGGCTGTTTTGCTCGTAGTGCGTATTGCGTAGTGCGTAGCCACAACCAAAAGCAGTTACGCGGAGATGCACAGAGGAGTCATTTCTCTGCGCCTCTGCGTCTCTGCGTTGACGCCTTCATAATTTGATAGGCGATTGATCTACTCGGCAGTGGGCAGCCTCGATAATGCTGAAAATCTGATCGACGGCGCGCTCCTGGTACCCGTCGGCGTTGATAACGACGTAATCGAACTCTTTGATCCGTTTCATCTCTTGTCGCGCAGTAGCTATGCGAAGCTTAAGGTCTTCTGTTGTCTCTGACCTGCGTGCGCGCAGCCGCTTATCCAGATCAGCTTCGGTTTCGGTCACCAGAAAAACGAAAATAGCGTTGGGAACCAGCTTGCGAATAGTGGCGGCTCCCTGTACGTCAACCCGCATAATTACATCCCGATTGCTCGCCAGCGCATCCCGAATCTGCTGCTTGGGCACACCCTTGAAATCATTGTAGACGACCGCGTACTCAAGCAGTTCGTCCTCTTCAATCATCTGGGCGAATTCGTTGGTGCTGACAAAGAAATAGTCACGGCCCTGCACTTCGCCTTCTCGTGGGGGGCGATTGGTGGCCGTGACCACAAAATAAAAACGGTCCGGGTCACGCTCAATCAGAGCACGGGCAATGGTATCTTTACCCACGCCCGACGGCCCGGATATGACGAGCATGATAGGATGGCTGTCTTGATCGTATAGTTTTTCAGTTGTCATAGGTTGCTCTTCATCCTAAAGCTAAACAGTTTGAAAGAATTGCCTTACTTTGATTATAATAGGCCATATCAAACTCATAATTCGTAATTCGTTATTGACCATGCCAAGATATACATTCATTTGTCAGGATTGCCAAAAAAGTGTACAGCTTTTTATTAGCTATGCCGAGTATGACACGGCCGTACCCACCTGCCCTCTCTGTGGTAGCCAGCAGTTAAAACGGCGCATCGGCCGAATTGGTATTGCCAAATCGGAAGAGGCCCGCATGGATTCGCTGCTGGATGAGAACGCCCTGGCCGGCCTGGATGAGGATGACCCCAAAGCGATGGGGCGCTTCATGCGTAAAATGAGCCAGGAGATGGGTGAGGACCTGGGGGACGAATTCGGTGAAGTGGTAGACCGTCTGGAAAGCGGTGAGTCACCCGAATCTATCGAGCAATCAATGCCAGAACTGGCTGAGGGAGGAGGGTTGGGCGAATAGTCTGGTGGTCTGGTAGTCTGGTGGTCTGGTAGTCCGATAGTCTGGTAGTCGGGCAGTCTGACTAATGACTACTCGACTACACGACTACTCGACTACACGACTACTTGACTATCGCCTCCACGATCTGGCGCACGTCGTCGAACACGGCCGTTACCTCCCGATCCGCATCGACCACGCGCCAACGCCCAGGCTCCTGGGCAGCCAGTTGGTGATAGCCTTGTCGAACGCGCTGATGGAAAACGGCCGTTTCCAAATCCAGCCGATTCATTTCCTCCGCATTGGCTGTGCGCCGGCGCAAGCCCCGTTCTACATCCATGTCCAGCAAAATCGTCAGGTCGGGTTTGAGGCCGCCGGTAGCAAAAGCCGTCAGCATGGCCAACTGATCCCTGTCCAGTCCCCGGCCGTAGCCCTGATAAGCCATTGTGCTGTCGGCAAAGCGATCACACAACACAACATAGCCTGAGGCCAAAGACGGCCGTATCACCTCCCGCACCAACTGCGCCCGCGACGCCGAATAAAGCAGCAGTTCCGTCTCCGAGGCCATGGCCGTATTGGCCACGTCATGCAGACAGGCCCGAATCTGATCGCCAATGGCCGTACCACCCGGCTCACGGGTGGTTACAACCGTATACCCTTTGGCTCGCAAATGGTCGGCCAGCATCGCAATCTGACTGGTCTTGCCGCTGCCGTCTGGTCCTTCGAAGGTGATAAACATGGGGCGTGAGGCGTAAAGCGTAAAACGTAACGAAACTGAATTACGTTTTACGCTTTACGTTTTACGAGTGGAGCTGCGTGTTAAATATCCTGACGTGTCGATTCGGTTCTTTGCCGTAGCTATGCGAGACCAGATTGGCCTGGCGCGCCATCTGGTGCTGGTAACGGCGTACCGCCCCGCCCACCGGACTCAGGTCAATCTGGGATTGGCCAGACCGCACCTGCTGGATCGCTTCTTCAGCCTCAGCAATGGCGGCCTCAAAAGGGTCAGTCGGCACCGCCTCCAGGTCCAGCGCCCGCACCAGGAAGTTTTCCATCTGGTTGACCGTGTTGGCCCGCAGCACGTAGACGGGCGTGCGCCGATGCTCCGCCTCACGGATAAGCTGGCGCCGCTTGCGATAATAGCTCTTAAGCGTGACCAGCACGTCGGCTTCAGTCATCTGGTCGACGATTTCCAATTCAACTCCCAGCCGGCGGGCGGCCTGGGCCAGCCGGTTGCGGGCCACACCGTAAGCGAAAACGCGCAGAGACTTAGATTGGACTGGTTCATCAGATGGGGCGGTACGGCCGTTGCGGCCGTCTATGCCTAATTCAACCCCACTGCCAACCGGCCCGCTGCCGCGCGAGCGTACCGAATAGCCCTCGCTACGGCTGCGGCTGCCACGGCCACCATTCCGACCCGGCGCTCCACGCCGGCCGGTCACAGCAGCCGAACTGACCGTCACTTCTTGCTGCTCGCGCTGCAATGAGCCATCCTCGGCCCGATAGCGCAACTCAACGGCGAACGGCTCACCACGCAGCATGGCATCCACCGAATTGGTCACATCTCGATGCACCAGCAACCGCTGCCGGTCCTGAATCTCAATCAGGATGTCAAATGTAGGTGGGGCACGCCGTTCCAGCACCGTCTTCTGCGTACCCCGCCGCCGCGCCTCTTCGTCAGACAGGGTGACGCTCTCAATACCACCTACCAGGTCGGACAAAGTGGGATTGAGCAGCAGATTTTCCAGCGTGTTGCCGTGGGCCGTGCCGATTAGCTGCACGCCCCGCTCATTGATGGTGCGGGCCGCTTCCGCTTCCCGCTCCCGGCCGATTTCGTCAATGACAATCACTTCCGGGTTGTGGTTTTCCACGGCCTCAATCATTGTCTCGTGCTGGTGGGCCGGGCGCGGCACCTGCATCCGGCGGGCGCGGCCTACTGCCGGGTGGGGAATGTCACCATCCCCGCCAATCTCGTTGGAAGTATCAACAATAACCACGCGCTTGCGCTCAGCCAGAATACGAGCCATTTCGCGCAACATAGTGGTTTTGCCAACACCCGGCCGGCCGAGCAGCAAAATGCTCTGCCCTTCTTCCACAATATCCTCGATAATGTCGATAGTACCATAGACGGCCCGTCCCACGCGGCAGGTCAGGCCCACCACTTCGCCGCGCCGGTTACGAATGCCGGCAATGCGATGGAGGGTACGGGCAATTCCGGCCCGGTTGTCATCATCAAAGTCACCAATACCGTTGACAACCAGCTCGATTTCGGCCCGGTTCACTTCTTCCGGCAGCAAAATTAGTTCGCCATCGACATAGCGCGCTGACGGGGGGCGGCCCAGATCGAGAATAATCTCCAGCAGTTCGTCTGCACGTCCAATCTCTTCAATTTTTTCACAAACGTGGCGGGGTAATAGTGCCAGCAGAGTTTGTAAATCTTCTTGTGCTTGTATTTGGGTTGTAGACATATAATTTTAGGTAGTGCGTAGTGCGTAGTGCGTAGTACGTAAAGTGTAATGGTCTTTTACGTTTTACGTTTCACGTTTTACGCCTCATAATTTCTGACGGGAATCCCACCAGTTTCCAAAACGGCCGTTTTCTCCATCGACCGCTGTAAATGTTGGACCGTGTGTTTAACCATCACTGCCTGGCTGCCCCAAAAGCGGAAGCCGGTGCGCTCCAGGCCACCTTGCAGCCAGCTTTGGTAGCGCGGCAGACAGCAGTAAACGGGCAGTGTCACCTTCTCCTGGTTCATGTGCAGCAGCGAGGCCACAATTTCATCCGCTTGCGCCTCAGCATTAGGATGAATAAACAGGCGCAGCCAGGTCGCCGTATCACCCTGATGCCAATGCAGAAACGCTGACAGCTCGCCCGCCTCACGCAGCACCCACCCTTCTTGTTCCGTGGTGGGCGGCATGGGGTCTACCAACTGCACCAAACGGGGCACCGTGTTGGCGTACAAGAGTTGCACTTCCCAATCATCCTGTTTGCTGTAGGGCGACAGTTGCAACGGCATCATTTCGCCACGCCTCGATTCCGCCTGAGACAGTACCCAAAGATCCTGACGCATGTAAACGGCAAAACCCGCCCGGCGCAAAATGGGCAGCTCTGGCCCGGTCTCATTCACTTCCGCCACCAGGTTGTGAATCCCGCGCTGACCGACTTCGATAACTGCCCGGTCCAGCAGTTCGAGCCAGGCGGTTTCGTTTATAGACGGCGGATTGCCATTGTTCATGCTGTTGGGACTGGCAACGGCCGTGTCCGGTGCCGCACTCAAGTACATAATATAAGCGGGTTGATTGGTATCACGTAGGAAAAGCTGGATAAAACCAGTGGCGCTCCCCTCATTGGCCTTCCAAACATACGTGGGGTAATCACTACGCACAAACATATTGGCCAGCGCCTCGCGCAGCGGATACAAACTGCCGGTCAGCGCAGACTCCGTATGTAGGGCGACGCCATGCTCACTCAAGCGGTGAACCAGTGCCAAATCACGCAAGTTGAAAGGACGAATCATCGATCTAAGTTTAGCAGTCACACCTCCGCAAAGCAAGAGAGAACCGCCTTAAATGACGGAATTCTAACGTGATTTTTTTTCTCAATTTTCGTGCTATAATCCTGAAAGTAACACTTTCAACTCTTCAACGGAGGCAAATTTTATGTCATCTCTAATGCTCACGCTACGCGAAAGCATCCGCTATCGCGGCAGGAGTGGCCATTACAGTTGGATAGCCCACCGTCTCTCCGGGTTGGCCATCCTCAGCTTTTTGGTTCTCCATGTATGGGACACAGCCAACGTTCACTTTTGGCCCGAATTTTACGCCTGGTCCATTGCCGTCTTCAAAGTCCCCTTCTTTGCCGTAGGCGAGATTGGTATCATGGCGGCCGTTTTGTACCATGCGTTCAACGGCATCCGCATCACCATTCTCGACTTCAAGCCAGAATGGTGGATGTACCAGGACAAAAGCGCGTTAGCTGTCTGGATTCTCTTCTTTGTTGTTTTCACCCCCATCGGCATTTTTATGTTTATGGGCGTAATCAATCACTGCGGCGAATTGGCAGCGGCTGGTGCTAGCTGCTGGGATTGGCCGACGCTGGCAGATTACGGTGTAGTAATAGGGAGATAATCATGACCACATACACACAACCCAACAAAGAAACCCGTCGGCCGGTCAAAGTACAAAGCAATTTTGAGCGATACGCCTACCTCTTTATGCGTCTTTCTGGCGTTGCGCTGCTCATTCTGGCTGTGGGCCATATGCTCATTCAACACGTCCTCAACACCACTGCCAACCTGACCCTCGAATTTGTGGCTCAGGTCTGGTCCTCCTGGGGCTGGAAGGCGTATGACATGCTGCTGCTCGTCTTTGCCGTCTCACACGGCATGAACGGCCTGCGTCAGGTCCTTGAGGATTACATCCACAACCGCACCCTGATGCGCCGGATCAATATTTTCCTGGTCGTTTTCACTATCGTCACCATCATTTGGGCCGGCATTGCCATTGCGGCCTTTGACCCGGCGGCAGTACGATAAAAAGTTTGACCGAGGACGGAAGACGGGGGACGGAACTTCCGTCATTCGTCCTCCGTCTTCCGTCACAAATCACGTAAGGACAACAAACCATGATGAATGTAAAAACACACACCTTTGACGCGGTGATTGTGGGCGCAGGCGGGGCCGGTTTAATGGCTGCCCTGTATGCCAGCAAAAGCGTCAACGTAGCCGTTATTTCCAAACTGTACCCCACCCGCTCCCACACCGGCGCGGCGCAGGGGGGTATTGGGGCCGCCCTGGGTAATATGGAAGACGACCATTGGGAATGGCACGCGTACGATACGGTCAAAGGCTCTGACTACCTGGCCGACCAGGACGCGGTGGACGTGTTGTGCCGTGAAGCAGTTGACACGGTGATTGAGCTAGAGCATATGGGCCTACCGTTTGACCGTTTCCCCAATGGCACCATTTCACAGCGCCGCTTTGGTGGCCATACGAACAATGAGACCGGCAAACCGGTGCAGCGGGCTTGCCACGCCGCCGACCGCACCGGCCATATGATTTTGCAAACGCTGTACCAGCAGTGCATCAAAAACAAGGTCAACTTTTTCGACGAGTTTCACGTTGTGGACCTGATTCGCGTCGGTAACCAGGTTTGTGGCGTCGTGGCTTATGAAATCGGCACAGGCGATTTCCACGTCTTTCATAGCAAAGCGGTTCTGTTTGCCACCGGTGGCTGGGGACGCTGCTGGGAAGTAACCTCTAACGCCCATTCGCTAACGGGCGACGGCACGGCTATCTGTCTGCGGCGCGGCGTACCGCTAGAGGATATGGAATTCTACCAATTCCATCCCACCGGCATTTTTAAGCTGGGTGTATTGATTACGGAAGGGGTGCGCGGTGAAGGTGGCGTTTTGCTCAACAGTGAGGGCAAACGCTTCATGGAAGAGTACGCCCCGACGATTAAAGACCTGGCCAGCCGCGACGTGGTCAGCCGGGCCATCTTCCTGGAAGTGCAGGCGGGCCGGGGCGTCAACGGTAAGAATTACGTCCATCTCGACGTGACGCCAGACACCGTAAACAAATATCTGGCCGAAGCGGGTGAAGAGCGGCGCATTAGCCGTGAATACATTGAAGCCAAGCTGCCGGACATCGCCGACTTTACGCGCACCTATCTGGGCATCGACCCGGTTGAGGAGCCGATGCCGGTGCAGCCCACCGCCCATTATGCAATGGGTGGTATACCCACAGACGTAGACGGCCGTGTCGTCATCGACCGCGACAATACGGTGTTAAATGGGCTATACGCCGCCGGTGAAGCAGCCTGCGTTTCGGTGCATGGTGCCAACCGGCTGGGCACCAATTCGCTGGTAGACCTGGTGGTATTCGGCCGTCGCTCTGGCGTGCATATGGCCGACTACTGCCGCCAGGCCGGCCTACCTGACCTGCCCGAAAATCCGGCGGCTGAGGTGATGGCTGAGTTCGAGCGCATTCGCAGCAACAAGGGCAGTCTGAAAGCCTACCAGGTGCGCGAGAAAATGCAGAAAACCATGACGGACAATGTGGGCGTTTTCCGCACTGAGGCGACGATGACGAAGGCCATCGAAGATTTGCGCCAACTGCGTCAGGATTACCTGAACGTTGAGATTGACGATAGAGGCACCAAGTTCAACACGGATTTGCTAGAAGCGTGGGAACTGGGCTGTTTGCTGGAATTGGCGGAAGTAACGGCCGTATCGGCCCAAGCCCGCCCGGAGAGCCGAGGTGGTCATGCCCGCGACGATTATCCAAAACGGGACGACGAGAACTGGCTTAAGCACACCCTTTGCTTCCGCGAAGAAGACGGCCGTTACAGCCTGGACTACAAACCGGTCAACATCGGCCGTTACCAACCCAAAGAGAGAGTCTACTAAAAGAAGGACGAAGGACAAAATTCGTAATTCATAATTCGTAATTCGTAATTCTTAAGAGGAGAACCATGCAAGCTGAATTGAGAATTCGTCGGTTTAACCCCGAAAAAGACCAGAAGCCCTGGTGGGGCAACTACACGCTTGATGATGTCAATGCGACTGATTCCGTGCTGGACTTACTGCATCGGATCAAATGGGAGCAAGACGGTACACTAACGCTGCGCCGCTCTTGTGCCCACGGCGTTTGTGGCTCTGACGCCATGCGGATCAACGGGGCTAACGCCCTGGCCTGCAAAATGCTGGTGGCGCGTTTAGGCAAAGGCAGGGGTGATCAGGTCAAGATTCAAGTCGAGCCAATTCTGGGCCTCAAAGTGATCAAAGACCTGATCGTCGATATGGAACCGTTCATGGACCATTACAAGTCGGTCTTGCCCTACTTCATCAACGACACACCCGTACCCGAAAACGGCCGTGAGCGACTGCAATCCCCCGCCGACCGGGCCAGGTTTGACGATACCACCAAATGTATTTTGTGTGCCGCCTGTACCAGCGGCTGCCCCAGCTTCTGGGCCGATGACCGCTACGTCGGCCCGGCCGCCATCGTTCAGGCCCACCGCTTTATCTTCGATAGCCGCGATCAGGGCCAGCAAGAACGTCTGGCCATTATGGCCGATACGTTTGGTGTCTGGCGCTGCCGCACCATCTTTAACTGTACCAACGCCTGCCCGCGCGAAATCGAAGTCACCCGCGCCATTGCCGAAGTGAAAATGGCGATCACCAGCGGCGTAGTTTAAGGCGTCGCTAACGTCAATTAAGATGGGCGAAACGTGGCAAACCGTCACGTTTCGCCTTTTACGTTTCACATTGTTATTACTCTGCCTTCCTCTCCCGAAGCATTAGCCCCTGCTAACAGCCAAACACCTGACAATTTCATGACGTTTGACACATCAAAATAGGGCATTCTTACCCTATGCTGTAGGTAACGTTACCGTTAGCAATAGGGAGGTTGCCATGTACAAAAGGATATTAGTACCGCTTGATGGATCACAACTGGCCACCAACGCCCTACACCCCGCGCTGGCATTGGCCAAAGCAAATGAAGGGATCATTGTCTTACTGCGCGTTCCGGTTTATCAGAAGCAATTGCTGCCGGAAAAGGTAGCGGCCGTCTATAACCGCCTGCGTCCCCCTGAAGAAAAAGAATGGGTGCAGCAGCGAATGCAGCGCTATCTCCGCTCGGTACGCCAGTTAACCTTGGGGCAAGAAATCTCACTAGAGACATTGGTGATTGACGGTGAACCGGCCAGCGTCATTGTCGATACGGCCGAATCGGAAATTGTTGACCTGATTGTGATGTCTACGCACGGCCGTAGTGGTTTGGCTCGCTGGTGGCTGGGCAGCGTCACGCAAAAGGTGCTGCGGGCGGCCAGACACCCTGTCCTTATCGTCCGCAGCGACAAGGTGCCGGCCGGGATGCTGATCACGCTGGATGGTTCTGCCACGGCCGAAGCGGCTCTGGAGCCGGCCCGCCAGATTGCCCTGAGCCTGGGAATACCGCTTTCTCTGCTGCGCGTGTTAGAGCCATTGGACACAACCGATATTGACCAGACGCTACCTGATAACGAGGTGGAACAACTAATGCAGCAATTGGCCGAAGCTCGCCAGGAAGAGGCGGTGGCGTATTTAGAGCAGGTTAAGGCGTCGCTTCAGGTGCCGGATGAGATAGTGGTAGATACGGCCGTTTTGGTCGGGCCTCCGGCTGACATCATTCTTGACTTTGCCCAGAGTAACAAGATCGACCTGATCGCCATGAGCAGCCACGGGCAAAGCGCAGAAGCACGCTGGGCCTACGGCAGCGTCACCGAGAAAGTCATTCACAGGGCCGACCAGGCCGTTCTGGTGGTGCGTCCGCAGCCAGCAAACGCCAATTGACACGCCCCATTTTCCGGGCATAATTGGAGCAGATGGTAGGTCGCAGACCGCAAGTCTGCGTACCGCACCACCCACTAACTTAGTGTCATCAAAGGAGCAAGTCTATGGACTTTTCACTTACCCGCTTAGACACAGTGTACAGCAAAGACGGCGAATTCCTGGGCACGCCCCTGTTTATTGCCCATCGTCTGGAAAATGATGAAAACATAAATCCGGAGTTGGGGTACTATCCTGCCCACGTCCGCATTGTATCCCGCAGCCTCGGCACCAATTTTCACGTACCTACCGAGTTTTTTGCCGAACGGGATGCGACCGAGGGCACAGTAACCCTTTCTATCACCAAACACCAGGTGTTGAACCACTGGATGCGGTTGCCCAAATTTGTGGCTCGTGGCGCGTTCCGGCGGGAAGATTTGCCTTAGAAAGGGCTAGTCGTCAATTGCCAATCGCTGAGTCATCAGACAGAAGCTTTTTCAGAAGCGTTGGTTTCGTCCAACGCTTTTTCTTTGTTATCATATAAACCTCTTACATCAATCTTATCTCTTTCTGATCTAAGGTTGTCATAATAATGAGGTGGCGCGTCACGTGGCCAATGCGTGATGGGCTTTAGCCAACGACCAACAGCGCACTAAATTCGAGGCACCCGTATGGAATATAAAGATTATTACAAGACATTAGGTGTCAGCAAAAATGCTGAACAAAAAGAAATCAAAAAAGCATACCGTAAACTGGCACGTCAGTACCATCCTGACGTCAACAAAGGGGATGCGACAGCAGAAGAACGATTTAAGGACATTAACGAGGCGTACGAAGTGCTGTCAGATCCCGACAAACGGCAAAAGTATGACCAGTTCGGCAGCCAGTGGCAGCAGTTCTCGCGTGCCGGTGGCCGCGCCCAGGATTTTGACTGGTCACAGTGGGCGGCTCAGCCAGGCAGCGGCGGCTTCCGTACCGTCAGCCCGGAAGAGTTTGAGCAGATGTTTGGTGGCTCAGGCGGCTTCGGACAGGGTGGTTTTTCCGACTTCTTTGAGACATTGTTTGGCGGCATGGGTGGTCAACGGGCGCAACCGGGCGGGTTCGGCCGGCAGCAAACCGTCACTCGTCGCGGCCGGGATATGGAACATGCCGTGCAAATTACGCTGGAAGAGGTGTTACACGGCACGACACGCACGCTGCAATGGGAAGACGGCCGTAAAATCGAGGCTAAAATACCCAAAGGCGTCAAAAGCGGCTCCAAGATTCGGCTGAGCGGTCAGGGCGGCAGCGGCACTGGCGGTGGCCCGGCCGGCGACCTTTACCTGATCGTTGAAACCTATGACCATCCCCATTTTGTGCGCGAAGATAACCATCTGCGCGTCACGGTGCCGGTGGACCTGTACACGGCCGTATTAGGTGGCAAAGCCGAAGTGCCCACGCTGGAAGGCAGCGTTAACCTGACCATTCCGGCCGGGACGAGCAACGGCCAGACCATCCGCCTGCGCGGTCTGGGCCTACCCCACCTGCGCGAGCCGGAGAAACGTGGCGATCTGTACGCCACCGTTGACATCCAACTGCCGCAAAACCTGTCAGATGAGGAGAAGGAACTGTTTGAAAAGCTGCGGGCGCTGCGAGAGAAAGCGGCATAGTTTACCAGATGAGGACAACGAATAAGGGAAGAAACAGATGGATTTTTGCGCTTATCCATCCCTTCCTTTATCCGTTCTTCTCCCCTGTCCAGTCGGCCACAAACTGTTTAATCTCATTTTCCAAAGCCTGAAAAGCGGTTAACTGGCGTAACGGTGAAAAATCGTCAATAATCTCGGTGATGCGATGCATCTTTTGGTTTGGCCTAAACTTTTTGAGGTTCCTCCCACTTTTGCCACTGGCTGTCTTTAGCAAATCAGTCAATTCTTGTTTGGGATTAGGTAGCGATTCCAATCGGTTTAGTGGCGGCAGCGAGAGTAGCATTGTGCCATTGGAATTGTCGGCCGCATATCGTATGGCAGCTTCATCAAACAACAGCCAGGCCTCCTGCATTCGTACCGGAATAACGCAAACATAGGGTCGTAAAGAGGGAAGGTTAGCATCAGCAATAGCCGTTTCTATTTCTTCAACTCGCTTATCTCGCGTTTCTCTATCAGCATCCCGGTGCACAAATAACAAGTCGCAGGGATACGACTGAACTGCCTTACGAATTTTAGCACCCAATGTTTTTACAGACGTGTCCGAAAATTCTCCCTGAATAGCAATATGGACACCGTTTTCTTCCAATAACCAATCCAAAATTGGCATCAGTACTCTGTCAGAGCTACCTTCAGCCACCAGAGTGTAACGCAGATCATCCATCATTATTCTTTCAACAAAGGTAACTCTGGCTGTAGATCGGCTCGTTCACCAACCCGCACCGGTTTGTTGGTCGGGTGGGAATAAACAAACTGAGAACGCGGATCAGAAAAATCCATAACGTTCAGATAGGCCAGCACCTTGCCTCTGGCAACTGGTCGGCGAGCAGGTTCAGCCTCTGATCGCCAGGTATCGGGCAGCCAGCTAAAGCGAACACCCTTAAACCGCTGCCCCCCCTTCACAATTTGATATTGCTCGGCAACCAGCAGGTTATCATCCTTAACTTGATTCACCACCACCGGGGAATGGGTATTTATAATGACTTGCCGCAGCGGGTTATCACGGCCGACAGGCTCCTCCACATCAACGGCAATATCCTCAAGCAGGCGCAATATGGTCGCGATACGCTTAGGATGAATCCCATTTTCCGGCTCCTCCAGGCAAATAAGACCACTGGCATCCGGATCTTGCTCTAGTACAGCCAGGGCCAAGAAGCGCAGCGTCCCATCTGATAAGGAACGGGCGGGATAACGGGTACGCGCTTTATCGGTCACTTCCAAAGTTAAGAGTTGCCGCTTTTCATCCCGGTCGATATAAAGCGCAAATACATCATCTATTAATTCAGACAGACGGCCGGACACCTGCTGGTATAACCATTCATCAGATTTGCCATTGCCTTCTCGCAGATAAGAATGGGCCAGATGGTAAAGGGTCGCAGGTAAGTGGGAGCCATCACTGCCCAATCCTGGCTTTGTTGTAAAGTCATCCGGTTCGCGCAGCGCCGAAGGTTCTAGCTGCAATAACCGCCAGGATTGCATTTCACGCCGCACCAGCAATGCCGTAGGACTTTCTGTAGCATTTGCAGTAGATAAAACAGTTCGGGGCAGCGTTTTAGCCTGGTATTTTCGCAACTGACCATGGCCACCGCCATCCTGGTGCAGTCTGATCACTGTTTCAGAACCCAATCCGTTTGTAGAAATAAATGGAGAAGTACGACGTCCCTTAACGACCGATTTACGCCAACGGCTAGCACTATGAGGAAATTGCAAATGCTTAGGTGCATCGCTCCGATTGATATGTTCCAATTCCTCACGTAGCAGCTCCAGACCACCAATAGTAGTCATATCGGCATCATGACGGTAAACGAGAGATAGTTTGTAACGCACAAAAGTGATCGTGGCCACTGCCTTTTGCCCCAGGTCGTCGATTCCCCCTGGCGAAATAATCATCTCTGCTTCAAAGTCTATGGTGTCAGCATATTCATCACCAACCCGGTGAAATAGACTACGAATATCGCTGGTACGGCCGCTTTCAGATCGCCTGATTGACAAAGC